>NZ_CP069338.1:1345000-1681250 GCF_016859125.1 Archangium violaceum | reverse complement strand
CCAGAAGCTCTCCGCGCGGATTGGCACGCTGTGGCTGCCGTGTGAGTGCCGCAACTGCGGCCACGAGCACCACCAGCGCGCCCTGGCCTCCGAGTACCTGGCCAAGCTGCGCGTCAACGCCAGCCCCGAGCGCGAGTGCCCCATCTGCGGTGGGATCGCGCGCCTTCCTTCCATCCCCCAGTTGGTGCCGCTGCTCGGCCGCTCGTCGCTGGTGGAGCAGCCGCTGGAGGACTTCGAGGCGCTCGAGCCGCGGGCCCTCAGCCAGTACCTCTTCGGCTCCTCCAGGCTGGTGCCGGACGCCGAGGGCGGTAGCTCGGACATCGGCAATTCCAGCAGCGCCACCCGGCTGCAGATCATCCGCAAGCTGGGCCAGGGCGGCATGGCCGAGGTGTTCCTCGCCAGGCAGGTCGGTGTGAAGGGGTTCGAGAAGTTCGTGGCGATGAAGAAGGTCCTTCCGCAGTTCGCCGAGAACGCGGAGTTCGTCGACATGCTCTTCGCGGAGGCGCGGGCCAACGCGCGCCTGACGCACCCCAATGTCGTGCAGACCTTCGACGTGGGCATGAACGATGGCGTGGCGTACATCCTCATGGAGTACGTGCGTGGCCCGGATCTCAAGAAGCTGATGAACGAGCTGCGGCGCAAGGGGCTGGCCCTGCCCATCGAGCACGCGCTGCGCATCGTCGCCGAGACGGCCGCGGGCCTGCATTACGCGCACGGCTACGTGGATCCGGCCGGTGTGCCCCACCCGGTGGTGCACCGCGACGTGAGTCCCCACAACGTCCTCATCTCGCTCGATGGCGCCATCAAGCTGAGCGACTTCGGCATCGCCAAGGTGCAGGGCGAGGAGAACACCCGGTCGGGCGAGCTGAAGGGGAAGATCTCCTATGCCTCCCCCGAGGCCGCCGCGGGCCGCCCCCTGGACGCGCGCAACGACGTGTTCGCCCTGGGCGTGGTGCTCTTCGAGCTGCTCACCGGCCAACTGCCCTTCAGGCGCGACCATGACGCGGCCACGCTCAACGCCATCATGCGTGAACCGGTGCCCGTGCCGTCGCAGCTCGAGCCCCGCATTCCCCAGGACGTGTCGGCTCTCATCCTGCGCGCGCTGGTGAAGGATCCGGCGCGTCGCACTCCGTCCGCCGCGGCCATGCGCGAGGAGATCGAAGCGGTGATGGTCCGCCACCGGCTCCACTCGTCGCCGGCGGCGGTGGCCCAGTTCTTCAAGGCCACGCTGGGCGATCGGCTCGCGGAGTTCGGCCCCACCCAGAATGCCCTGTGCACGGGCTCGTTTCCGAGCGTGGGGGGACAGCAGGGCTCGGGTTCGGGCAGTCCGCCTCGCGCGCCCGTCACTCAGGGCGGGACGAGGGTCATGCCACAGCGCCAGGCGGTGACGGCACCGCGTCCTCCCGCGCCTCCCCCGGACGCGGCTGGCGAGGACGAGCGCACCGAGGTCTGCCGGTTCCTGCCGCCCACGCCTCCGGCTCGGAACGCCTCGGCTCCGGCGCCCGTGGTTTCGGCCGCTGCCTCGCGCTCCACGCCGGCACGTCCGCCCCGTGCGCCCGAGCCCACGCGGCAGCCCGCCGTCCCGGTGTCCGGCCGCACGATGACCCGGGTGGCGCCGGGAGCCGTTCCGGTGGCTGCTTCTCCCAAGGCTCCAGCCATGGCCGCGCCGAAACCCGCGGCTCCCAGATCCTCGCTGCTCAAGTGGATCGCCATGGGCGCCGTCGGGCTCGTGGTCGTTGGTGGCGCCGCGGTGGTGGCTCCCAAGATGCTCTCGGGTGGCGGGGTCGAGGTGGTCAGTGAACGAGGTGGCAGGGGGAGTGCTGGCCAGGGCCGTGGATCACATCGCTTCCAACCACTTCCTCTCCAGGGGGCTGGGACGGCTGGTGGACTGGAGTAGTGGACATGTCGAAGACCATTTCCAAGCCGTCTTCCCTGCCTGTCGATTCAGACAAGGACCCGAAGCCCTCCGGGGCGCGGCCCGACGGGTACAGCTCCCTCCCCGACGAGGCCTCGCAGCCCGGTGGCGATGAGAACCTCTCGGAGCTCTTGACGTACTCCTTCGAGGAACTCATGTCCTGCGTCGATGCCCTCATCTCCGGTATCGAGGACGAGACGGCGCGGGGCCTGGACGGTGCTCCGTCCGAGCGGGGGGGCGCGGGGGATGGGAAGATGGACTGAGCGGCATCGAATCCGTTTCTCGATCGTGCCTGGTGGGATGGGGCTCGCGGCGGGTGCTGCTGGGCCGTATCGTGCTCATGCCCTGGCGCGCGCACGCGCGGGGCGGCGGTTCGAATCCTTGCGCGCTCAGGTGAAGCGCGGCCTGGCGAAGCGGGCCATACCAAGCCGCGAGGCCGAGCCCGAGGCGCGGCCCGAGCCACCGGTCGTGTCCGCTCCCTCGCCCCAGGCCATACGAGCCGCCCCTCTGGCCATGCCTATCGCATCCGCTGTGCCCGTCGCGGAGGTGTCCGGGATTGGTGGCAGTCGAGGCCGTGCATGGCTGCCCGCGAGCGTGGGGGGGCTGCTGGTCTTCCTCTCCGGCTGCATCGACTTCGACAAGGAGCTGGGAGAGTTCTGCCTGCGCGCCCCGGCGCGTGAGGTGAGTGCGGCCGGGGATGAGTCCATGGCACCGTATTTCCGCGAGGCGCCCGAGTCTTCTTCCTATGTGGAGGGGACGGGCCAGCTGTCCTTCCAGGTCACCGCGGAGGATCCACTGGGATGCGGACTTCGTTTCTCGTGGTCCGCGAGTGTCGGCACGTTGAGTCTCGTGCAGGAGACCGCCACCACGAGCCAGGCCCGCTGGACGGCCCCCGCGTGTCTGGGACCGGGAGAGACCGCGTCCTTCACGGCCACCGTGAGCGATGTCCTGGACCAGTCGGTCACCACCCGGTTCTCCGCCGTGGGCATCCCGGACTGTCCGAGCTGGTCTCCCACTTGCTCATTGGATGAGCTCCGCGAGGGCCACACGGCCACGTTGCTGACGTCGGGCAAGGTGCTGGTGGCGGGCGGTGAACTCTCGAATGCTGAGAATGTCTCCACGGCCGAGGTGTACACACCCTGATTGGCAAGACGGGCTGGGGCTCCGGCGGCTATTGCGATTGTCGCACTGCGTCTCGCATGGCGGCGCGACCCATCGCAGAATACGGGCCGGACGGTAGTAGTGGAGGCACACGAATGGATGTCAAAGGCGTCGCGTTCCTGGCACGGCAGCTCCAGGCGGAGCAGACCTTCGGCAGGGAGCGTTGGCTCTCATTTCTCGCCGAGCAGGCGAAGCGGGACCCCGTTTTCGCCCAGCCCGTGTTGCCCGTGACGCGCATCCCGGCGGAGGCCTTCTTGCGGCTCAACGACGCCATGACCCAGCAGTTCTACGCGGGGGATCCGCACGCCTATTGGAAATACGGCCTGAAGTCCGCCGAGTACGCGCTGGGCCAGGGCCAGCTCAAGGCGCTGTTCAGCAAGGGGGACTACCGGCGCTTCGCGCTGTTCACCCCGGGCATCTGGAAGGGGTACTTCACCGAGGGCGATCTGACGGCGCAGGTCCGCGGCAATGTGGTGGAGCTGCGAATCACCGGCGTGCCCCGGCCGCACATCTACTTCGAGCTGTCGGTGATGGGCTTCGCGTCTGGCGGGCTCACCTACCTGAGCGGCAAGGAGATTCCGCACGAGGTGCTCAAGGGCTTCAGCAGGGGTGACCTGGAGGTCGTCTACCGCTTCTCCCTGCCCGATTGAGCGGGACTCCACCCTCGCCATTCCTTCCCCGGCCGCGCTCCTTCCACCGCTCGAGCAGCGCGAGGAAGGAGGGGCAGAGCACCGTGGTTCCGAGGAAGGTGGACACAACGCCCAGAACGGCGAGCTGTCCAATGGAACGAAGCCCCTGGTGGGAAGCGATCAGCAGCGTGCCAGACCCCGCTGCATTCGAGAGCGTGGCAACCACCGCCGCAAGACCCTTTGAAGAGCAACCGGCTCGCGAAGAACGCGCTGCCGACGCCCAGAACCCGAGACGTACTCCAGGCGGCCTGAGGAGCGCCCGTGCACAAGCGTCCCGGGACGGTGGGGCATGAGCCGTAGATTGTTCCATGTGGATGGGGCGCGGTGTGACTGGAGTCGATGAGGTGAGTGTTGTCCGGGGCGGGGAGGCCGTGCCCGCCGCGCCGACTGCCGCCTTCTCCTGCCTCGGGCGCCACCTGGGGCGCTCGTGGGCCACCCGTTCGCTCGCGGTGGGCGGGGTGGCCACCGTGCTCGACATCCTCACCCTGCTCGCGTGCGTGAAGCTCGCCGGGCTACCCACCCCGGTGGGCGCGGGGCTCGGGCCGCAGGTGTTGCGCTACGGTGCGGCAACGGGCAGTGCGATGCTGGTGCACGCGGTGCTGGTGGGCTGGCTCGCCGACCGCGTGGGCGTGCTGGTGGTGCTCGCCAAACTCGCGGCTGACGTGGCCGTCTTCACCGTGGGACAACTGCGCCTCCTGCGCTACGTCGTCTTCCCGCGCTCGGCCCCGCGCCCTCGGCCACGTCCACCCGGTTTCTCGGGCGGGAGGAAGGAGACATGAGGGGGATGTCCAAGGCGGGTCAGGTTCTGCTCGCGCTGTCGGGCGTGGGGATGCTCGTGCATCTCGCCATCGCGGGCACGGTGCTCACGCGTGCGCGCGGGGCGTCCACGCGTGCGCCGCGAGGAGGCCCCGGCGCGTCGGTCCTCAAGCCGCTGAGCGGCGTGGACGACGAGCTGGAGGAGAACCTGCGTTCCTTCGTGGGCCAGTGCACCGATGGGCGCCCCTACGAGGTGCTCCTCGGGGTGCGTGACGTGAAGGACGCGGCATACCCGCTCGCCCAGGAGGCGGCGCGCCGCTGGCCGCACGTCTTCCGGGTGGTGGTGCAGCAGGGCGCCCCGGGTCTCAACCCCAAGGTGAACCAGCTCCTCACGCTCGAGCGCGCCGCGCGCCACGAGCTGCTGATCATCTCCGACTCCAACGTGCGTGCCCCCGAGGGCTACCTCGCGGGCGTGGTGCGCGCCTTCGAGGATCCCGAGGTGGGGCTCGTCACCCACCCGGTGGCCGGCGTGGGCGAGAGGAGCCTCGGCTCGCTGCTCGACAACCTGCAGATGACGTGCGGGGTGGGCGCGGGAATGATTGCCGCGAAGCGTGGCGGCGGTCGCTCCGTGGTCGTGGGCAAGAGCATGGCGCTGCGGCGGGCGGACCTCGCCCGCATGGGTGGCTTCGAGGCGGTGAAGGATCTGCTCGCCGAGGACTACGTCCTCGGGAAGTTGGTGCGCGAGCGCCTGGGCAAGCGCGTGGTCGTCGCACCCCACTGCGTCATCGCGGTGAGCACCCATAAGCGGGTGGGCGACTTCTACGCGCGCTACATGCGGTGGAGCGTCATCCAGCGCAGCCTCCTGTCAACGCCCGCCTATGTGGCCCAGCTCTTCCTGCACCCCGGGCCGCTCGCGCTCATCGGGGCGTTGCTGTGGCCCGTGCCGCGCGCGCTCGCCCTGGCGGGCGCGGTGGCGGGGCTCAAGGGGGCGTACGATCTCACCGTGGCGAGCGCGATGCGCCCCTTGCGCCTGCCGTGGCGCATGCTCCTCTCGCTGCCGCTCAAGGACGCGCTGCTCTTCGCGGCCTGGGCGCGCGGCCTCGTGCGTCGCAGCGTGGAGTGGCGCGGCCATCGGCTGCGCGTGGGGCCAGGCAGCAGCCTCCTCACGCACCGCGCGTGCGCGGCCCGAGCGACCTCATGTCGAGCCTCCGACCGAGGGGGCCATCCGGCTCCAGCCGATTCCGGGCGGCGGGCGCTCGTGAGGATCCATCTCCCCGCGGCGGGGCGGCGCACGCGCATGTCATAGGAGGGACAGGCTCCTCCGGGTGTTCTCCGCGGAGCTGCTTCCCACGGTGGTCATGCCGGGTGTTCGCGTGGACAGCTACCACCTCGTCCCCGGCTGACCCGCACGAAAAAAGACGCCGGAGCGTCTGGGGTCGCTCCGGCGTCAGGACTTCGAGACTTCGGGACTTCTCGGGCGCGAATCAGATACCGCGGTACTGGATGGTCAGCGCGTCCATGCGGTCGGCCTGGCCCGCGGAGAACGTGTTCATGCACGCGTCGTCGGTGTAGTCCATGAAGTTGGTGATGGGATCCAGGCCGGAGGTGGAGCAGGTGTCGCGGCCGACCGGGCAGCCGTAGGCGGCGGAGGACTCGGCCGGGGTGTCGCTCACGTAGTCGCCCGAGCCGGTGCAGCCTCCCTGGAAGGTGTGGTACGCGCCGAACCAGTGGCCGGCCTCGTGGGTGAGCGTGTCACCCTCGTTGTAGGGGGCCGCGGTGCCGCCGGGCACGGTGCTGTAGAGGATGACCACGCCGTCCATCTTCGGGTTGGAGGCGTAGCTGGAGGGGAAGGTCGCCCAGCCCAGCAGGCCACGGCCCATGTTGTTGGAGTAGACGTTGAGGTCGCCCGCGCCGCCCTTGCGCAGCGCGTTCTTCATCTTCGTCTCGCAGCCGCCGCCGGAGCAGGTGTACCACTGCGAGTTGGTGGTGCGGTCCACGCCCGCCAGGGTGAACTTGAACGGCGTGTTCTTGTACGCGTCGTTCAGCACGGCGATGGACGCGTCGATCTGCGTCTGGGGAATGTCACCGTTGGCGATGCCCGTGCCGTTGTTGATGACGTGCCAGTAGACGTTCACGTTCACCGAGCCGTTGGCGCGAGCCTGCGCGCGCGTACGGCCGCTGATCGCCATTTCCACCGTGGCCTTCTCGGCCTCGGTGAGGTCCACCGTAGCGCAGCCACTCCTCACTTCCTGCTGCGTGGGCTGCTGCTCCTCGGCCGGCTGCTGCTCGGCGTTGTTGCAACCCGTCAGCGCCATGACGGCGCCGAGCACCACCGCGAACTTCCCACTCTTGGAGACACCGCCACGGGACATTTCCAACTCCTCAGGAAAAATTGGTCTAGCCTATATACCAAGAATTCGAGTCTCACAAGGGGAGAAGTGACGCTTCTGAAAGATTCCAGTTATGCGGACATGTGGGAGTCCCGGAGAGTTGTGAAAAAGCAAAACGCCGGAGCGCTGGGGCGCTCCGGCGTCGGGAAATGAAGTCCGTGTAACCCCAGGCGGGGGCGGTCAGTGGACGATGGCCTGCCGGGCCGGGGGCGTCACCAGCAGCGAGAGGCTCTCGAAGGCCTCGATGTTCTGCCGGATGTAGGCGCGCTTGATTTTGCCGCTGGTCGTCTTGGGCACGGTGTGCGGGGCGACGGGGATGACGCGGTTGGGGCGCACGCCGGAGCCCTGGTAGACCATCTCCTCCACGTGCTTGCACAGCTGGCGCAGCGCGTCGGGCTTCGTCTCGGTCGTCTCGCAGACGATGACGATGTCCTCGGTGCCCGTCTGGAGGTTGTTGACCCCCACGGCGGCCACGCAGCCCACCCGGATGCCGGCCACCTGGGAGGCGGCGTTCTCCATGGTGTACGGGTGGTGGTTCTCACCCGCCTTGATGATGAGATCCTTGCTGCGCCCGCAGATGAAGAGCTCGCCGTCGGCCACGTAGCCCAGGTCCCCGGTGTACAGCCAGCCGTCGCGCAGCACGCCGTCGGTGGCCTCGGGGTTCTTGAAGTAGCCGCTGAAGAGGGACGTGCCCCGCAGGAGGATTTCACCCTCCTGGCGCTCGTCCACCGGACGGCCCTCGTCGTCGACGATGCGCAGCTCGATGCCGTTGAGCATCCGGCCCACGCTGAGCACGGTGAACGCGTCCGGGCCCCTGCCGTCGGGGTGGGGCTCGGCCCGCCGCCGCGAGGCCAGCGCGGAGCGGGAGAGCGTCTCCATGCGCAGGGGCTCGTTCCGGGCCCGCGAGGACACGCCCACCACCATCTCCGCCATGCCGTACGAGGGCAACCACGCGTCCTGCTCGAAGCCGCAGGGCTGGAAGCGCTCGGAGAACTGGCGCACGGTGTCGGCGTGGATGAACTCCGCGGCGTTGTAGGCCCGCTCCCACGCGCTCAGGTCCAGGCCCTCGAGCTCCGCGTCCTTGATGCGCTTGACGCACAGCTGGTAGGCGAAGTTGGGCGCGAAGCACGAGGTGGCGCGGAAGTAGTGCATGGCCCACAGCCAGCGCGAGGGCTTGAGCAGGAAGCCGAAGGGCGGGATGAGCGCCGTGGGCAGGCCGTGCACGAAGGAGGACAGGGTGGAGGCCACCAGTCCCATGTCGTGGTAGAGCGGCAGCCAGCACACCATCAGGTCATCCGAGTCCCACTGGCCGCCCTCGCCAATGGCCGCGCAGTTGGCCATGAGCGCCCGGTGGGAGATTTGAACGCCCTTGGGCGCGTCCGTGGTGCCCGAGGTGAACTGGATGAAGGCCACCTGCTCCGCGTCGACGGTGGGGGGCTCGAAGGGCTCGGCGTCGGCCTCCAGTTCCTTCGGGGTGGTCACGAAGGGGGCCTCGTGGCCCGGCTCGGGATGGAAGTCCAGGAGGGCCTCGTGCGCCAGGTCCACGAAGTCCGGATCGATGAGCATGGCCCGCGCGTCGAGCAGCCGCAGCTTCACGCGCAGCCGCTCGCCCCAGGCCTGCACGGAGACCTTCGAGGAGGGCAGCTCGATGAGGCAGGGCGTGGCGCCCACCAGGCCGCAGGCGAAGAAGCACTCGAGGAACTCGGGGCTGGTGTCGAAGGAGAGCACCACCATGTCACCTGGCTTCACGCCGCGCGCGCGCAGGTTGGCGCCCAGGCGCATCGCGTTGTGGTGCAGCTCCCCCGCGGTGAGGACGGTGAGGCGGTCCTCCAGGTCCACGAAGTAGAAGAGGGGCTGTGAGGGGCGCGTGCGTCCCCAGTGCACCACCGCCTCGGCCAGCGTTCGCACGGGGGCCGGGGTGGCGCGGGTGGGGGCCCGCTGGGGAAGGTCACGGGTGGGGTGGCGCCCCACGCCGGGGCCGAGTTGGACGTGACCCGTCTGCCGCCGCAGTGGCTCCTGGCTCATCGGTGTGTGTCCTCGGTGGATAACGACTCAGAACCGGACCAGCAGGCCCTCGACGGTGAGGCCGGGGCCGAAACCCATCATCACGCCGTACTCGCCGCGTTTGGGCTTGTCCGTCTTCAGGACTTCTTCGAGCACCAGCATCACGGTGACGGCGCCGCAGTTGCCGTACTCGCTCAGCACGTGCCAGCTGGCGCGCATCCGCTCCTTGCCCAGCTTGAGCTGGCGGGCCAGCGCCTCGAGGATCTTCGGTCCGCCCGGGTGGATGAGCCAGTGCTGGATGTCGCCGGCGGTCAGCTTCTCCGGGCCGAGCAGCTTCTCCAGGAAGGCGTCGACGTGCTCGCCGAGCACGAAGGGCACATAGGGCGACAAGGTCATTCGGAACCCGTCGTTGTGCATGTGCCAGCCCATCAGCTCGTGGGTCTCGTAGAGCTGCTCGGTGTGGGAGCGGATGAACTGGACGCCCTCGCCATCCGGGGCGCTGCCGATCACCGCCGTGCACGTGGCGTCTCCGAAGAGGCCATGGATGACGGCCTGCTCCGGATCCGGCGTGGAGTGGTAGTGCAGCGAGGCGTACTCGGACGCGTTGGCGATGACGTACTCGTCGGGGCGCGCGGCGATGCTGTCCATGGCCACCCGCAGCGTGGGGAAGGCGGCGAAGCAGCCCATGTGGCCCACGAAGGTGCGGCGGATGCTGGAGCGCAGCCCGAGCTTCTTCGCGATGAAGAGATCCAACCCGGGTCCCGAGTAGCCCGAGTTGGTGGTCATGGTGAAGGCTCCCACGCGCGAGCGATCCATCGTCCCGAGCGCCTGCTCCACGGACCGGCCCGTCACCTCCAGGCCCACGCGCTCGTAGACGCGCACGCGATCTCCCACGCCGGGGTTGCCGTTCTTGAGCTCCACGCGCGGATCCCACGCGAAGAACCTCCGGCGCACGCCCGTGTTCTTGATGATGCGCTCGGCGTTACGGATGTCCTTGTACCAGTGCTTGAACAGGTCCTCGTAGAGCTCGTCCTGGGTGATGGCCAGGGACGGGAAGGCGGAGGCAATGGACAGCAGGGTGGGACGGCGGGGTGCTGCCAGCGTCATGCAACCTCCACGTCGAGCTCACCGGGCCCGGCGGGGGAGATGTCGGAGGCCCGCGGCTGGGCGGTGCTCACGGATGCGGTCCGCGACAGGCGCTCATCGATGAAGTCCACCAGGCTGCCCACGGTGTCATGACCGCGGCGCGAGGCCTTGATGTACCAGGGGGTGAACTCGATGTCGGCGACTTCGTCCTTGAGCCGGGAAATCATCGACTCGAGGTGGAAGGAATCCATGCCCAGATCATACGTCATCGAGGCGAACTCGCTCACGTCGTCCGGGAACAGGCCACTGTTGGTGGCGAGGATGATGTTACGGACGTGATCGAGAATCTCCTGCCGGTGCATATGGACCTCCCGCCTCGGGCGAGTCAGCGCGTGGTGGCCCCCCCTTGCAGCAATGACAGAATATTACAGATACGAGGCATGCCCGGTCAATCAGGAAATTCCTACTAGAACAGCAATGTAGTATTAACGCGGAGTGTTGCCTACACGTCAGTTCATCCGCGCTTCCGAGGGAGGGGGCTTCCCCGGCCGGGCAGAAAGCATCGTGTGCACCGGCTGAAAATATGGAAAGCCCGGAAAGACCTGCCCAGCGGGAGGGTCTCTCCATCGACTATTCGACATGGTACTGGCCTGCGACCTGGCTGACCTGGCCGGAGACCTTCTGGAGGGTCTCGGCGGCTTCCTGCGTGGACTCCAGCCGGTCCATGGCCTGATCCATGCTGCGCGACAGGTCGGCGATGGCGTTGAAGATTTGAGCGAAGCCGGCGTTCTGCTGGCTCACGGCGGAGGTGATTTGAGACACGGCCGCGGAGCTCTCGTTCACCATCAAGGAGAGCTGGCGCAGGCTGTCGCCGGATGTCTTCACCTTGCCGAGGCCGCCTTCCACCTGGGCGGCGCCCACGTCCGTCATGGCGACGGCGTCACCGATGGCGTTGCCCACCTCGTCGAGGATGGTGCTGATGCGGGTGGTGGCGCGGATGGACTGATCCGCGAGCAGGCGGATTTCCCGGGCCACGACGGCGAAGCCCTTGCCGTGCTCGCCGGAGCGCACCGCCTCGATGGCGGCGTTGAGGGCGAGCATGTTGGACTGGTCGGCCAGGTCCTTCACCGTCTGGGTGATTTCACCGATCTGCACGGCGCTGGCCTGCAGGCGCTCCATCTTGCCGCGGATGGCGAACACCGAGTCGCGGATGGCGCTGAAGCCCGCGATGGTCTGCTCGATGGCCTGGGTGCCGGCGCGGCTGAGCTCCTCGGCGTGACGCACCACGTGCAGCACCTCGCGGGCGCGGTGCGCGGTGAGGTCGGAGGTCTGTTTGATCTCCTGCGCGGTGACGTTGGTCTCCTGGATGGCGGTGGCCTGGGTGATGAGGGCGCGGCGCTGATCGTCATTGGCGTGGCGCAGGGTGGCGCCGGCCTCGACGAGCTGGGCGGCCGACTGCTGGAGGGTGCGGGGCAGGGCGCTCAGTTGTAGGACGACGGCGTTGAGGCCGAAGGCCAGGTCACCAATCTCGTCGGTGGACACCCACTGGGGCGGGCGCACCTTGCCCACGGAGAGACCTTCGATGGCCTTGAGCACCGCGAGCGAGCCCTGCTCCTGGCGGCGCGCCAGCATCCACGCGGAGACGGTGGCGAGGGTGAGCAGGAAGACGGCCAGCACGGCCACGGGGATGCTCAGCTCGGACAGGAGGGAGGAGCCCAGATCCTCGAGCATGTAGGCGGCCTGGTGCTGCCCGGCGGCCTGCAGGTCCTCGATGTAGCGGCGCTGCACGTTGCCGGTCTGCACGGCGACGGTGAGGCCGCCCAGGACGATGAGCGACAGCACGCAGACGACGAAGGCGTAGGGCAGGAACCAGGACTGGCGCACCCAGAAGAAGCCGCCGCCCACCACGCGCAGGTGGGGGTGGCTCGCCTGCTCCTCGAGGGCCAGGGGCTGCATCCAGCGCTCGATGACGATGCCGGCGGGGAAGGACAGCAGCAGGCTGAGCGACAGCGCGATGGCGGTGCCCCAGACCACCAGCCACAGGCTCTTGTCGAACCACAGGCAGACGCCGGTGCAGAAGAAGATGGCGCCGAAGACGTAGGAGCCCGGCAGCACGTAGAAGGCGATGCGCCAGGGCAGCTTCAGGAGGCGGCCCAGGCGCATTCCGGGGGGCTCGCCCGGAATCGACTGGATGGCGCTGTTGTGCAGGTAGTGGATGAGCAGCGGCGGGTAGAGCACGCCCCAGACGAGGATGGTGGGCGGCAGCAGCCAGAGGACGGATTGGGAGAGCTGGTCACCTTGCAGCCCGAGTACCATCCCCACCAGGTAGGCCAGGAAGGGGGCCAGTGGCATCGCGCACGAGCGCAAGAGCGCATCGATGCGTCCGGGCAGGGAGCGGTGGCTGCTGCTCATCGGATTGGAGAACGCCATGGTAGGGGCCCGGGGCGGATCGGTGACGCGGGCGATATACGCGGCTGCCTTGGGGGCCGGCCACGCCTTCTGGGTGCAACGCTATCATCTTTGTCCACCAGGGCGCGAAGGGGGGCCGGGGTCGTCCCGTGGCGTAACCCACACTTGCCGTGAGGAGGCTGACCGCTCGCCAGCCCCCTGTGCGGACCTGGTGGTCTGAGCCGCGCGTCACAGCCTCATGCGTTTGAAGACGCGCTCGGGGATGCCGCGGATGGCGAACATGATGGGGCCCCAGAAGCCGGGGAGGTACACCTCGTCCTTGCGCGCGTCCGCCGCCCGGACGATGCCTCGCGCCACCTTGTCCGGCGTGGCGAAGAGCGCGTTCTTCTTCACGTCGGCCGTCATCGGCGTGTCCACGAAGCCCGGCTTCACCGTCACCACCGCCACGCCCGAGCGCGCCAGCCGGTTGCGCAGCCCCTGGAGGAACACGCTCAGGGCGCCCTTGGAGGCGCCGTACACGTAGTTGCTCTGCCGGCCCCGGTCTCCCGCCACCGAGGAGATGACCACCAGCGTCCCCGCCTTCTGGGCCTCGAAGCGGTTGGCCAGCGGCGTGAGCAGCGACACCGCGCTCAGGAAGTTCGTCCGCAGTACCTTCTCGGCTTCCGCGAACGAGCGCTGCGCCGCCTCCTGGTCGCCGAGGATGCCGTGGGCGAGCAGGGCCCCATCCAGCCCCCCGAGCGCCACCGTGGCGCGCTCCACCAGCGCCTCGTGCTGGGCGAGGTCGTCCAGGTCCAACGCCTCGGTCTCCACCTTGGAAGCGCCCCGCGTCCGGGCATCCCTCGCCACCGCGTCCAGCCGCTCGGCGTTGCGGCCCACCAGGTACAGCGCCGCGCCCCGCGCGGCCAGCAGCCGCACCGTGGATTGGGCAATGGCGCTCGTGGCGCCGAGGACGAGAACCTTCTTCATCATGGGGTTGGTTTATCCCGCGCCGTTCACCCGGCGCCAGAACGATGAGGAGAACGCGGGATCCACGTACTTCGCGAAGCGCTCGCGCTCCGGGTAGTACGCCGCGAAGCTCTCCGGGCTCATCCGCGCGTCCTTCGCGGGGTACACCCGCCCGCCCGCCTCGCGCGTCACCCGGTCCAGCTCCTCCACCAGCCGGTACGTCCGCTCCCCCCGGTTGGCGAAGTCCAGCGCCAGCGTCATGCCCCGCTTCGGGAAGCTCATCATCCCCGGCGAGGGCACGTCGCCGAACATCTTCAGCACCGTGAGGAAGCTCGGCATGCCGCTTCGCGCGCCCCGATCGAGGATCTCCTTCAACGCCGCCGTGCCCGCGTCGTTCGCCGGCACCACGCACTGGAACTGCAGGAAGCCCCGGCGCCCGTAGATGCGGTTCCACCGGTGCACCCCGTCCAGCGGGTAGAAGAAGGGATCGTAGTGCACCAGCCCGGTCCGGTTGAGCCGCTGCCGGTGGTAGTAGAGCCAGTTGAAGGCCGCCACCGACAGCCGGTTGATCGCGAGGCCCGGGAAGTCGAAGGGGACGGCCAGGCCGCTCCGGCGCGACAGGTGGCTCTTCGAGAGCGGCACCGCGTCGAACTGCGGCGGCGCGTGGTTGCCCCGGTAGAACAGGCCCTTGCCCAGGTTGCGACCCCGCCCCAGGCTGTCCACCCAGGCCACGGTGAAGTCGTAGTCCTGCTCGGACTCCATCGCGAGCTTCAGGAAGTCGTCCACGTTGGAGAGGGGAATCGTCTCCTGGTGGATGTACGGGTTGCTCATCCGCCGCAGCTGGATGTCCGCCCAGGTGATGAGCCCCGTCAGGCCGAGGCCGCCGATGGTGGCCTCGTACCAGTCCCGGTTCTGCTCCAGCGAGCACTCACGTCGCGAGCCGTCCGAGCGCACCAGCTCGAAGCGCGGCACGTGCCGTCCGAAGGTGCCCGCCCGGTGGTGGTTCTTCCCGTGGACGTCGTTGGCGATGGCCCCGCCCACGCTCACGAACTTGGTTCCCGGCGTCACCGGCAGGAACCAGCCCTGCCACGACACCAGCCGGAGGATGGCGTCCAGCGTGACGCCCGACTCGCAGCGCAGCACGCCCGTGGCCGGGTTGAAGTCGAGGAAGCGGTCCAGCCGCGCCGTCGTCAGCAGCGAGCCGCCCGCGTTGAGGCACGAGTCACCGTAGCTCCGGCCCTGCCCATATGGCAGCAGCGAGCCGCCTCCGGCCGGTCGCGGCAGGGGCTCCGTGGTCCACGTGACCGGGAGCGCCCGCTGCTCCGTCACGCGTGGGTACCTGCCCCAGGAATTCAGCTCCATCCCCACGTCCGTTACTCCCTCATGTCGCGGCCAGCAGCACGCCGGCGGCGATGAGCCCCACCGCGTAGCTGACCTTGTCCTTCAGCGCGAAGACGAGCGGGTCCTCGTTCACCAGGCCGCGGTGCGCCAGCAGCCATACCCGTCCCACCCAGTACATCATCACCGGACACAGCAGCCACAAGCGCTCCGGGTGGAGGTAGAGCGCCGTCACTTCCTTGCTGGTGATGTAGAGCGCGAGCACCAGCACGGACAGGTAGCCGCTCGACACGCCGAGCATGGCCAGCTGCTCGTAGTCCCCGGCCTCGTACCCGCGCCCCGGTGCCGCCGACTCGTTGGCCAGCCGCAGCCGCCGCACCTCGCTCAGCCGCTTCACCAGCGCGAGCGACAGGAAGAGGAACATGGAGAAGGTGAAGAGCCAGCTCGACGTGGGCACGCCCACGGCCAGCGAGCCACCGAAGATGCGCACCGTGTACAGGCCCGCCAGCACCAGCACGTCCAGCATCATCACCTGCTTGAGGTACAGCGAATACGCCAGCGTAATCCCGTAGTAGGTGCCCAGCAGCGCCAGGAACTCGCGCGGCAGCAGCAGCGCCACCACCGCTCCGGCCCCCAGCAGCAGGGGCGCCAACCACAGCCCCGCGCGCACCGACAGGTCTCCTGCCGCGAAGGGCCGCCTGCGCTTGGTGGGGTGCTTGCGATCCGAATCCAGGTCCAGCAGGTCGTTCAGCACGTACACGCTCGAGGCGCACAGGCTGAAGGAGAGGAAGCCCAGCAGCGCCTGGAGCAGGAGCGGCCCGTTCAGGCCCTTGTGCGCGGCGAGCAGCGGCACGAAGACGAGCACGTTCTTGGCCCACTGGTGCACCCGCAGCGCCTTGAGCAGCGTGCGCGGGAGCGACCGGGTGGGCCCGGAGCGGCGCACCTCCTCGCGAGGGCCGCCGAGGGGATTGTCATTCGCATGGACCGCGTCGAAGAGGCCCAGGTGCGCGGCCACCGCCTCCGCCACCCGCCGATCCGCCTCCGTGGCCAGCACCACCCGGCGGCCACGTGCCCGCTCCTCGGACAGGCGCGACAGCAGCACCTCGTCATAGGGCAGCCGCGTCACGTCCAGCTCCACCCGCCGTGCCACCTCCGCCCGCAGGAAGGCCCGCCCTCTCAGGCTCCACCCCACCACCGCCGGAGCCAGGTACGGCTGACGCTTGAGCAACCGCAGCAGCGCCTCGTGCAGCGTGTCCGTGCGCGCCAGGACGCCGTCCAGGTCGACGGCGAGCGGCGTCGCGTCCTGAGACTCCGGTGGGGTGGGGGCGGTGGTCAACATGGGTGGCGGCGCCGCAGGGTAGCGCAGCGGGGGCCCACCGCACCCTTTGTGTGGGGAGAGTGTTCGCGAGCTTCCGGACAGCCAGGGAGCAGGCGAGCCCCCTCACTCGGGGCGGGCGATGAGGAGCGTCTGCAGCGGCAGGTGGCGGACCGGCTTGCTGCTCTCGATGCGGAAGCCCGCGTCGTCCAGGAAGCCCTCCACCTCCGCGGGCGTGTAGGCGGCCGCCTTCGAGGTGAGGAAGTAGTGCAGGCCAATGAGCGGAGCGGCGCTCGGGGGCTTCTCCTCGTCCTCGCGCAGGTACTCCAGCACCGCCAACGTCCCCTTGTGCGTGAGCGCCGTGCGCACCCGGCGCAGCAGCGCCACGTTCTGCGCGGGCGTCAGGTGGTGCACCACCTGGAAGAGGAGCACCGCGTCGTAGGGGCCTCCCAGCTCGGAGGTGAGGATGTCTCCCTCCTTGTGCGTCACCAGGTGCGACAGGCCGGCTCGGGCGATGATCTCCCGCCCCACCCGCACGCTCCCCTCCAGGTCCAGCACCGTGGCCTTCAGCCCCCGGTTCTGGCGGCACAGCTCCGCGGCGTACCAGCCGTGCGCCCCTCCCAGGTCCAGCACGTGCCGCGCTCCCCGGGGCAGCGGGATGGCGCGTACCACCTCGGGCGCCGACAGCCGCGCCATCTGGTGCATGGCATGGATGTAGGAGCGCCAGCGCGGGTCGTCCGGGGAGAAGTGGTGGATGTCCACCGCCTCGCCCGTGCGCACGGCCTCCTCCACGTGGCTCCACCACTCCCACTGGGTGTAGTTGAAGTCCAGGAAGCCTCCCACGTACTGCGGGGAGCGCGGATCCAACCAGCGCCGGGCCCGGTCCGCCATCCGGTAGCGGCCCTTCTTGCGCTCCACCGCGTCGCACGCCTCCAGCGCCTCCAGCAGCGCGCGCGTGCCCTCCGGCGACAGCTTCAGCCGCGCCGCCAGCTCCTCCACCGTGGCCGAGCCGTCCGCGAGCGCCGAGAAGATTCCCAGCCGCTCCCCGGCCATCAACGTGCGCGCCGCCATCATCCCGAAGAAGGCGTGCGCCAGCGGCTGGGGGGCCAGGTTCAGCCAGTCCGCCACCCGCTCCAACAGGTTGTCCGCCTTGAGCCCGAGCCTCATCGTCCCTCCCGGCGACGCCGGGCGGCCACCACCAGTCCCAGCCCCACCACCGCCAGTGTGTCCTCAGGGCCCAGCAGGCAGCCCACGCGCTCGGCCTGTCGGATGCCCGTGTAGCGGCACTGGCCCTGGGAGCAGCTGAAGCGCGCCGCGCAGTCCCCGCTGGTGCGGCAGGCCCCGCCGGGCCGGCCGGTGGAGTCATCCGCCTCGGGGTTGTCACGATCCGCGCCCCCGTTGCCCACCGAGGCGTCCGGGACGTCGTACAGGATGCCCGAGTCCGGACGGCCCCCGTCCTGGGCTCGGGCCGCCACCGGCAGGAGCAGGGTGAGTGAGAGGGCCAGGCGCGACAACATGCTACGGGTCGGGGGGGCGATCTTCATGGAGCGCTCCCAACCTATCCGCCCGGCGGGCGGGATGCACCCATTGGGAAGACAAGCTCTTACGGAAGCTCGGGCTTTTGGTAGGGTGGGCCCGCGATGGCCCCCCGAATCCTCGTGGTCGATGACAACCAGGAGCTGCTCACCCTCCTCACCCAGCTCTTCGAAGACGCAGGTTACGAGGTGGTCGGAGCGAGCAAGGGCAAGCAGGCGGTCGAGGTCTCCCGGGCCCAGCCGCCCGCCGTGGCCGTACTCGACATCCTGCTTCCCGACATGATGGGTTACCACCTGGCGGACGCGCTGCGGAAGGATCAGCCCCAGCTCCCCCTCATCTTCATCACCGGTGTCTTCAAGGGCGGCAAGCACGCCATGGAGGCGCGGCAGAAGTACGCGGCCGCCGGCTACTTCGAGAAGCCCTTCGAGGCCGCCAAGCTGCTGGAGGCGGTGCAGAAGCTGACCCCCGTGGACAAGACGGCCGCGCCCCCGGCCTCCACGGAGGACGACTTCGACGTGGAGCTCGACATCGACGTCGAGGAGGAGGGCCCCCAGGACGCGATGGAGCTGACGGGCCGCATCAAGGTGACGGGCGGCGACAACCTCACCGCCGAAATCCGCGGCGCCAACCTCACCGCCACGCCCCTGCACAAGGTGTCGGCCACCCTGGTGCGCCCGCCCGTGCCGGGCCGCCCGCCGGATCCGCTCCCCGTGGGCGCGGGCTCCCCGGGCCACCGCCGCGGCGAGCTCAAGGACAACCTGCCCTCGCTCCTCACCGCCTTCTACCTGTCGCGTGAGACGGGCGAGCTGGGTGTGCAGCGCGGCAAGGTGCGCAAGGTCGTCTACTTCGAGCGCGGCACCCCGGTGTTCGCCCTCTCCAACCTGCTGGCGGACCGCTTCGGCCAGTTCCTGGTGCGCGTGGGGAAGATCAAACCCGAGCAGCTCGAGGACGCCTCGGCGGTGGCCTCGGCGAGCAACCGGCGCACCGGTGACGTGCTGGTGGAGCGCGGCCTGCTCAAGGACACCGAGCGCCTGTACTACGTGGGCCAGCAGGTGAAGGCCATCATCTACTCGCTCTTCTCGTGGGAGGACGGCACCTACGTGATGAGCTTCAAGGAGAAGGCCTCCGCCGAGTCCATCAAGCTGGACGTGCACCCGGCCAACCTCATCGTCCGGGGCATCAAGAAGCTCTACAAGCCCGAGCGCCTGCGCCGCATGTTGCGGCCCGAGGACCGGCTCATCCCCTCCGTGGCCCCGGCCTATCAGCTGCACGAGGTGGAGCTGGAGCGGTGGGAGGCGGAGCTGCTGCCGAGGATCGACGGCAACCGGACCGTGGGGGAGTTGCTCGCCTACGCCAACCGCCCAGACCAGGTCGTCTACGGCTACCTGGTGGCGATGATGTCGCTGGGCATCCTCGAGCAGCGCAGCTAGCGGGTGCCACCCCGGCGGGGGTGACACCTCACCGGGCCGCTCAGAGGCGGCTGACGATCCAGAAGAGGCCGAGCGCGGCGGAGCCCACGGCCACGACGCGCTGGAGCCGCTCGGCCAGCTCCGAGCCCAGGCGGGAGAGGCCCTCGGCGAAGACGAGGCCCACCGCGCCCATGCCCACGAGGATGCCGAACGCGAAACCGGGGAGGTACGTCCACCCGGAGGACTGCAGGCTGCCGCCCACCAGCAGAGGGGGCAGGGCCAGCAGCAGCGAGCGCACCCCGCTGACGGCCATGAGGGCTCCAGCGGCGGTGCTCACCCGGTCATGCATGTGCGAGTCATGCATGTGGGAGTGGGGCTCCTGCGTGTGACCGGGCAGGTGGGGGTGGCCGTGGCGCAGCACGTTGGGGAAGAGGAAGGCGGTGACGGCCAGCGCCACCAGCACCACGCCGCCGAACACCTCCGCCCAGCGCTCGAACGTCTCGGAGAGGCCCACGCCCGCCAGGAGGCAGAAGGTGGCCACTCCACCGAGCACCGCCGCGTGTCCCACGGCGAAGCGCAGCGCGACGAGCAGGGTGGCGCGGCGGCGGGACGGGCCCAGCGTGCCGAGCGTGGCCATGGCGGCGCAGTGGTCCGGCCCCACCGCGTGGAGCAGGCCCTGGCCGAGACCAATCAGGAATGCGAAGAAGAGGGGCGACACGAGGGTACACCCTACCCCCCCTTGGTGTCCGAGGCCAGCAGGAGGGTTGCACATGTCGCTCATCTACCGAAAACGTCTGGCCCTGGTGCCGCTCCTGGTGGGCCTCGTGCTGGCCGGGGGGGCCTGCCGGAAGGACGAGGGGCCCGAGCGGCTCGCCCGCGCCGAGGCGAGCTACGCCGCCCTGGTCGAGCGCGGTGTCCCTCCGAGGGACCCGGCCTGGGACGCCGTCATCGCCGAGCTGGAGTCCGTACCGCGAGACTCCAAGGCGAGGCCCGAGGCAGAGCGGCGGCTCGCCGTCCTGCGCGAGCTCCGGAGCACTCCGCCGCCACGCCGGCCCCTGTCGAGGCCAGGTGTGCCGGATGGTGGTTCTCCCTCGTTGGACGAGCACGGTCATCCGATGGACGGACACGCCCACCCGAGGTGACCGGAAAAGTCGGGCTTGCGCAGCCGCGGGGATGGGTTATCCAAGCGCGCACCATGCCCATTCCGCGGACAGGCAACCCGGCTCCCGACTTCCAGCTGCAGGACCAGAACGGCAACGACGTGAAGCTCTCCCAGCTCCGGGGGAAGAACGTCGTCCTCTACTTCTACCCGAAGGACGACACCCCGGGCTGCACGCGGGAGGCGTGTGACTTCCGGGACGAGCACTCGGCGCTCCAGGAGGCCGGGGCGGTGGTGTTGGGCGTGTCGCCGGATGACACCCGGAGCCACCAGAAGTTCGCCACGAAGTTCTCGCTGCCCTTCCCGCTGCTCGCGGACACCGGGCACCAGGTGGCCGAGTCCTATGGCGTGTGGGGCGAGAAGTCGCTGTATGGCCGGACGTTCATGGGCATCACGCGCGCCACGTTCCTCATCGACACCGAGGGCAAGGTGGCTCGCGTGTGGCCCAAGGTGAAGGTGCAGGGCCACGTGCAGGACATCCTCCAGACGTTGAAGGGAGGCGCGGGGGCGGAAGAGGGCGAGCCGGTCCAGAAGAAGGCTCCAGCGAAGAAGGCCCCGGCGAAGAAGGCCGCTCCGGCCGCCAGGATCGCCGCCCCGAAGAAGACTCCGGCGAAGAAGGCCCCGGCGCGCCGCAAGTAGTCCCCCGGAAGGTGAGGGAGCATCCACCCCCTCTCCCCCTGGGAGAGGGACGGGGTGAGGGTCTCGTCCCCTCGCATACCCGCTCGCCGCTACCGGCCTCCCGCTCGCATGACCACCCCTGTCCATAAGGAACGGACGAAGACAGGGAGGCGGTCATGTCGAAGAGGGGTGTGAAGCTGGGAGTGGTGAGCGTGCTCGCCACGGGGGCGTTGCTCACCGGGTGCAACGATGCCGGGCGGAAATGGGCCATGACGGCCCAGGAGGACTACTACTCCGAGCAGGCCCAGGACGAGACGGGAAGGGCTCGCTCCCATTTCGTCTCCAGCTCCTCGTTGTTCGAGACCAACGAGCAGGTGCCGGGCACGGGCGGCTCTGGTGAAGCGTCGCCTGGTGCGCAGCTCGCCCACCCGCAGCGCACCCATGCTCAGGGAGACCAGTGGTTGCGGCAGGACTTCCGCGTCCCGTACCCGCCGCCCCAGTACAGCGGCTTGATGTTCATGCCGCTCGGCACGGGCAATCCGCTGCGGGCGGGCCCCAATGGCGCCTGGATCCAGGGCACCTACGCCGTCGAGCTGGGCTCCGGCCTCGCCTCGGGCCCCATACGGTGGCGGGAACCGGCGGCGGGCCTCCAGGCGCCTCCCCAGGTCCCCACGCGGGAACAGGGCCAGTCGTCAACCTCCGGCCAACAAGGGGAGAACCTGACGCGGTAACGCCCGAATCCGTCCGTTTCCCGCGTTGGAGGGCGGCCGGACGAGCGGGCCCTCGCCAGAAACCCGCCTGGTAGTCGGGAATCATCCGGGTGGCCATCCCTCAAGGGGCGGCGTGCTCCGCCCTCGCACCTCGCGAGAGGCGGGCGCGCCGGACACGGTTCCTGGAGACGACATGCACGACAGAGGTTTCAAACGGTGGGGGGTGTTGGGGGCGCTGGCTTCGGCCGCGTGGCTGGTTTCCGCCTGTGAGTCCGCGCAGCATCCTGGGAACGAATCCTTCTCGCCCGGCTTCGTCCGGAATCCGGTCCAGGTCGGCTACAACGGCACCATCAAGGACATCCCCACCAGCATCGATCCCCGGACGCCCCAGGCGGAAGGAACTCCGGGCCGCTCCTTGCCGTTCGACCTCGGGGAACGTGCCCTGATCGAACAACGGAGACAGCAGGGGATGGGGGGCAGTGGCGCAGCGTACGAGGCCCAGGGTCCCGAGAGCACGATGATCGCGCCGGCGAATGACGAGCCCGCCGCTCGGAGTCTCCCCGGGGAGAACCTCGAGCCCGCGGACGCGACCCAGAAGCCCCGCGAGCCCCTGCGCCGTTAGCGCCAGAGGCGGAGTCCTCTCCCGGCGATGGCGCGGGGGCCGTGCGGTGCCGGCCGATCCCGCCGTCACGGGAGGGGTCTACCCGAGGTCTGGACACATCTGGATTCACCGGGCTGTCGATGACGGTTGCCCGGAATGGAGGAGCGAACATGCGCGGAAACATTCGCAGGTGGCTGGTGGTGGGGGCGCTGGCTTCGGCCTCGCTGTTGTTCCCGGGGTGCACGAACACCAATCGGGGGGGCGACGAAGCGCAGAACGAGATGGGGACGGGCGGCTCGGGCAGCGTGGGCCTCGAGGAGCAGAGCGGTATGGGCGGCTCGGGAAGCGTGAGCCTCGAGGATCAGGGGCTCGGTGGCTCCGAGGACGCGCGGCAAGGAGCCCAGGGCACCCAGGGTGATGTCATGACCCAGGATGCGGGCACGGGCGGCGCGGGCCTCGAGGGGAGTCAGAGCACGGGCACCAAGGGCCGGGGCGTCACGGGGGCTGGCACCGATGTGCAGGGCGGCAATACCCCGACTCCCTCCAGCGGCGTTCCCTCCGGCGTTCCCGGCAAGTAGCCAGTCCGGCGTCCCGGTCAGACGGGACGGGACGCCAGCATCACCTCGGTGGGATCCTTCCCGCTGAAGCTGCTGGCGAGCCCCTCGGCGAGCGCGCGGTGCTGGGCGTCGCCGAGCGTGGCCAGCCGGTCCTCGGGGCCGCGCGCGAAGCGCGCCTCGAGCCGGGCCAGTCGACGGTGGGCCTCCTCGATGCGCGCGCGCGGCACGCGGCCGGACTCCACCGCGCGCACCAGCGCCTCGATGGCCCGCCGCTGCACGTCCGCCTGGTGGCACACGAGGAACAGGTCCACCCCGGCGAGCGTGCCCTGCACCGCGGCCTCTTCCACCGAGTAGTGGTCCGCGATGGCCTTCATCTCCAGGTCATCGCTCACGAGCACGCCGTCGAAGCCCAGCTCCTCGCGCAGCACGCCGTGCAGCACGCGGTGGCTCATGGTGGCGGGCACCTTCAGGTCGAGCGCGTCGAAGAGCACATGCGCCGTCATCAACGAGGCGAGCCCCGCCTGGGCGAAGGCACGGAAGGGCACCAGCTCCACGCGGCGCAGGCGCTCCATGTCATGCGGGAGCCGGGGCAGCGTCAGGTGGCTGTCCGAGGTGGTGTCTCCATGCCCGGGGAAGTGCTTGCCGCACGAGGCCACGCCACCGGCCTCCAGGCCCCGGGCGAGCGCCACGCCCATGCGCCCCACCTCGTCCGGGTCGCGGCTGAAGCTGCGGTCGCCGATGACGGGGTTGGTGGGGTTGGTGTCCACGTCCAGCACGGGCGCGAAGTCCCAGTCGAAGCCCACCGCGCGCAGCTCGTGCGCGAGCAGCCGCCCCATGCGCTCCACGAGCACCAGGTCTCCGCGCTGGCCGAGCTCGCGCATGGGGGGCAGGGTGGTGAAGGGCACGTCACGCAACCGGGCCACGCGTCCGCCCTCCTGGTCCACCGAGAGGATGAAGGGCCGGCGCGCGCGTGACTTGATGTCGCGGCACAGGGCGGCCGTCTCCTGCGCCGTCCCCACGTTCCGCTTGAAGAGGATGGCACCGAAGATGCCGTCATCCATCAGCGCGGCGAAGTCGTCGTCGATGCGCGGGCCGGGGAAGCCCACCATGAAGAGCCGGGCACAGTCTCGGTAGAGGGCGTTGCTCATGGGGGCGATACCTTCGCACGCCCTCCCCCTCGCGGGGAGGAAAGAGCGCGGCGGATGCCCACCCCCACACGTGGCTGCCTGCCCGTCCGTCAGGAATGCCGCATTGGGCCGGAGGGGAGCCGAGCGGGCCAGCCGTGCCTCCCCTGCCGGTGGGGCTTCGAGCCCGATGCTCAGCCCATGACGGGGAGGATGAGGGCGGAGGGGTGGGCGGGGTCGTGGAAGACGCTCTGGTCGGCGGGGACGAGCGTCTTCGCGGTGGCGAGCGGCTCACCACTGCCGGTGTTGCGAGCGAAGCGCGGGTGGGCACCGCTGGAGACCTGGAGCCGGAGGCGGTGGCCCGCGAGGAAGCGGTGGGCGGTGGGCCACAGGTCGATGGAGACGCGCGAGGTGCCATCGGGCTCGGGTGCGGGCCTGCCGGGGACGAGGCGCAGCAGCCCATCGCAGATGTTGATGGACCTGCCCGATGGGTCGACATCACACAGCCGGGCGAAGAAGTCGGTGTGTTGGAGGCTGGAGCGGACGAAGAGCTCGGCCTGGACGGGGCCGATGACCTCGAGGTCCTTCTCGAGCGGCGCGCTGGTGTACGTGAGGATGTCGGGCCGCGTTTCCAACTCGCGGTTGTCCCTCGGGCCCGCCTCGTTCGTCAGGAGGGCACCGCCCACGGTGGGGGTCGGGTTGGCCGGGTCGTAGCGGTAGCGGTCGGGCTCCGAGGCCGAAGGCGTGGCGGGAGAGAGGCCCCGGCCCGCTTGCAGGTGCCAGCGCTGGGAGCGGGCGCCTGGCGGAGGCCACTCGGAGAAGTCGCGCCAGGCGTTCGCGCCCATGACGAAGAGGCGGACGGGGGCCTCGCGCAAACGACTACGGTCACCCTTGAGGTGGGCCTCGAGCCACACCAGGGATTCGCGCGCGGCGGCCGCCATTCCCGCGGGAGCGGCGTGGGTCCAGGGCCCGATGGTCAGGTAGGGGGCACGCCCGGCCCGGCGGAGCGCGGCGTAATCATTCATCTGCCAGGGCAGGAAGATGTCGTACCAGCCGCCGATCAGATGCACGGGAGCGGTGACCTCGGAGACCGAGCCGCTGAAGTCCGCGGGGTTCCACCACGGGTCTCCCGGCGCATCGTGCTCGAGCCAGTCCTGGAAGAAGGGGACCCGCTCTCCGACCGCGAGCGCGTCCACCTCGTTCAACGGCAGGTGTTGGAAGAGGGGCTTGAGCTTGCGGGCCGCGCCGAGCCGCGCGAGCACGGCCGCCAGTCCGGCCTTCTCCTGGGTGCGGACGAGGTGGACCCAGGACAGCGTGGTATCGAGCGAGTAGGCGCCGCCCGCGTAGGTCTGGTCCCGGAACTGGGACGCGGTCACGTGCGCCACCATCGCCTTCAAGGCGGGACCCGCGTCACGGGCGAGCGCCCATTGCACGAGGCCGAGGTAGCTGGGCCCATGCGTGGCGAACTCGCCGGAGAACCAGTCCTGCTTCTTCATCCACTCGAGTGTCGCCAACCCATCGGCCCGCTCGTTGCGGAACGGGTCGAGTTGGCCGCCCGAGCCGAAGGTGCCGCGGACGCTCTGGACGAGCACCTGGAAGCCACGCTCGGCGAAGAGTCTTCCGAACTGGAGGCCGAAGAAGCCCCGTCTGCCATAGGGCGAGCGCACGAGGAGGGTCGGAAGCCTGCCACCACCACGAGGGGCGTACCGATCGGTCAGCAGCTTGATTCCATCGGGCATCGGCACCTCGATGTCCCGCTCGACGGTGACGTCGTGGGTGTCCGCGGGTGGAAATTCCAGGAGACGTGCGAGGACACGGCTGGCGATGGTCATGGCCGACCATGAAATCACACCGGCAGTGAGGGCGACTCCTCCCAATTGAGGGGCGCGAGATAGCCATCCAGGTCAGGCGCTCCGGAAAGAGGGGATGCCACCGTGAGCATGATTCTCCTGGTCGACGACGAACCGGACTTGCTGGACCTCTACACCGACGTACTTGAAATCATGGGCGACCAGGTCATCCAGGCGCACGATGGCATGGAAGCATTGGAGAAGGCCCATCAGCAGCGGCCGGACCTGATCGTGACGGATTGGATGATGCCTCGGATGGACGGGGTCGAGCTCTGCCAGAGCCTCCTGCGGGACCCAGGGCTCGAGGGCATTCCCATCATCCTGCACAGCTCCAGGCGGGCGCCCCGGCTCCCAGGCGTCCATGTCCTCTCCAAGAGCTGTCCGCTGGAAGAGTTCGAGGATGCCGTGGCCCAGGCGCTCGACAACATCCAGGAGCCGGTGCCGGCCCCAGCCCCCGAACAATCCGCCGCGGAGGCTTACTGAGGGGCACCCGCTCCACGCGAGAAGGACCAACTCAAGAACACCGTCACCTGACGGTGACACGGTGGAGTGGGCTCGGCGTGATAGGCGGGGGGGGGGGATGGGCACCCTCTTGCGACTCGTTGCCGTCGTGGGGCTGTTATCCGTTTCCGCGTGCGTCTCGATCGCGGGCGGGCCAGGAGGTATCTCGCCGTCGCAGTTCGAGTTCGTCCCCGTTGTTTCTCATGATGGGGAGGACTCCGGCGGGTGGAAGGCGGCCCGGTTGATCATCAACCTCTTGCGCTTCCCGGACGAACCGGACTTCGTCTCCTGCCACTTGTCGGTGCAGGTTCCCGAGATCAACAGGAATGGACCCGTCACGGATGGCTTCGCCCAGCGGATGGCGGCACAGGCCGCGGATGCCGCGGCGGCACGTGTGGCCGGGCAGGGCTATCTGTCCGCGGAATTGTGCTTGCGGTTCAAAGTCGAGATGCTGCGTGAACTCGAGCTATTGATTCCCGGCTCTCGCATCGAGCAGCTCCTACCATGAGACCACCGGGACTTTTCATGACAGAGGGTACAGAGTCAGGGCTTCCCACCGCCTCGCAGCTCGTCGAACTGGTCCACCATTACCTCCCGGCGAACATCTGGGAGTCGGAGCTGGGCTACGGCGCGACGCCCGAGTACCAGCGGCTCAAGGCCGCTCGTAGTGCAGCCGCTGAAACCGGGAAGGAACGCTGGAAGGCGTTCCTGGCGCGACTGCGCGAAGAAGTGCCTCAGTGCAAGGTGGAGGATTGGACCATCCTCATCTCGGACAATTGTTGGCGGGTGCGGTTGCTCCTTCCCGACAGGGTTCCCGTAGAAGGAGGCGGAGAGGAATTCCGATACGTGGTGGGGCTGGTGAGCATCTTCGCGCCCGTAGCGGCGACGTATACTTCCTTCAAGCAGCGCATCGCCGAGCACCGGTGGCGTCCCTCCCAGACCTTCTACGAACCGGTGCCTGCGACGCGGGAATACGAAGAGGTGCTGGTGCGCCTCTTGTGCGAGGAACTGGGGGCGCCACGACTGCCCAACGAGACACTCTTTACACCGGTGCCCGACATTCAATACCGCTGTGTCGCGATGAAGGAGGCCCGGCTCATCGACTGCCTCTTCACGGACGATCGGTGGTGAGCGTGCCTGAAATCAGCGGACCTCCACTTCTCGGAACAGCACTCCGTCCAGCTCCAGTTGCTTCACCGCATCAACCATGCGCTCGCTAGCGAAGATGAAGCCGGGTGCATCGCGGAAGCGGAAGACGTCGACGTCCTCGGGTAGCGACGAGGCCGCGAGCCAGAACTTCTTCGGGAGGGGGTTCGGGTCGTTGCCACACGTGAGGCAGGTGGGCTTGCGGTCTGGCGGAAGGCACTTGGGATGGAACTGGCCGTGCAACTCCAGTTGTAGCTCCAGCAACTCCGGATGGTTTTTCTGCCGGAAGCGGACCTTGATGGGGCAGCCCTGGAGGCCCCGGATGCCGACCACCTGTAATCGCTCCAGCGCCTCGCGGCGAGCGTAGAGTGTCCAGGGTTCTGCATGAAGAGCTGGCCGAAGTACCCCAACCCGGAGCCTTCCACCGGGCCGAATGTCGCGCCCGGTTCCAGCAGGGCCCACTTGGGGGCGAGTGGACGTACCAATTCGCGCAGACGAACGAACTCCTCGTAGGGGACTGGCTGCGCTTCATGGAACTTCTCGCGCTCCGGGATGCCCGAAAGGTCCACGCAGGGATGATGGAGCCCCACCAAGGCGCCACCCAGGCGGCAGGTAGGACAAGGCTGGGACCAATCCACGCCGGGCAGCCCCCACTTGTGTCCAGCGTTCAGGTTTCCCGTGTAACGGGGGGCCTTGTCGCCTGTGAGCTCATAGAGCTTCACGCGTCTTCACCCTTCATTCAGCGCAACCCTCAATCCGCGAAGAGCTGGGGACCGGTGGGACAAGCGGGTGACCGTAAGGCACGAGGAGGCCAACGATGTCGAAGCGGTAGGCCAGCTCGAAGGCTTTTCGCAACATTTCTTCCGGAGGCACTCTGCGGCGGGCGTTGGCGTGCATGAACTGGCGCCATGCCTCGTTCCATGGGCCACCGCTTGCTCCGCGATGGATGCGTAGATGCACCTGCTCTGGGATGGCCATCGTCCAGGCGTGGACGTCGATGCCATTGTCCCGGAACCACGTCCTGAGCTCCTGAGCCTGGGGGAACAGGTGGTGCTTGAGCAGCCGTCCTTCGAGTCGGGGGAAGGCTGGGAGGAAGCCATGACGGTAGCGGAAATGGAACGTCAGCCGGGGCCTTGCATCCTCCCGAAGCCCAGCGCGCCTCCAGTTTCGTTGGGTGCCGGGGCTTCGCATGGGAGGGCGATAGCGCGCCAACTCCGCACCGTGCGCCAGAGCGGCATGTGCCACCGACTCCGGGTCTGCGTCCTCGCAACTGAATGCGCCGCATTCCCCCTCGTCGCATGCGAGCACGACACACGGGTCATCGCTCGGGGCTTCGCACGCGGTGGGAGCGTCTCGCTGCGTGTCCTCCCACGTGCGCATAGCCGGAGACGTCGCGGCGCATGCGGACAGCAGCACAGCAAGAGATATTGAGAGTGGGAGTAGGCGCGGTCTGGTCAAGGAGCCCGGAAGTGTAGCGTTCCCCTGTCACGACGGGCGGTAGACCCTCACCCCAACCCTCTCCCAGAGGGAGAGGGGGTTACTTGCGCAGCAACGTGCCCTCGAAGAAGAAGGCGAACGCCGCGGCCACGATGAGCCACGTCCACAGCGGCACGGGCGGGCGCTCCGCATCCGAGCTCGAGGCCTTCACCGTCTCCTCGCCGAAGTGCGCGGAGAGCGCGTCCTGTGGCAGCCGGCTCAAGTCGCTCTCGGCCGGGTCGAGTGTCGCGGCGAAGGCCAGCGCGCTCACCGGCTTGCCGTCTCCTCCCAACACCGAGAACGTCCCCGGCTGCTCCACCGGACCGACCAGCACCGTACCGTCCGGCTGTGCCTTGTGCGGCACCTCCGTGCCATCCGGCGCCTTCACCGCCGATACCGTCTGCGCGCCCTCGGGCCGCAGTGCGAGCGTCTCGCCCACGCGGACCTTCTGCTCCTCGCGCTCCTCCAGCGAGCCCGCCAGGTACGCCGCGAAGCGCTGCATCAGCGGCAGGAAGCTCGTGCGGATGGCGAAGTCGCTCCAGTCGCGGTCCACCGTGCTCGTGAAGAGCGCCACCCGGCCCCTGCCTCGTCGCGCCACCGCCACCGCCGGAGCCCCGTCCTCGTACGTGGCCAGCACCTGGCTCGCGCCCTGGGGCGTGCCGCTCCCGTCCGCCTCCAGCAGCATGTACCGGTAGAAGCGCGCCCCCACCAGGCCCTCCTCGGCCCGGCCCGTGAAGGGCGCGAAGAGCGGATGCTCCACCCGCACCTGCGCCAGCTTCGCCGCCTTGTCGTCCGCGTCCGGGTCCTCGCGCTCCACACTGGTGCGCACCAGCCGCAGGTTGCGCGGCAGCAGGCTTCCCAGTCGCGCGTTGTACGCCTCGGGGTCCACGTGGTCGCCCATGCTGACGAAGAGTCCGCCGCCGTTCTCCACGAAGGCCCGCAGCTTCTCCGCCTCCGTCTCGTCCGGCGCCGGTGCGTTCAGCAGGTACACCAGGTCGTACTGGGCGAGGTCCTCGCGCCACCCGGCCTCGGCGTCCCGCACCGCCACCTGCACCGGCGAGCCCGGAGCCGACAGCGCCGCCTCCATGAAGAAGGCCTCGTCCCGGTAGCGCGTGGGGTTCGGCGAGCCGTTCACCACCAGCGCCTTCAACGGCCTCGGCACCGCGAGCACGAAGGCCCGCCGGTCATCCTCGGCCAGCCCATCCGGCGTCAGCGCGCCATGACCCGCCACCGTGCCACCCTGCTGGAAGCGCACCGTCAGTGACTTCTGCGCCGTGCCGTTGGCGGGCACGTCCACGAAGCCCTTGCCCAGCGTGGTGTCCGCCGTGCGCACCGCCGCCTCGAGGTCCTTCAGCGGCGTGTCGCTGAAGTTCTTCACCGTGAAGGTGAACTGGAAGGCGCGCGGTCCCGCCTGCAGCGCGGGCTCCACCTTCAGGTCCACCAGCGCGTGGTTGGGCAGCGTGTCCTTGCCGTTGGCCGCGTCACGCAGCACCACCTCGGGGCGTATCGCCTCTCCCGTGGGACCCTTCACCGTCGGAACCGGCGCCTCCAGGCGCATGGAGCCGGCCGTCAGGTCCGACACCACCACCAGGCGCTTGCCCGCCATGGGGTTCTCCTCCAGCGAGCGCGCCGCCAGGTCCAGGCAGCGCGACAGGTCCGCCCCCGCGAACGTGGGCTGCGCCTCGTCGATCACCTGACGCATCCTCGAGCGGTCGAAGCCCGGCGCCGCGGGCGGCAGGGGCGAGCTCGTGCACACCAGTACCGTCGCGGGCTCCTCGGGCCGCAGGTCCGCCAGCGCGTCGCGCGCCTCGTCCCGGGCCCGCTCGAAGAGGGGCGTACCGTCCGACCAGCGCATGGACAGCGACGCGTCCAGCACGATGGCCGTGGCCGCCGGGCCCTTCACCACCGCCGCCGCCGCCTTGTCCTGCTTCCACTCCGGCCGCGCCAGCGCCACCGGCAGGGCAATCAGGATGAGCGTGCGCAGCGCGTACAGCAGCAGCCGCTTGAGCTTGAGCCGGCTCGCGGTGCGCTTCTGGCTGCGCAGCACGAAGGCCAGGGGCCCGAAGGGGTGGGGCCGGGGCCGCCGCCGGTCGAAGAGGTGGACGAGCAGCGGAATGAGCGCCGCCAGCGCGCCCAGCAGCATCCACGGATGCGCGAACGTCACCGGCGCCTCCCCCGCTTCCCCAGGAAGCGCAGCAACACCTCGTCCAACCGCTCGTCGGTGCGCACCAGCTCGTAGTCCACGTCCGCCTCCGCGCAGGCCGACTTCACGTTCGCCAGGAAGGCCCCGAACTCCTCCAGGTAGCTCTCCTTGATTTCACGCGGGTTCACCTCGATGCGGCCCTGGCCTTCCATGTCGAGGAAGAGCGTGGGGTCATCGAAGGGGAACGTCAGCTCCGCCGGGTCCACCAGGTGGAACACCGCCACGTCGTTCTTGCGCTGGCGCAGCGCGAGTATCCGCTTGAGCGCGTCCTGGTTCTCGTCGAGGAAGTCCGACAGCACGACGACGGAGGAGCGGCGCGGGAGCACCTCGGCCAGGTGGTCCGCGGCGGACACCAGGTGGGTGCCGCCGGTGGGCGTGGCGTGCTCGAGCGCGTCCAGCAGCACGTTGAGGTGGCCGGCCGAGGCGCGCGGGGGCACGTCCTGGAAGCGCCCGTTCGTCATGAGGGCGAGCCCGGCCGCGTCCTGCTGGCGCACGAGCAGGTAGCACAGCGCGCCGGCCAACGTGGTGGCCACGTCCAGCTTGGAGAGCGCGCCACTGCGGTAGCCCATGGAGGCGGACGCATCCACCACCATCACCGCGCGCAGGTTCGTCTCGTGCTCGTAGCGCTTGACGTAGTACTTGTCGAACTTGCCGTAGGCCTTCCAGTCCAGGTGGCGCAGCTCGTCACCGGGCGCGTACTCCTTGTGCTCGGCGAATTCCACGCTCTGGCCCTGGTGCGGGCTCTTGTGGAGGCCGGACAGCACCCCCTCCATCACCGCGCGGGCGCGCAGCTTCACGCCCTGGAGCCGGGCCAGTGTCTGGGCATCCAGCAGCATGCGCGAGCGCTATCCCTTCACCAGTGCGACGAGCTGGTCCACCAGCTTCACCGAGGTGGTGCCCTCGCTCTCGGCGGTGAAGTTGGGCAGCACGCGGTGGCGCAGCACCGGGCGGGCCACCGCCTTCACATCCTCCACCGACGCCACGAAGCGCCCGTTCAGGATGGCGCGCGCCTTGGCCGCCAGCACCAGGTACTGGCTCGCGCGAGGGCCCGCGCCCCACGAGACGTTCTTCGCGATGAAGTCCGGCACGCCCGGCTCCTTGGGCCGCGTGTGGCGCACCAGCTCCACCGCGTAGCGCACCACGTGGTCCGGCACCGGCACCCGGCGCACCAGGTCCTGCAGCGCCAGGATCCGCTCGGGCGAGAGGATCTTCTCCAGCTTGGGCTGCGACCCGCCGGTGGTGGACTTGACGATCTCCACCTCCTCCTCGGCGGTGGGGTAGCCCACGTCCACCAGGAACATGAAGCGGTCGAGCTGGGCCTCGGGCAGCGGGTAGGTACCCTCCTGCTCGATGGGGTTCTGCGTGGCGAAGACGAGGAAGGGCAGCTCCAGCGGGTAGGTGCGGCCACCGGCGGTGACGCGGTACTCCTGCATGGCCTGCAGCAGGGCGGCCTGCGTCTTGGGCGGGGTGCGGTTCACCTCGTCCGCGAGGATGATGTTGGCGAAGAGCGGGCCCTTCAGGAAGCGGAAGGCGCGGTGCCCGGTGGCCTTGTCCTCCTCCAGGATGTCCGTGCCGGTGATGTCCGAGGGCATCAGGTCCGGTGTGAACTGGATGCGGTTGAAGGACAGGTTGAGCACGTCCGCCAGGGTGGAGATGAGCAGCGTCTTGGCCAGGCCGGGCACGCCGACGAAGAGACAGTGGCCGCGGGCGAAGAGCGCGATGAGCAGGTGCTCCACCACGTCCCGCTGCCCCACGACGCGCTTTTCGATCTGCGCGAGGATTTGAGCTTTGGCCCGGGCGAGCTCCTCGACGGCCTGGAGGTCCTCGCGGGTGGCTTCCGGAGCGGGCGGCGGGGGGATGGGGGCGGCGTTTTCCATGAGAAGCGTTCTCTTAATCGCGGGCGGCGCGCGGTCCAAGGGGTTCGCGAGGGGGGCGCGGCTCGAACGTGGGGTGCCAACCGTTCCGGCGTCCTCGTATTCCTGCCACCGGACGTTCACCCGCCCTCCGACGCCCGAGGCCGTCCCCCTGCCCTCCGGGGGGGTTCGAACCACCCCACGAGCGGGGGGATGCCGGTGGGAATGACCCCATTACCTTCCCCCGGTTCGTGTCTCCGGGCTGCTCGGGCCGGAAGCGACGGTGGGGAGAACGCATGCACCAGGATTCAGGAGTACACACCAACCGTCTGTGGAAGGGGCTCGTGCCCGCCGCGCTGCTGGCGCTGGCCGCCGGGTGTGGCGCCGACCCGCGCTCGCCGGAGTCCCCACCCGCCGACCTTCCCCCGGGTGAGACGACCGGGCCGGTGGACGCGACGCCCTCCAGCCCTCCTCCCGAGGTGGAGCCTGGGCCCGGGGGGCGCTCCTGGTTCCACCGGTTCGGAGGGCCGCAGGACGACTCCGGCACGGGGCTCGCCGTGGATGGCTCGGGCAATATCTCCGTGGTGTGGCTCTCCACGCCTCGCGAGGATGACGAGCGCGACTCCGTGCCCGGCCAGAGGCGCGGCCTCTCGGTGGCGAAGTATGGCCCGGACGGGACGGAGCGGTGGGTCCGTGATTTCTCGCGGATGCGCGTGGCCTCGCCGGGCGTGGCGGCCTCGCCCTCGGGCGATGTCTTCCTTTCCGGCAATGCCTTCCTGTACCCGCTGGACTTCGGTCTGGGCGCGGCCACCGATGGCTTCGTGGTGAAGTTCTCCGGCGAGGGCGAACCCCTCTGGCAGCGGCGCGTGGGCCAGAAGGTGTACGGGATGGCGGCGGACGGGGAGGGGGGAGTGCTCGTCGTGGCCGAGGAGTGGACGCCGGAGGGCCATGTCCCGGTGCTCGCCCATCATGACGCTCAGGGGGCCTTCGTCTGGACGCGGCAGCTGGAGCTGGTGGCCGAGGGGACGGAGCTTCACGCGGTGGCGCTCGCTCCCTCCGGCCGGACGCTGCTCGCCGGACGCCTCGTGGGACCGCTCACGGTGGATGGCCGCGCCTTCGGGTCCGATGGAGGGCAGGGACTGGTGCTCCTCGCCTTCGAGAGGGACGGGAGCCTCGCGTGGGGCAGGGAGTGGCGCGGCGTGGACGGCCACGTCACCGGTCTGAAGCTGGATCCGGACGGGGGCGCGGTGCTGGTGGGCGGGTTCCGCGACACCCTGCCGTGGGGCGACACGAGTCTCTCCGGTCCGGGAGCCTTCGTCATCGCGGCGGACCCGGACGGCGCCGAGCGCTGGGCACGGCCGCTCGAGTGTGGCGCCGCGTCGGCTCCTCCCGTGGTGGCGGTGGACGACGCGGGCCAGGTCGTGGCCCTCTGTGGTGGCACGTTGAGCGCGTACGCCCCCGAGGGGACACAGCGCGAGCAGCGCCTGTTGTCACCCGGTGAGTGCCCCGAGGGGGACTGTCCGGTGACGGGGACCGCGTTGGGGGTCGTCCCCGGCCAGGGCGTCACCCTCGCGGGCTACCAGCGGCACGGCGGCGCGGCGGCGGGGAACGCCTGGGACCAGGATGCATTCCTGCGTCTGCTGACTCCGTGAACTTCCAGTCCGAGGCCCCTGCGATTTCCCAAAAAGCGCGAAGAACTTAAAGGGTTTCGCGGGGCGAGGCCTACCGGGGTCGCTCATGTGTGCACCTGTATCGTGTGAGCGGCGGGCAGGCAGGCGAAGGAGGAGAGAAAGACTTGAGCGGGACAGTGGGACCCGCGACAGTCAGAAACATGGATCAGGGACGGCGCACCACGGAACGCAAGGCCGTGGGCCTGCTGGTAAAGCTCAAGCACACGGACATAGGCAGCTTCGTCGAGGAGTTCGCCGTCAACATCAGCCCTGGGGGCATGTTCATCCGTTCACGCGAGCCGCAACCGGTGGGGACGCCCGTGAAGTTCGAGGTGCGCATCGCCGACGGCCTGCGGGTGATGCGGGGCGCGGCCATCGTGCGCTGGGTGCGGCCTCCCGAGGATCTGTCCGGCCCTCCCGGCATGGGCATCCAGTTCACGGAGCTGGACGCGCCCTCGCAGGCGCTCGTCGAGCGGATGTTGCAGCGCAAGGGCGCGACGCCCGCGGCGATTCCCACGATGCCCGCGAACACGCCGCCCCCGGTTGCCGCCGTGCCGGTGGCCACCGTGAGGCCGCTCGCAGCGGCGCCGGTCGCCCCGGTGGTGCCTCCGGTGCGGGCGGTTCCCTCGGTGTCGCCGGTGTCCCCCGGCATGCCCGTCGCGCGGCCCGTCCCCGTGGCCCGCCCGAGCGAGCCCCTGGCTCCGCCTCCTCCTCCGCCGATCACCGCCGTCGACATCCCGCTCGACGAGCTCATCGCCAGCACGCCTCCGCCCGCGAGCCCGAGGGTCGAGGCCCCACCCGCCGCGAAGCCACGCCCGTCCGGGAGCATGCAGGAGTTCGACCTGGCGGACCTCTCGGCGGCGGCCACGCCCGCCGTCCCGAAGCCGGCGGCCTCCGTCCATCGCGGGAGCGCGGTGGAGTTCGAGCTGGAGTCGTCCGATGATGACGAGCCGCTCGAGTTCGCGCGGCCGGTGGCGGGCAAGCTCAACAGGCCCGTCGCGAGGAAGCCGGCTCCACCACCCCCCGCGGCCCGGCCCGTGACTCCGGCCGCGCCCATCGCCCCGGCGCAGTCCCAGGTGGGCACGCCCGCGCCCGTGGCCGCGAAGCCGGCGGCCCCGCTCGCTTCCGAGCCCAAGAGCTCTCCTGGGCAGGTGAGCACCGTCTTCCTCACGCCGCCCGCGAACATCGAGAGCAAGGGCCCGGTGATTGGCATCGACCTGGGCACCACCAACTCGTGCGTGGCGGTGGTGATGAACAACAAGCCCATGGTGCTGCGCTCGCGTGAGGGCTACAACACCATCCCCTCGGTGGTGTCGCTCTCCTCGCAGGGCAAGCTGCTGGTGAGCCACCGCGCGAAGAGCCAGGTGCTGCTGCGCCCGGAGCAGACCATCTACGGCGCGAAGCGCCTGGTGGGCCGTCCCTTCGACAGCGCGGTGGTGAACCAGGTCCGCGAGCGCTTCCACTACGAGATCGTCCCCGACGCGCGAGGCCGGGCGGCGGTGCGGATGGGCGACAAGGTGCTGTCGCTGGAAGAGGTGCAGGGCATCATCCTGCGCGAGTGCAAGGAGTTGGCGGAGCAGCACCTCGGGCAGAAGGTGGAGCGCGCGGTGGTGACGGTGCCGGCGTACTACTCGGAGCCGCAGCGCGAGGCGGTGCGCCGGGCGGGGTGGATGGCGGGGCTGAAGGTGGAGCGCATCCTCAACGAGCCCACCTCGGCGGCGCTGGCCTACGGGCTCAACCGCGAGGTGACCCGGAAGGTGCTCGTCTACGACCTGGGCGGTGGCACCTTCGACGCGACCATCCTGCGCATCGACAAGAACGTGTTCGAGGTGCTGGCCACGGGAGGCGACATCTTCCTGGGCGGCATGGACTTCGACAACGTGCTGGTGGACCTGTTGTTGGAGCGCTTCCAGCAGCAGGAGAAGGTGTCCTTCCAGGGAGACCGCATCGCGCTGTCGCGGGTGACGGACGCGGCCGAGCGGGCGAAGGTGGCGCTCTCGGAGGCCAGCTCCTACGACGTCCACATCCCGATGCTGATGATGGACGAGACGGGGCAGCCGCGAGACATGCACGTCACGCTGACACGCGCGGATATGGAGAAGGCGTGCCTGCCGATGGTGATGCGCACGCTGGACGTGGTGCGCGACGTGCTGCTGGACGCGAAGATGCGGCCGGGGGAGATCGACGACATCCTCCTGGTGGGCGGACAGAGCCGCATGCCGCTGGTACGCGAGAAGCTCAAGGAAGTGTTCGGCAAGCCGCCACACGCGGGCGTGAACACGGACGAGGCGGTGGCGCTGGGCGCGGCGCTGTATTCGAACGCGGTGGACAAGGTGAGCAGCGTGGTGCTCATCGACGTGCTGCCCATGACGATCGGCGTGGCGATGCCCGGAGGCGCGTTCACGCGCGTCATCGAGCGCAACACGCCGTTGCCAGCGCAGCGCTCGTTCGCCATCTCCACGACGCGGGACAACGAAGAGGTGATGGAGCTGTCCATCTTCCAGGGCGAGGACACGCACATCTCGGCGAACGAGTACCTGGGCACGGTGCGGCTGGAGGGCCTGCCCAAGGGCCCGAAGGGCTCGGTGCGGGTGGCGGTGACGCTGCGGCTGGACTCGGAGTGCGTGCTGCACGTGAACGCGCAGGAGTACTCGACGCGCAAGGAGATGAAGGCGACGTTGGCGACGCGCTACACGCCGGAGGAACTGCGGCAGCGATTGGGCGTGGCGTCGGACGCGGCACGGGCGGCGGAGGAGCGGCGAGGTCAGGATCTGAAGGAGCGCTCGGGTCGCTTCTGGGGCTTCCTGAAGAAGGTGGTGGGCAAGGCGTAGCGGGGGCACCGGCCTCATGCACGATGTGAGCTGGTTCATCATTGTCGGGGCGCTGCTCATCGCCATGGCGCTCGGGGGCTCGGTGCTCAAGCGCCTGCCCCTGTCCACCTCGATGCTCTACCTGGTGGTGGGCTTCACCGTGGGTCGTCTGGGCCTGGACCGGCTGGACCCCTACGCGAAAGCGAAGCTGCTCGAGCACCTCACGGAGATCGCGGTCCTCATCTCGCTCTTCACCGCGGGTCTGAAGCTGCGGGCGCCGCTGAGGGCACCGGAGTGGCGCATCGCCGTGCGGCTCGCCTCCTTGACGATGGTGCTCACCATCGGGTTCGTGACCGCCGCGGGCGTCTGGTTGATGGGCCTGCCCCTGGGCGCGGCCGTGCTCCTGGGCGCGGTGCTCGCCCCGACGGATCCGGTGCTCGCCTCGGACGTGCAGGTGGAGAGCCCCTTCCAGAGCGAGACCCTGCGCTTCGGGCTCACGGGAGAGGCGGGCCTCAATGACGGCACCGCCTTTCCCTTCGTGATGCTCGGGTTGGGGTTGCTCGGGTTGCACCCCCTGGGCGAGGGGTTGTGGCGTTGGGTGGCGGTGGACCTGGTGTGGGCGGTGGTGGCGGGGCTCGGCGTGGGCACGCTGCTGGGAGGCGCCATCGGACGGATCATCCTCTATCTTCGGCGCACCCACCGTGAGGCCGTGGGGCTCGATGACTTCCTCGCGCTGGGGCTCATCGCGCTGTCCTATGGGGTGGCGTTGCTCCTCCACGCCTATGGCTTCCTCGCGGTGTTCGCCGCCGGGTTCGCGCTGCGGCGCATCGAGAAGAAGTCGAACCTGGGAAAGCCACCGGAGCTCGTGGAGAAGAGCGCTCACGCACGCCACAAGCACGAGGCGGCGACGGATCCGGAGCACGCTCCGGCCTACATGGCCCACGCGGTGCTGGACTTCAACGAGCAGCTCGAGCGCATCACCGAGGTGGGGCTCGTGCTGCTCCTCGGCATCCTGCTCGCGGGTCTGCCGTTGTCTTCCGAGGCGCTCTGGTTCACGCCGCTGCTCCTGCTGGGCATCCGCCCCGCCGCCGTGCTCCTCTCGTTGCTCGGAACGCGCACCTCACGCCCCCAGCGCTGGATGATGAGCTGGTTCGGCATCCGAGGGATCGGCTCGCTCTACTACCTCTTCTTCGCCCTCAACCACGGGGTGGAGGAGTCGATGGCGCACCAGCTCGTGCCGCTCGTGCTCACCGTGGTGGCCGTGTCCATCGTGGTGCACGGCATCTCGGTGACGCCCTTGATGCAGCGCTACGAGCAGGACCACTCGCGGGCGTGAGCCCATGTCGGGCCGCGGAGCCCTCTCGTTGTCTCGCTTTCCCTGCTGATCCTGTTTGAGCCCCCTCCCTCTCGACATTTTCAGGGGAAAGAGGGGTGCGTGGGTCAGATGCGCCCGGTAGATTGAACGGGCCGTGACGGCACGTGCGCGTCCGGTGTTGTCGAGGGGGGGAGTCAACATGTCGGGTCCAGGGTCATCAGCGTTTTCGCTGAAGGCTGGGCAATACGGAGCCGGGGAGCTGGTCGTTGGCCGCTTCGCGGGGACCGAAGGGCTCAGCCGCTTGTATGAGTTCCAGGTGGAGTTCCATCATGCGGGCGCGGAGCCGTTGGAGACGGCGGACGTGCTGGGCACGCAAGCCTTGCTGACGCTGGAGGTGCCTGGAGCCAGTCCCCGGTACGTGCATGGCCGTGTGTGCGCGGTGGAGGCGCTGGGCTCGCGCGGCGGACATGAGCGCTACCGGTTGTGGATGGTTCCCGGGTTGTGGTGGCTCAAGCGTGTGGCCAGGAGCCGCATCTTTCAGGGCAAGAGCGTACCGGACATCATCAAGGCGGTGCTGGGCGAGGCCGGGGTGAAGGCCCGCTGGGCCCTGAGCGGCAGCTACGAGACGCGCGAGTACTGCACCCAATACCGGGAGACGGACTTCGCCTTCATCAGCCGGCTGATGGAGTGGGAGGGCCTGTTCTACTTCTTCGAGCACACCGAGGACGGGCACACGTTGGTGGTGGGCGACAAGCCCACGGTGCACGAGCCGTTGCCGGGTGGCGCGACGTTGTCCCTGCGCGACAACGATGGCCGGGTGGCGGAGGGCGAGTACCTCGTCTCACTGGAGCGGGCGTACCGGCTGCGTCCCGGCAGGGTGCACCTGAAGGACTTCGACTTCGAGAAGCCGGCGCTGGATGTCTCGGGCAGATCCAACAGTGACGAGGGGCTGAGCGGGCTGGAGGTCTACGACTATCCGGGCGAGTACGTGACTCCGGGCGTGGGCAAGCAGACGGCCAGGGTGCGTCTGGAGGAGGCGGTGCAGGCGGCGCGCACGCTGCAGGGGGAGAGCGTGGCGCCGCGGCTGACGGCGGGCTACCGGTTCGAGGTGGAGGACGACGGCACGAACGCGGGCGAGTACACGGTGGTGGAAGTGCGTCACATGGGGGCGCAGCCGGAAACGCCGGGTGGCCGGGAGGCGCTAGGCGGCCTGTACCGCAACCACTTCCGGTGCATGCCGGCCAGGGTTCCGTACCGGCCGAGGCGCCTGACGCCCATGCCCTCCATCGCGGGCGTGCAGACGGCCACGGTGGTGGGGCCCTCGGGAGAGGAAATCCACACGGACGAGCACGGGCGCATCAAGGTGCAGTTCCACTGGGACCGGGAGGGCCAGCGGGACGACAAGGCGTCGTGCTGGGTACGGGTAGGCCAGACCTGGGGCGGACTGGCGTGGGGCGCGCTGTACCTGCCGCGCATCGGGCAGGAGGTGGTGGTGCGCTTCCTCGAGGGCAACCCGGACAGGCCCCTCATCGCGGGCACGGTGTACAACGGAGGCAACCCGACGCCCTACGCGCTGCCGGACGACAAGACGAAGTCCACGCTCAAGAGCGCCTCCAGCCTGGGCAGTGATGGCTTCAACGAGTTCCGCATCGAGGACGCGGCGGGCGAGGAAGAAATCTTCGTCCATGGACAGAAGGACGAGGACCTCGTCACCGAGAACGACAAGGCCCAGGAGGTGAAGGCCAACGAGGACCTCCTGGTGAAGAAGGACCGCCAGCGCACGGTGGAGGGCAACCAGAAGCTCTCCGTGTTGCTGGATGACGACAGCCGGGTGGAGGGCAACCAGACGCTCCAGGTGCGAGGCAACCGCTCCACGTCCACGTCGGGCAGTCACTCGGAGTCGGTGGAAGGCAACCAGTCCATCAGCGTGGCGAAGAACGTCACGGCCTCCATCTCGCAGGCGGCCTCGGAGTCGGTGGGGGCCGCCAGGGCGCTCACCGTCGGCGCGGGGTATGCCATCAACGTGGCCCTGGCCCTCAACGAAGCGGTGGGCGGGCTCAAGTCCACCCAGGTGGCCGCCGCCTACACCGAGTACGTCGAGGGTAGCCGCCAGGAAATGGTCGCCAAGGACAAGGAGACGAAGGTCGGCCGCGATTTCCAGACGGAGATCGAAGGCGGCCTGTCGCTCGTGACGGGCAAGGACGAGACACACGACATCAAGGGCGAGACGGTCCTCGACATCAAGGACGCCACGGCGTGGCTGGCCAAGGCCTTCGAGCTGAAGGCGGACAAGTTCTCCCTGGTGGTGGGAGGCAACCTGATCCTCCAGATGGAGAAGTCCGGCAGCGTCAAGCTCTTCGCGAAGACGCTGACGATCGACAGCTCGAACTTCAAGGCGAAGGGCTCGAAGGTGAAGCTGGAGCCCGCGGGCTCACTCAAGAGCGGCTCCGGGAAGAAGGCGGACATCCAGAAGCTCGACAAGGCCACGCCCAAGAGCAGCGTGGTGTTCCAGACGCTGTCGACGGGGGGCGAGTCCCTCGAGGGCAAGGAGTTCGAGCTGAAGCTCTCGGATGGGTCCACGCGCAAGGGCAAGATGGACGCCACCGGTAAGGTGCAGGTGGACGACGTGAAGCCGGGCAAGGTCAAGCTGACCTTCCCGGAGAAGAGGTGAGGGGGGAATTCCATTGCGCACAAGCTCGTCCGGCTCGGTCTTCCGTTGGGCAGACAGGACAAGGACATCTTCAACCCGAAGAACGAGGCGGACCGGGCCGCCCTCGCCGCGCTCTACAAGAGCAACGAGGAGGGTGAGGGAGGCTGGTACCCCCTCGGGCTCAGCCAGACGTGGCACAATGGCATCCACCTGACGGGGCAGCTCAACACTCCGGTGCGAGCGATGGCGCCGGGACGCATTGTCGCCGCGCGCCTGCGGATGAAGGGCGGGGAGCCGGCGAAGAAGCCCAAGGAGTACCCGCTCGGAGGGCCGCAGTTCGTGCTCATCCAGCACGACCTGAAGGTGCTCGACAAGAAGAGCCTGACGGAGAAGGACCCGACGAAGTGGACCTTCCGGGACGTGAAGCTCTACTCGCTGTACATCCACCTGTACCTGCCCGAGGCCTCGACGCAGAACATTCCCTGGCTCAAGAGCTTCGCGCCCTTCCTGGGACCCGCGCCGGAGGCGGATGCCAGCGGACCGTCTCGGAAGTTCGCACGGGTTGCCATCGCGCGGGACGAGCCCACGAAGAAGTCACCCGGCCTCACCTTCTGGGGCCCGCCCAAGAAGAGTGGTTCCTCGCTGGTCCGAGGGGGTCCCCTGAGCTTTCTGGGCATGGGAACGATCGTGGAGGTGCTGGCTCCGACGGAGGCGGAGGAGTCGCTCGCCAAGAAGGGGTACAGCAAGATCAAGAATCCGGGAGATGGGCGGGTGGGGTGGGTCCGCTCGCAGGCGAACCAGCTCGTCGAGGTCCCCGCGTTCGCCACCCAGGTCCAGGCGCTCGAGAAGGGGGGCTGCTCGAAGCTCGACTATCCGGTGGTGGCGGGCGAGTGCATCGGGCTGGTGGGCGAGGTGAAGGCCGGCACCGGCATGGTGCACCTGGAGGTGTTCTCCGAGGAGAACGTCATCGACAAGGAGGACCTGTCCCAGTGGCACCTCTTCGAGAGTGACGCGGACGATGATCCGCTGTGTGAGATCACGGGGCTGCCCAAGGAGCTGGAGCCGCTGGCCTACAACTCCTCGGCGCTCATCAAGCCGGAGCAGGTCAAGAAGGCCTTCAACGAGCTCAATGACACCCAGCGCCAGTTCCTGCGCTCCAGCATCACGCGCAACAAGTCATTCTGGGCTGTCGAATGGGCGGACGTGAAGAAGAACAACGAGGCCTGGGCCAAGGAGTTCGACCTCACGGACGACCAGGTGAAGGCCGCCACCGAGTTGATGTGGTGGAAGGAGGCCCAGGAGGCGGGTGTGAGCCTGCCGGGCAAACCACTCGTCTATCATTACCATTCACTCGCATTGATGGAATACTTGGCGGCACACCTGCCCGCGCCTCCGCTCTTCTATGTCATTCGTGACAAGGAGGAGTTCATCGTTGAAAAATCTGATGACCTGAATTCTCGGGAGGAAGTCTACGTCTATGATGATGTAGAAAGGAGGCTCGGAAAAATAAATGTTCCATTGTGCGTGAAATTCAAACCACGTTGGGTATGAATACGTAGTTCCATTCCCCATGGAACTTGTTCCTTTTTATTCGGAGCGACTCCATCTCATGGTTGGTTACCTTTATGCCAAGAGGGTAGTCGTCCGTATCGAGTGCTGCCTGAATGTGTAGGCCCTTTTCGGTAGTCGTGCTCCCGATGAGGTTGACGACGATCTCTCGACTCTCCAGGGGACGCCCTCTCCAGTTGTGGGTGATATGGCAGAACATCCGATGCTCTATCTTGTTCCACTTGCTCGTTCCGGGCGGTAGGTGGCTGACGCTGATTCGCAGCCCCATCTCGTCCGCCAGGTGCTGCAACTCCACTTTCCACAACCGAGCACGAGCGCTGTTGCTGCCACCGCTGTCTGCGATGATGAGCAACTCCTTCGCTCGCGCGTAGCGCTCTCGGCCCATCTCCAACCACCAGGTTCGGATGGTGGACGTGGCGAAGGCGGGCGTGTCGTGTGTCACCCCTACGCTCACCCATCCCTCATTGGCGCCCACGTCATAGACGCCGTACGGCAGGACTTTACCCAACTCCTTATCTACGAAGTCGTATACCCGAACCTCGGACGGCTTGGCTTTCGGGTGCCACTCCCTTCCTGCGTTCTTGAAGTCCCCCACCAACTCCTTTTTCTTGGCATCCACCGAGATGACAGGCTCTCCGCGCCGGTGGAAGGCCCGCACCAGCGCGTTGATGTGCTCGAATTGTGCGTTTCGGTCGGGATGCTTGCCGCCCTCACGCGTTTTGCGGTTACTCTGGAGGCTGTAGCCCGTCTGGCGCAGAAGTCTCCCCACGGTGCTGGGATCGATGGCATGGCCTCGATGACTCAACTCAGCGGCCAGTTTCACGGTGCTCTTGCAAGTCCAGCGCAAGGGCGACATCGGATCGCCGCGCGTGGCTGGCTCCACCAACACCTCGAGGTCCGACAGCAACGTTGTGTCTTTCTCTGTCGCTTTCTTCCGGCCTCCACCATGGCGGCGTGCGCGGTGGATGTCGAGAGTCACCCCCTGTTCAAGCTCTTTCAACCCCCGCCGTATTGCCGACCGGGACAGTCCTGTGGCCTTTGCCACCAAACTGATGCCTCCCCTTCCCAAGGACCTGGCCTCCGCAGCCGCCCAGCGCCGACGAACCGCCTCGTTCATTCCCGCACGCAGCGCCTCGAATTTGCGTTGAACAGCCTCTATCGATGGCGTTACGTTCATCTGTCACCCGTCTGCTGAATTCAGACACTCAACACGCCGTGTGGAACATTTATTTTTCCGAGCCTCCAAAGCGTCTCGAATGAGTCGTGGCTTCTGGGCGTTCAGAAGCAAGATGGGCTCGAGCGCGACAAGCTTGATCCGGGGAGATTCAACCTCTATCAGTTGCTTCAAAAGAACGCGGCTGCTGAACTCCTGCCTCCATTGTCGCAAGATGTCCAGAACATCTGGGCCTCGTTGTGGGCGAGTGAGGGCTCGCTTTCGAGTGCCAACACCTGGGATGACTCGTTCCTCTCTTGCGGCCCCTTCCAGCAGACAGCTGGAACTGAATCCGGCAAGGGAGAGCTGGCGGGAGCGCTCGACTACGTCAAGAACCACGAAAGTGGAAAGGAGTTGTTCAGGAAGTACTTCCTGGACCACAAAATTGATGTTGCTGAGGTCAGCGGCAAGCAATGGATGAAGACGGGGTACTTGATGTTCGATGGAGAGGTGTTGAAGTCCCAGGAGGGTAAGAAGTTGTTACGGAACTTCGCCTTCCCTTGTCGCTTCGTCAAGGCCATGCAGGAGCAGGCGTTCAGTAAGCTCTTCTTGGAGCAGGGGTTCAAAAGACTCCAGATTGTACGAGATATGGATTATGACTTCGGGGAGGGGCAGAAGTTCAAGCTGCCTCAAATCCATAAATCCGAACTTGCCCAGGCCCTCCTCCTCGATCTTCATCTCAACAGGCCAGGCTTCCTGGAAGCAGGAGCGTTCTGGCCGGAATTGGGAGCTGGTGTCTGGGCTGAAGCAGCCAAGCAGGTGTTGGGAAAACTCGAGAAGAACGCCTTGGGGTCGAAGGGGTTCACATTGTCGGTCATTACCCCAGAGCATGAGTTCGAGATGATAAAGGTCATTCTTGAGCTGAGGAAGAAGCGGCTCAAGAAGGTGGGGGGGATGACCAGTCCAGAAAAGCGCGCGGCCTTCATCATGCTTTGTGTATCGAATCTCGATGATGATGTTGCCAAAGCTTGTGGCTACGCCGGTGTAAGAGAAATCCTGGAGCATACGGGCGAAAAGGCCACCGCCAGCAATTACAGGTACAACTTCCTTGGCAGGCCCGCGATTCGAAAAATCGAGAAAAAGCCCGTTCCCTCTTCAGCGCACGAAGGTGCGCCTGCGTCAGGTGCGCCGTAGAAAAAGAGAAGATTCCTCTGTGCCTGCGGTCTCGAAGGGTAGAAGTCCTGAGTATCGTAAGGAGCATCATGAAAGAACAAGCCATCAGAGCCGTGCTCCTGACAATGCTGCTTGTTGCTGGCTCCGCTCTAGCTGACAGCAGCGGCACGGAGAGTTCCGCTCCACTGAAGGTCGCACCAATCTCTCCAGCGGTGCGACTCCTCGACGTTCCCCAACAGGCAATGTGGGCGGAGCAGGTTGCGGAGTCTCTTGGTTGGGACACTTCGCCCGAGTCCTCTGAGTCGTACTCGTGGCAGGTGGAGCGGACGCTTCGGGACAAGAAAGTGGGAGCTCTCATGCTGGGGCGCATCATTCAAAACGGCGCACCACGTGGGGGCCAGCACGTATGGGCGGTCTTGTATCGAGCTCCTTCAGGACGGCTCCAGGGGGTTGTTCCGCTAGCCATCCAGGTCCCCTACACCAATATCACCGAGCCGACAGTGCGTGCGGATTCCATGAAGCTCTTAGGAAAACGTGGCGAGGCGAATCGGCTCTTGTGGGTCGAGCTCGTAGATGCATTCACCACTGTCAGTTCCGAGGATTACACGGAAGTGAAGAGAGGCAGTACTCACCTGGGCTTTGTATTCAGGGTAGATGGGGCCAAGGGGGAGATCAGGTGTGTCGCCGATGATATTCCGCTACGCACCACCCGTTGGGAAAAAGGAGCGGAGGAAAAGACCTGGTCACTAAAGGTCTCTTTCCCAGGAAGCGGCGTGATGAAGATAGAGCCGGGTTCGGAAGACCTGCCCTCAAAGATGCAAGAGTGGCTGGGGGTGTACGACGTGAGCGGCAAGGCCTCTGCGCCTTTGAAGGAAAGCAATCATGGCGGATGACAAGAAGAAACAGAGCGAGGAGAACAAGAAGACGGTCCTCAAGGCCACTGCGGACGAGGGCTGCAAGGAGGGTCTTCAATTCGAGACTGGTACGCCCATGCAGGTGGTGCTGCTGACACGCAAACGCAAGTTTCTTTTCTCTCAGTAAGGATCGGTGGATGGCTCTCCTCCTCATAAGGCTCAAACGAGTGTCATGAACATACTAAGTGCCTGTTTCGGTAGGACGTTCTGGCAGCTCCCCGCCAGCGGAGCAGGCTGCCAGGGCTGAGACGTACCGAAACAGGCTCTAAGAGCAGGAGAGCCCATGAGAGATGGGTATATGCAGGCGCGCTGGAGGAGCTGGCTTACACGTGCCTGGCCCTGTTGTTGGCCACAAGCTGTCAGTGCAGGGCCGCGTGGAGTCAAACTCCTCCTTGAAGGTTTCGTTCCAGGGAATTGACGTGATGAAGGTGGAGGCCGCTTCTTCGACCCTGCCTCCTGAGCTCGAGCAGTGGGTGGGGGCGTATGACGTGAGCGGAAGGGGTTCCGCACCTTCGAAAGGCGCTGCCCCTGGCGAATGACAAGAAGAAGCCTGAGCCAGGCCGCTGCCGTGCCTCAGTGCTCCGAGGGCGGTTGCGTCTCGTGCGCTTGGGGTGCTCTCCCGGGACCGGGCCGGGGCTCGGGAGTCGCGAGGCGCCCTTGCGCGTGCACGCCTCGAATCTCCGCGCTGCGCCAGGGCCAGTGCCCTTCGAGCTCCACCGCGAGGGTGAAGCTCAGGAAGGTGCGGATGAGCACGATGAGCCCGAGCACCACCACGCCGCGCAGCGTGGGCTCCTCGCTGACGGTGCGGATGATGTCCGCGGCCACCAGCAGCTCCAGCCCGAGCAGGATGGCGCGGCCCACCTTCTCCCGGAGGCTGCGGAATGCGTGCTCACCGCCCCCACGGCGGTAGTGGACCAGCACGAGCACGATCGAGACGATCGTCCCCACCACCATGACCGCCACGCCGGCGCCCTCGAAGAGGCGCGCCGACAGCGAGACCCACTCCGTGAACTCCATGGGCGCCTTTCAGTCGTAGCTCTCGGCACCCGGCGGGCAGCTGGGCTCCTCGCCCATGAGCGCCCGCAGCATGTTCTTGAGCTTCATGTTCTGCACGAACAGGTCGTGCTCGGGAGAGCGGCCCGGGTCCGTCATGGGGCTCTTGAAGTAGAAGCTCAGCCAGTCCTGCGTGCCGATGCAGCCACCACGCTGCGCCAGGTCCAGCAGCAGCGCCAGGTCCAACACGATGGGCGCCGCGAGGATGGAGTCCCGGCACAGGAAGTCGATCTTCATCTGCATCGGGTAGCCCATCCACCCGAACAGATCGATGTTGTCCCAGCCCTCCTTCGCGTCGCCGCGGGGCGGGTAGTACTCGATGCGGACCTTGTGGAAGATCTCCCCGTAGAGCTCCGGGTTGGCGCTCGCGTCGAGGATCTCATCGAGCACGCCGCGCTTGGTGAGCTCCTTGGAGCGGAACGACTCCGGATCGTCGAGCACCTCGCCGTCGCGGTTGCCGAGGATGTTGGTGGAGAACCACCCGCGCACGCCGAGCATGCGGGCCTTCAGGGCGGGTCCGATGACGGTCTTCATCAACGTCTGGCCCGTCTTGAAGTCCTTGCCGGCGAGCGCCACCTCGTGGAGGCGCGCGAGCTCCGCGGCGGCGGGGAAGTCCACCGCCAGGTTGGGAGAGCCGTTGGCGAACGGCACGCCCTCCTGGAGGCACGCCCAGGCGTAGATCTGCGAGTTGGTGATGGCCGGGTCGCTCTTCTGCAGGCCGGCCTCGAAGGCGCGGCGGGAGGAGTGCACCTGGTCGGCCGCCACATAGGTTTCCGTGGAGCCGCACCAGACGGCCACCGCGCGCGAGCACCCGTTGTCACGCAGGAAGGCGCGGATGTCCGCGCGCACCTGCTCCACCATGTCCGCCTTCGTGGCGCCTTCCTTCACGTGCGTGCCGTGCAGGCGCCTCACGTATTGCGGATAGAAGACACCCTTCATCGGGCGGATGGCCTCGAGCTCCTCTCGCACGGGCTCGAGCTGCGAGGCCTCGAGCACCTTGGCGTGGATGGCCGCGTCATAGACGCTGTCCGGGAAGATGTCCCAGCCGCCGAAGACGAGCTGATCCAGCCGGGCCAGCGGCAGGTACTCGTTCATGCGGACCTGCTTCCCGCCCGCGCGCATGCTGCCCATCTGCGTGAGCGAACCCACTGGAAGTCCCAGTCCCTTGCGCGCCAGCAACACGCCCGCGATGAACGTGCTGGAGACGGCTCCCATCCCCGGTAGCAGGACGGCGAGCTTCCCTTCTGGCGGGCGGATCGAGTCTGGTCGTTTCATCTATCCCTCGCTGGTTGTGCCGATACGCCGGGTTGCCCGCCCGGGTCGGAAGACGTGCTGGGAGAGGAACCACCACACCCGCATCCCCACCCCCATGTGCTCGCCTAAGGCTTAAGTACTCACTGGCCAAACAGCCAGTGTCTCCCTCGTCCAGTTTGGCTGGAGCGCGCTGCCTTGATTGCCGCATGGCAATACTCCCGTGGGGCGATGTCCTCCAGGTGACGTGGACGGGGTCGTGGAGCGGCCCGCCCTTGGAAAGCCCGGAGGCGCTGCACACCGTGCGAGCGATCCTGACTTCGAGGTGCGGATGACTCCGGGTGAGATGTCGAGTGAACAGATCGAGCAGCGGGTGCGCTCTCTGGGTGAGTGGTTCCACAACCTGGACTTGAAGGGAGTCCGGACGGCTCCGGGACACTTCCTGGGCGACTTCCCCACTGTCTTCTGGAAGACCTTCCAGCACGCCTTTCCACAGGATCTGACGGGCAAGTCGGTCCTGGACATCGGGTGCAACGGAGGCTTCTACAGCCTCGAGATGAAGCGCCGCGGTGCGTCGCGGGTGGTGGGCATCGACGCCGACGAGCGCTACCTGGCCCAGGCCCGCTTCGCCTCCGAGGTAACGGGCCTGGAGGTGGAGCTGCACAAGATGGACATCTACGACGTGGGCTCGCTGGGCGAGACCTTCGACGTCGTGTTGTTCATGGGTGTGCTCTACCACCTGCGCCACCCCCTGCTGGCGCTGGACCTGCTGTATGAGAACGTCGTGAAGGACCAGCTCATCTTCCAGACGCTGGAGCGCGGCAGCGACCAGGTGGGCCAGTTCGCCCCGGACTACCCCATCACCGAGCGCTCCATCTTCGACCGGCCGGACTACCCGAAGATGCACTTCATCGAGCACGAATACGCGGGGGACTGGACCAACTGGTGGGCGCCCAACCGGGCGTGCACCGAGGCGATGCTGCGCTCGGCGGGCTTCGACATCCTCGAGCGTCCCTCGAACGAGGTCTACATCTGCCGGCGCGGCAAGCGCACCGGAAAGTGGGGCGCGGCCTATCCGCGCCAGACCTTGAAGACCACCACCGTCGCGCACCCGGAGACGATCCAATGATTGAAGCGGTGAAGCTGTGGAACGAGCCCAACAACATGTCCCACTGGGACTTTGGGATCGACAAGGACTGGAGCGTCTTCTCCCGCATGGTGCGCCTGGCCGGTGAGGCCGTGCGCGCGGAGAACCCGAAGCTCACCCGCGTCCTCGGGGGCATCTCCCCCATCGACCCGGCCTTCATCCGCCGGATGAAGGACCAGGGCGGCATGGACGAGGTGGACGTCGTGGCGGTGCACGGCTTCCCGCTCGACTGGAACCACTGGCAGATCCACGAGTGGCCGGAGCGCCTCGAGGAGATCCGCGCGGTGACGCACCTGCCGGTGTGGGTGACCGAGGTGGGCGTCTCCACCTTCGGCGCCGAGGAGGTGCAGGAGTTCGGCTTGCGGCGCACCGCGGAGCTGCTGCTCGGCAAGGTGGACCGCGTCCACTGGTACAGCCTCTATGACTTGCCGAAGGCCTGGCCGGCGACCACGCGTCACCGTGAGGCGGAGGGCTCGTCGTACTACCGGCACTTCTACATGGGCCTGCTCAGGGAGGACGGCACGCCCAAGCGCGCGATGCGCCACTTCGCGGACTACACGCCGGAGATGGGCATCTGCCAGTGGTTCCACTTCGAGGACCACCGGCTGGATGACGCGGTGAAGTGGCTCAAGAAGCTGGGCGTCAAGAAGCTGCGCACGGGCCTGAGCTGGGCGGACAGCCACCGGCCCAACTACGAGGCCTGGTTCGACCGGCAGATGAGCGCGCTCGAGGACTTCGACCTGACGCTGACGTACTGCTTCACGCCGGGCTCTCGCGGCGTGGTCGACCACCACACGAGCCCGCCCCGGAACGTGGAGGAGTTCGCCGACTTCTGCGCGCGCATGACGCGGCGCTACGCGAAGTAGGCGGGAGGTGCCGGGTCGCGCAGCAGCGAGGTGTAGCGCTCCGCGGCCCGGCGCAGTCTCGCGGACTCCTCCGGGACGAGCCCCTCCAGCGCCGAGGCCGCCATGACATGGTGGCCCAGCTGGAAGGCCAGGTAGCACGGCCGGTAGAAGTCCATGAGCGCGGCGCTGACGGCGCGGCCACTCGCGCGCTCCACGTACTCGGCGAGGATGGACTGTTCCGCCGGGTCCAGCCCGAGCTCCACGGCGGCCCCCACCACGTCCCAGGCCACGTCCTGGCACCCGATCAGGTCGTGCGCGTCGTGGTGGTCCACCGCGTCCGTCTTGAGGAGCCGGCAGTCCGGGAGCACGAGCCACTCCCACGCATGGAGCTTGTTGTCCGTCTCCACCGGGCGCACCTCGGCGGAGAGCCGCTCGAGGCGCGGCGCCCAGACACCGAGCGTTTCGGCGTACCCGTCACCCAGGACCTGGGCGGTGTTGTAGCGCGCCATCTCCAGCAGCTTCGCGAGCGAGGCTCCCCGCCCGGGCTCGGAGGGGAAGCGACGGGCGCGGAAGCCGAGGTAGGTCCCCACGCGCGCCACGAGCTCCGCGCGGTCGAGTCCGCGTGCGACGGGAAGGGGCCGCGCGCCCTCGAGCCACCGCTGGACGAGGAATCCGTGTCGCAGTCCCTCGACGGGCGGTGTCAGGCTCGCGTCCGAGAGCTGGCGCGCGCGCGCCAGGCGCCGCTCCCCGTAGGTACCGAGGCCGGCGAACTTGAGCAGGAACGTGCCGCGCGCGGTCAGCAGGAGGTACTTGCGCCGCTCCTGCTGGATGTGCACCGCGGGCCAGTCGCGCTCGTCCGGGAGGTGCTTGCGCCGCCACGCACCGCCACTGACATCCACGAGCGGACCGACGGCGGTGCCGGTGAGATCCTCGACCCAGTCGACGAGGGGCGCGCGGGTATCGCTCGGGCGGATGAAGAGCGCGTCGAAGTCGGCCGTGTACCGGCGCGCCCGGGACCAACGTGTCCGGTGTCGCTCGCTGGCCATGGGCCCGAGCTCACCCGCGTGGCTCGGGAAGAAGAGCAACCTGTCCTCGGGGACACCCCGGTCCTCGAGGAAGTCCGCCACCGCGCCGAAGGAGCTGCCCGACAACCCGGGCCCCTCGTCCACGATGGCGACGTGTGACTCCCTGGCTCGGGTCAGGAGCTCGCGCTCGAGCTCGGGGCCGAGACTGAGGGTACGCTGGAAGGGATGGCCTCCCGGCCTGACGGTGAAGGGCGCAGTCGTGGTGCCCGCGGAGGCCGCGACCAGGCACGAGAGGCCCGTTCCGATGCTGCGGATGCCCACCACCACGGGCGGGCGTGGCAACAACCGGAGCGAGCGCGCGGCCTCCAGGTACAGCTCCGGGTAGAGCGCGTAGTAGGCGTAGCCCTCGGGCATCTTGACGGTGACCCGCTCCGGGAGCTCCAGACGCTCGAGCGTGTCGAGCACCTCGTCCGGGATGGGGCTGTAGCTCGTGAAGCCACTCGAGTGGGAGTAGCGGATGGCTCGCGCGAGGGCCAGTGGGAGCGCGAGGCATGCCGTGCTCCGCGGGCCTGGCTCGTCCTGGCGCCGCTCGGCGAAGTCCGCGTCGAGCAGACCCTGGGCGAGCTCGCCCGCCTCGATGAACAGGGACACCAGCGCGGCATGACGGACGATGCCCGCGGGCATGGTGTCGAGTTGACGCAAGCGCTCACGGAGAGCCGCGAGCACCTCTGCTGGTCGCACCTCGCGCTCATGGTCTCCGTAAACGAGCATGGTGTTGTTTCCCCTCCTCGTGGCCGCGGTCTGCTCCCCGGAAGATAGGAGGCTCCCGCGGGAGCGGTTCGGTGTCGTGCAGTGCGCGGTTGGTGGGCAGGCACTCATGCGGGCGCCCGTCGCCCGGTTGTCGGGTGGACAGTGGTCGCGACAAGTCACGGGCGGGCCCGGGCGCGGGACGCAGATTGCCCTCCGGACCTGTTGCCCCCCAGAGAAGTCATGCCTCCTCGCCCGTTCATCCGGTTGGTTCCTCTCGCGCTCCTGGCCCTGGTGGCCTGCGCCGTACCTCGCACGCTGCCTGCTCCTTCCCAGGGGGCGCTTCCCGAAGTGGAGCGCCTCGCGCGCTTCGAGGTGGGCTTCGAGCTGCCGGAGCGCACGCGTCACCCGGATGATGTGTCCATCGAGGCCCGCTTCACCGCGCCCTCCGGTCAGGTCGTGACAGTGGGGGGCTTCGCCGTCGCAGGGGGAGGCTTCCGCGTGCGCTTCACCCCTCGCGAGACGGGTGAATACCGTTACGTCATCCAGGCGGATGGCGGCTCCGGCCCGCGTGAGGTGTCCTCGGGAGGCTTCCGGGTGCGGCCGAGTGACCGGCGGGGCTTCGTGCGCCGTGGAACCGGCTCCGCGCACCAGCTCGCGTGGGAGGACGGCGGACCCTTCATTCCGCTCGGGGAGAACCGCTTCAACGTCTACGACCCGACGTGGAACTACAACCAGCTCCCGGCACCCGAGTATGTGGCCTACATGGCCAGCCACGGGATGAACACGCTGCGCGTCTTCATCTTCACCGACTGCGAGCGCGAGGAGCCCCAGCCGGGGCCGCAGCCGGGTTGTCTGGAGCCCCAGGTCGGCCGCTTCGACCCGGAGGTGGCCGCGCAATACGACGCCATCCTGGAGGCCGCGGAGAAGCACGGCATCTACGTCATCCTCACGCTCTTCGCCGTCGGCTTCACACCCGGCGAGACGTGGAAGAGCTGGGAGGACAATCCCTATAGCACCGCGCGAGGAGGCCCCGCGGAGACTCCCCTCGACTTCTTCGAGCGTCCGGACATCCGCGCGCTCGCGGAACGCAAGCTGCGCTACGTGCTCGACCGGTACGGCTACTCACCGCACCTGCTCGCCGTGGATCTCCTCAACGAGCCGGAGTGGGACGGCAACAACGGAGAGGAGTTCTGGGTTCCCTGGGGCGAGCACATGGCGGAGGTGTGGCACGCCGCGGACCCGTACGGCCACCTCGTCACACTGGGTTCGGTGGGGCTGCACTGGAACGAGGATGGGGACGAGCGCCCCTGGTACTCCAGCCCGCGCAACGACATCCTGCAGTGGCACCTCTACGGCAAGGAGTACTACGAGGTCCACGCGCTGGCGGCCGAGTTCTCTCGCAAGGTCGCCGAGAGCTGGGGTTACGGCAAACCCGTCCTCTGTGGCGAGTTCGGTTACGGCGGGGATGATCCCCAGACGTACGACCACACCCACGTGGGCATCTGGAGCGCCATCTTCTCGGGAGCGGGAGTGCTGGCGCACAGCGCGCCGCCGTTCACCGCCGACTCGGACGTGATGATGACGCCCGGGCGGGGCCAGCACTTCCGGGTGCTGTCGGACTTCCTGTCGAGGCTGTCCTGGTCGCCGCCGCTCCACCCGCAGCTCGCCCCGCTCGCGACACCCGAGGGGACCCGGGCCTGGGTGCTCGGGCGCTCCGGTTACTGGGCGCTGTGGGTCCTGGGTGCGGAGACGGGCTACGGCTCCCCGGTGCGGGACGCCACCGTGCGAATGGGGGTGCCCTCCGGGAAGTACCGCGTCTCCTGGTGGAACGACGTGACGGGCGAGCAGCTCGCGACGGAGGAGCTGACGGCGCGGCAGGGAGGCCTCGTGCTTCGCCTGCCCGGCTTCGTGCGGCACGTGGCGGGCGTGGTGGAGGCCCTGCCCGCCGTGCCTTGAGTCCATCGTTCAGAGGGCGGGGCCCGCGTCCGTCAGTGGCTCGGACTGGCGCGTGTGGCTCGGGCGCTCGGCCACGCTGCGGAAATAGGAGATCGTCTCCCGCAGACCGTCCTCGAGCCCCACCCGGGGTTCCCAGCCGAGCAGCGTGCGCGCCCGGGTGATGTCCGGCTGGCGCTGCTTGGGATCGTCCTTGGGTAGCGGCTTGAAGGTGATGCGGCTGTTGCCTCCCATGGCCTCGCGCACCGCCTCCGCGAACTGGAGGATGGTCATCTCGCGCGGGTTGCCGATGTTGACCGGCTCCTCCACGTCCGACAGCGCCAGCCGCACGATGCCGTCGATGAGATCCGACACGTAGCAGAACGAGCGCGTCTGGCTCCCGTCTCCGAAGATGGTGAAGTCCTCGCCCCGGAGCGCCTGGCCCACGAAGGCGGGCACCACGCGCCCGTCATTGAGGCGCATGCGCGGCCCGTAGGTGTTGAAGATGCGCACGATGCGCGTGCGGACCCGGTGCACGCGCTGGTACGCCGCCACGATGGCCTCCCCGTAACGCTTGGCCTCGTCGTAGCAGGAGCGCGGGCCGACGCTGTTCACGTTGCCCCAGTAGTCCTCGCGCTGCGGGTGCACCAGCGGGTCTCCATAGATTTCGGAGGTGGAGGCCTGGAGGAACACCGCGTCCTTCTGGTGCGCCAGCTCGAGCCCGTTCTCGGTGCCGAGCGAGCCCACCCGCAGCGTCTCGATGGGCAGCTGCGCGTAGTCGATGGGGGAGGCCGGCGAGGCCATGTTGAAGACGAAGTCCACGGGCCCGTCGAAGCTGAAGGGCTCGGTGATGTCGTGGTGCAACGACACGAAGCGCTTGTTCATCCGGAGACCGGCGAGGTTGCGCTCATCGCCGGTGACGAAGTTGTCGACACTGATGACCTCGGAGGCCCCATCCGCGAGCAGCCGCTCGCACAGGTGAGATCCGAGAAAGCCCGCTCCGCCCAGAACGACCGCCCGTTTCCCATGGATTCGATTCATGCGCGTAGGCTGGGGCCGGGCACCGGGCCGAGGGAGCGGCGGTCGATGACCCCTCCGGGCCCTTCGTTGATTTTCCGACGGATCAGGCGCCCACCGCGTCCGTCAGAAGGCAGCGGCGGCGTTCTCCTGTTCACGTCTGGAGCATGAGGCCACGCGGGCCGCTTGCCTGGACGCTGGCTCGACCACACTTCGGCCTTCCTCTCACCCAGACACAGCAGCGGAGGCAACAACAGATGGAGGCGGGAATGTCGAACGCGACGATGGCTGCGGCGGTGATCGCCGGGCCGAAGGGCGCGCGGGTCGAGCGCGTGGCGCGGCCCGAGCCGGGTCCGAACACCGTACGCGTGAAGCTCGAGGGCTGCGGGTTGTGCGGTTCCAACCTGCCCGTCTGGGAAGGTCGCGAGTGGTTCAAGTACCCGATGCAGCCCGGTGCCCCCGGTCACGAGGGCTGGGGTGTGATCGACGCCGTGGGCAGCGGCGTCACCGGCTTCAAGGTGGGCGATCGCGTGGCCACCCTGTCCTCGGCGGCCTATGCCGAGTACGACGTGGTGAACACGGACTCGGCGGTGTTGCTGCCGCCGTCGCTCGCGGGGAAGCCCTTCCCGGGTGAGCCGCTCGGCTGCGCGATGAACATCTTCCGCCGCAGCGACATCCAGCCCGGACAGACGGTGGCCATCATCGGTATCGGCTTCCTCGGGGCACTGGTGACGCGGCTGGCGGCGAACGCCGGGGCGCGGGTCATCGCCATCTCCCGTCGGCCCTATGCGCTCGAGCTGGCCCGCGCGTACGGCGCCACCGAGTGCATCCCGATGGATGACCACCACAAGATCATCGATCGCGTGAAGTCGCTCACGAATGGCGCCTTCTGCGAGCGGGTCATCGAGGTGGTCGGCGAGCAGTGGCCGCTCGACCTGGCTGGCGAGCTCACGCGCGAGCGCGGCAAGCTCATCGTCGCGGGCTACCACCAGGACGGGCCGCGCCAGGTGAACATGTGGCTATGGAACTGGCGCGGGCTGGACGTCATCAACGCGCACGAGCGTGACCCCAAGGTCTACGTCGAGGGCATCCGTATGGCGGTCGACGCGGTGGCCTCCGGCAAGCTGGACCCGTTCCCGCTGTTCACGCACCGCTTCGGGTTGGACGAGCTCAACAAGGCCTTCGAGACGATGCGCAGCCGTCCCGAGGGCTTCCTCAAGGCGCTCATCACGGTATGAACGGACACTCCATTCAGAAGACAGCGCCCCGTCCGAGGCTCGGCTTCCTCGGCGTGGGTTGGATTGGCCGCAACCGCATGGAGGCCATCGCCCAGAGCGAGATGGCCCAGGTGGTGGGCATCGCGGACCCGGTGCCGACGGCGGCCGAGGAGGCGCAGAAGCTCGTGCCGGGCAGCCAGCGGGTGGACTCGCTCGACGCGCTGCTCGAGCTGGGGCTCGACGGACTGGTCATCGCCACGCCCAGTGCGTTCCACGCGGAGCAGTCCGTGCGGGCGCTGGAGCGCGGGGTGGCGGTGTTCTGCCAGAAGCCCCTCGGCCGCTCGGCGGAGGAGACGAAGCGCGTGGTGGACGCCGCGAGGGCCGCGGATCGGCTCCTGGGCGTGGACCTCAGCTACCGCTTCACCACGGGAATGCGGCAGCTGCGCGAGCGCATCCAGGGCGGCGCGCTGGGTGACATCTACGCGGTGAACCTCGTCTTCCACAATGCCTACGGCCCGGACAAGGCGTGGTTCTACGATCCGAAGCTCGCGGGCGGCGGGTGCGTGATGGACCTGGGCATCCACCTGGTCGACCTGGCCTTCTGGGTGCTGGGCTTCCCCGAGGTGCGCCGCGTGTCGAGCCAGCTCTTCGCCCAGGGCCGCTCGCTGGGCAAGCGCGGTGAGGCCGTGGAGGACTACGCCGCCGCGCAGTTGGAGCTCTCCAGCGGCACGGCCGTGCAGCTCGCGTGCTCGTGGAAGCTGCCCGCCGGGTGCGATGCCGTCATCGAGGCCTCGTTCTATGGAACGAAGGGCGGCGCCGCGTTCCGCAACGTGAACGGCTCGTTCTACGACTTCACGGCGGACCTGTTCTGGGGCACCCGGCGTGAGCGCCTCGCGGATCCGCCGGATGCATGGGGAGGCCGGGCCGCGGTGGACTGGGCCACGCGCCTGGCCCATGGGGCCCGCTTCGATCCGGAGTCCGAGCGTCTCGTCCAGGTGGCGGGCGCGCTCGATCGCATCTACGGCTGAGTCCGGGTTCGGACCCGAGCCCCTGTGGGTGTCACCAGCCCTCGGGCTCGGGTTCCGGCCGTTCGATGAGTCCTGCCCGGTCGAGCAGCTCGCGCACACGTGCGGTGAATGCCACGTGCTCGGGGTTGCTCGCCGTCATGGGTTCCTTGGAAAGGATGAGGAGCCAGCCCAGCGCGCCCACAGCCTGCGCCTGGCTCTCCGAGCAGTAGTTGCTTGCCGCGGCCCTCGCGAGCTGCGCGTCCACTCCGCCGTGTTGTGCCCCATGTCAGAGCATCACGGCTCCGCCTACCTCGTGACGATGCCCTTCAGTCCCGTTCGCGCCTCGAAATCCCGGGCCAGTCGCTCCATCTCCGCCGAATCTTCGCAGCCCAGAATGAATGAGAAGGTGGGCCGCGTTGGGTGTCGGTAGAGTAGCAGCGCGGCGTCTCCTCGCTCGTACAGCGCGCAGTGCTCGACGGGCGAAATGCGCATGAAGCCCCTCTCTTCCGCCAGCTTCGTTATTGCATCCGAGCGGTATTCGGCCGCAGCCTTGACGTCCTCCGGTGAGGAGAACTTCCGCCGGAAGGGCAACTGTGGCAGGCGAAGCTCCTTGAAGGCTTCGTAGTAGAGAAATTCCTCCAGCCCCACGTACTTGGGAGAACTGGCTTCCGGGGGGTAGTTCTTCTCCAGTGCCCTTCGGACCACCAGGCAGTCATCGGGTCCATGAGGATTCGAACGATCAAGGAACCAATCGAAGCTGGAGGGCCCATTGTCTCCAGCCACAGGGATGTACCGCCCACCGCGCATCCAGGACAAGCTATAGACATTGAGGGCTCCTTCAATGGAGAAGGAGGCCTCGGCAAGTTCAAGGTCACCCATGCTTGCCCCCATTGTCTCCAGGAAACGACGGTAGGCACCTGGAAGGGGACCCGCATGCTTTTCCAGAATCGCAATATCATGCCTGTCCGCCGGGACAATCTCCTGGGAGAAACCGGGGCGGTATTTTTCAACGAACTCGACGAATGCTCTCATTTTAGACTCCCGAACCAGGGCAGTTGGTCTTGCAGTACATTGCCGGAAGCTTTTCCTGGCAGTCCGAGCACGACGGAACGTTCTCGCCATTTTCGAATGTCTGCTCGCGCTCCTCTGGTTCGGATAGTTTCTTGCTACCCAGGTCTTCCATTCGGACCTTGAACTTAATCCTGGGACCCCTGTCAGGCTTGAGGCCTTCGACCGCCGGATAGAACAGCCGCTCAATGAGCTGTTTGGGTTTGTGTCCTCCATGCTTTTCCATGATCTGCTTGGCGGCACAGTCCCAGTCTTCCTTCTCGACCCCTGAACCCACGGAGGGACTTGCACACGCAAAACCCACAGCTCAACGGCCTCCATGAAGCCTGGAGGCGCTTTGCCTGAGCACGCCGCGAGCTTCCTACCCGTGCATTCGCAAACCATGACACCAATCATATATCCTTTGGTGTAGGAGCCACTGTTTCGACTGTATCGAAGCACGGCACTTGCCTTGAAGAAATCGTCAAGAGCATCAATCTGCGCTCCCAGAGCTGAGATCTCGCCCGGCAACGTCGCCAACTCTTCTCTTTGCTTGGGGTTTGGCCCCTTTCCTTTTTTCCTATTCTCCTCCGTGTTCTTCTCCTCTAACTGGTCAAGGAGTCTCTCCTTCTGATTCTTCTCCTTGGCGAGCTTGCTGCGCTGGAGAATTTGCTGCTTTTGTGCGTCGAGAGCCTTCTGCACTCGCTCAAACAGGGCAGCAATCGCCGTCTGCGTCTCCTCACCGGCTTCCAGCGGGTGCGTCTTCCCGCAGAGCCCGCACGGAATGTCGTCACCGTAGATGACCGCCATCACCCCGGAGGCCTGGATGATGCCGGTCATCGTGGCGGCATTGGCGGGACTGCCCGAGGGGCCGCAGTTGTTGAGCATGGGATCACCCAGCAACTGCACGTTCTTGCCCTCGATTCTGACGTTCATCGAGCCGGGGCCAAGGAACTTCGTGGGGCCATGGGTATTGCTGGAGATGAGACCTCCCCCCGTGCCCTTGCTGGCCATGTCGCCCTGGCTGCCAAAGCTGGCGCCGGTGATGGCGACGGGGTTCCCATCGATGGTCACCGTCTTGGAGTAGCCCTGGGGGGAGTCGCCGCTCTTGCCGATATTCGGCAATGGCGTGGGCACGAAAGGGGCCGGCGGGCCCGGCATCTTGCAGACGTTGGGCAGCGTGGCCGCGGCGACGCCCGAGCTGCCCTTGGTGACGGGCGTCCTCGGGGAATTGACGGTGACCTTGGTCATTGTCTTGCTCCGACTCTACTACTTCCGGACAGCGGCTCCTCCAGCAACGCAGCGGCTCTCAACCCGGCTTCCGAGCTGCCCCAGAGCAGCGCACGGGGACCGCGAGCATACCGACGCCGCCAGGCCTGCGCGCACAGGACCAGGTTCAGCGCCCCCGTGGCGGCACCCACCTCACCGCAACTACTCACGGGCGTGTGCACGGCGGAGGCATCACGGAACGCACTCCCCAGCCGCAGCGCCACGAAGCCCCACTCCTCGGAGCGGTAGCGCTCGCCGTTGATATCACTGTGGATGTTCTCCACCTGCACTTGCGTGCCACCCAGCGGCGCGAGCGCCTCACCGACGGCGGCCGTCAACCCCTCGCCCAGGTTGAGGTCATCGGTATGGATGAGCCGCGTCTCTCGGGCCGTGGTGGTGGTGCGCACCGTGGCGTGGGGCACCAGTCCCCACCGGCGCGCATCCGGCGAGGCCATCACCGCCACGAAGGCGGCAGCCTCGCCGGGTGCGAATCCTGTACGCGCCCCCGCTTCGAGCCACTGGTTGCGCTCGCGCAGCCAGGCCAGCGTCTGGACGTCATGGTAGCTGTCGACGCCCCCCACTATCGCCAGAGGGAAGCCTCCGGCGCGGCTCACGCGTCTCACGGCCTCCTGCAATCCCTCCAGCGCCGAGGCGTGGCCCGCCAGTCGTGGCTCCACCCGCAGGCGCAGACGCACACTTCCGACGGCTGCGAGCGCGGCGACAACTCGCGCGGCATCCGCCGACTTCCAGCCCGGGCGCTCCTCGGGTAGCCCCACCAACACCGGCACTTCGGCGTTCCACTGCGTCAGTGCCGGCGCCAGCTTTCCGAGGACCTCTGCCAACGCCGCCGCTCCGAGTGCGGCCATGCGCGCCGCACCGCTCCATTCTCCCGGGTCCAGCAGGGCGTCCCGCGCGAGGAACGAAGCGGACTGGCGCCTCAACTCCGGCACTTGGAGACGCCGCACGCGGCTGATGCCCGCACGCACGGCCGCTGCCACGCTCTCGGCCGTCGTCCCTACGGGTGCACGTGCTCCCGAGGCCACGAGCTTCACGTCTGTGCTCATCTCAATCCGTCCTCAATGTAATGACTGTGAAGTCGAGCTGGTCGGTCTCTCGCGGGCCGACTCTCAATCCGGTCTGATAAATCATGCGCACCTTCCTCAGCTCAGGCTCGATGACCACCGTGCCCAGGGTGGCTTCATGGAAGCGCCGGATGGCCCCGAAGTAGGTGGTGAAGCCGAAATGCAGACGTGGCAGCGTGAAGTGGAGCGAGCCCAGAGGCGTGAGATGTACCAGGGCCATCTTCTCTCCGCCTACGAGACGGCGCGACGGCCGCTGGTCGACAGGCGCGCAGAGGGCGGAGCGCTCGTCGTAGTCGCGTGGCAGCAGCGGGTGTCTCGTCTTCCGCCATGCCTCGTCGTAAGTCCCGGCCAGCTCCAGTCGCGGCGACCAGTGACTGGCTATGGGGCCGAATCCGGCCGGGCCTGGTTCCGCCGGCTTGCCTCGCAGGTATTCGATGCGGTGCGCGGGCTGGTCCACGAGGTGCGCATCACGGCTGGCCATCCCGCGGCCCACCGGGTTGCGCAAATCGCCGACGTGCTTGCTTGCGTCCGCGTCGCGTGTATCGGTCCCTCCCCAGGCCCATTCGTAGAGGATGGGCTGGCTGATGAAGGGTTTGGGGGACGACGGCTTCACGCCCGTCAGTCCCCGCGTATAGAAGCGCTCACCGTGGACCACCAGCATCTTGTCCACGTCGTGGATGCGGACGGCCACCTCGACGCTGGGGGCGGGCCGCCCTCCGGGCGCGTAGGCGCAGGCGTTGATGAGGACGTCGGTGTGGGGCTTGGGCGGGACGAGCTCGGCCTCATAACGCAGGCTGGAGCGGCCAGGCTCTCCCCAGTAGACGGGCTCCGGCAGGGGAGGTTCCTGCACGTCCGAGAGACGGAGCTGGCCCGTGCCGTCGAGGTCAAAGGTCGCCTTGAGCGCGATGACCCAGACGTGGTGGCCGTCCTTGTCGCGGACCCACGTCCGTTCAGCGGCATACGGTGTCTTGTTTTGAAGTACCCACATGGTTTCTCACAAAGGAGAGGGGGCTTCTGTCCCTCAGCGCAGGCCGCTGTCGAAGGACTGGGTACGGAGTCGGGCACAGGCGGTCCGGGCCCTGGCCAGCTCCGCGCGTTGGACATGCGTGAAGGCCCGCGTGCGCACCGTCAGCATGCCTTGACTTCGCAGGGCCAGCTCGCGTGCGAGCACGTGGCGGCGGCGCATGGGACTGGTTTCCAGCGCCTCCACCAGGACGCTGCCGTTGAATGGCTGGCCGTGGAGGTAGCGCGTCCCCTTCACGAAGCGCTTCTTCGCCACGTCCCACCAACCCCGGATGGCGGCCACGTTCGGCCAGGGCAGGTCGTCCTCGGGTTTGGGCACCAGGTCCGCGTCCAGGGACTCCTGCGACTCCGGAGGTGGTGAGGCTCCCTCGGGTCTCTCTCCAGGGGGCAGAGAATAGGGCTCCTCCAGCCGCAATCCCGTCATGGCCGAGAAGGCCTCCCCGGCCAGCTGCGCCGCCTCGGGCACGGCCAGATACTCCAGGCACGCTTCCATCGCCGCCACCCGGCCGCTGAAGCCCAGGGCCCAGAGGGTGTGAGGCCGAAGCTTCTCCGCGTCCAGCAGTGCCAGCAGCAATGGAACGTCCGTGTCACTGCCTCCCATGGCGAAGAGCACCAGTGCCTCGGGGCTGAGCGCGAGGCGGGAGCGCACGGCGGAGCGACATGCCTCCCAGGCTTGCCGCACGCCAGACGCCATTCCCGCCTCCATTGCCACCGCGCGAATGCCAGGGTGCGCGGAGTCCAGCAACCTGGGGAGCAGCCTGTGCACCGCGTCTGCTGGCAGTGGCCATGTGCCACGTAGGGCCGCCACCCGTGCCCGCGGCTCGTCGTGGGTGAAGAAGGGCGCCAGCACCTCGGGAGGCGCTTCCCGGCGGAAGGCCAACGTCTCCAACACCTCGGCCTGCAAGGAGCTGTCCTCCTGCTTCAGCAGGTCGAGCAGGCGCGCGCCCAGCCCGGGTGCCTCGCTGAGTTCCAGCGCCCGCCGTATGGCGGCGCGGGCTTCGGGCTCGGCGCCACGCAGCCGCACCAGCAGCACCTCGTCCACTTCGCCCAGTGCCAGCAGCACATGGGCTGCCGCGGAGATACGTGTGGCATCCTCTGTTTCGAAGGCCGGGCGTAGCACGGCATCGGCCGCAGTGGACGCTCCAATCACCAGCCCGTCCAGGTGCGCGAGGAGGAGTTCCTCCAATCTCGTGGTTTCCACCAGGCTGAAGTCCGGTGCCACCAGGGCTCTTTCCCACTGCAACCACCGGAAGGCCGCCTCGTCCAGGTGCTCCTCCAGCACGTCCACCAATACCATGTCACGTCCCCCTGATTGGCCCGCTGCGCAGCAGTGTCAGGCTGGCTTTGCCACAACGCAGGACGAGACTCTCCCGTCCGTTCCGATGATGCGCCCGAAGCGGCTCTCCCAAAGAGGCTCCAACGCCACCTCGGGTGAGGAGGCGTGCAAAGACAACAGGTGATTCATGGGAACTCCCCCCTCTGCGAAACGTCATGACAGGGCGCTGGATGGACGACGTGGATGGGGCCCTTGCTGGAGCCGAACTACCCCATGGGGTGCAGCGAGTCAATCAGCTGAACGTGTCTCTACCGGGCAACCCTACAGGCCCGGGCTGACTCGCGATGCATGAGGCATGCTGGAGATGATGGCCCACACCCAAGTGCAACCGGGCTGAAATACTGAAACCAAGCGTCGGCGTCGGAGGCCGATGGCATGATGTGTGTTGCCCTCATTTTCATCTGCGGTTCGTATGGGGTTGCGCACCGGCCGCTCGACGCGCTGCTCGAGCTGGGGCTCGACGGACTGGTCTTCCACAACGCCTACGGCCCGGACAAGGCATGGTTCTATGATCCGAAGCTCGCGGGCGGCGGGTGCGTGATGGACCTGGGCATCCACCTGGTCGACCTGGCCTTCTCGACGAAGGGCGGCGCCGCGTTCCGCAACGTGAACGGCTCGTTCTACGACTTCACGGCGGACCTGTTCTGGGGCACCCGGCGTGAGCGCCTCGCGGATCCGCCGGATGCATGGGGAGGCCGGGCCGCGGTGGACTGGGCCACGCGCCTGGCCCATGGGGCCCGCTTCGATCCGGAGTCCGAGCGTCTCGTCCAGGTGGCGGGCGCGCTCGATCGCATCTACGGCTGAGTCCGGGTTCGGACCCGAGCCCCTGTGGGTGTCACCAGCCCTCGGGCTCGGGTTCCGGCCGTTCGATGAGTCCTGCCCGGTCGAGCAGCTCGCGCACACGTGCGGTGAATGCCACGTGCTCGGGGTTGCTCGCCGTCATGGGTTCCTTGGAAAGGATGAGGAGCCAGCCCAGCGCGCCCACAGCCTGCGCCTGGCTCTCCGAGCAGTAGTTGCTTGCCGCGGCCCTCGCGAGCTGCGCGTCCACTCCGCCGTGTTGTGCCCCATGTCAGAGCATCACGGCTCCGCCTACCTCGTGACGATGCCCTTCAGTCCCGTTCGCGCCTCGAAATCCCGGGCCAGTCGCTCCATCTCCGCCGAATCTTCGCAGCCCAGAATGAATGAGAAGGTGGGCCGCGTTGGGTGTCGGTAGAGTAGCAGCGCGGCGTCTCCTCGCTCGTACAGCGCGCAGTGCTCGACGGGCGAAATGCGCATGAAGCCCCTCTCTTCCGCCAGCTTCGTTATTGCATCCGAGCGGTATTCGGCCGCAGCCTTGACGTCCTCCGGTGAGGAGAACTTCCGCCGGAAGGGCAACTGTGGCAGGCGAAGCTCCTTGAAGGCTTCGTAGTAGAGAAATTCCTCCAGCCCCACGTACTTGGGAGAACTGGCTTCCGGGGGGTAGTTCTTCTCCAGTGCCCTTCGGACCACCAGGCAGTCATCGGGTCCATGAGGATTCGAACGATCAAGGAACCAATCGAAGCTGGAGGGCCCATTATCTCCAGCCACAGGAATGTATCGCCCATGTTGTAGCCATGTCTTGGAGCTATAGACATCGAGGGCTCCGTCAATGGAGAAGGATGCCTCGGCGAGTTCAAGTTCACCCATGCTCGCTCCCATGGTCTCCAGGAAACGACGATATGCACCTGGAAGGGGGCCCGCTTTTTTCTCCAGGATTGCGATGTCGATTTCATCCGCCGGGACAATTTCCTTGGAGAAGCCGGGGCGGTATTTTTCGACGAATTCGACGAATGCTCTCATTTCTAGGCTCCCGAGTCAGGTGCAATTTGTTTTGCAGTACATTGCCGGAAGCTTCTCCTGGCAGTCCGCACACGATGGGACGTTCTCGCCATTTTTGAATATCTGCTCGTGCTCCTCTGGTTCGGAGAGTTTCTTGGTGTGCAGGTCTTCTTTCCGAACCCTGAATTTAATCTTGGGTCCCCTGTCGGGCTTAAAGCCTTCTACCGCTGGGTAGAATAGGCGCTCGATAAGTTGTTTGGGGCTGTGTCCTCTGTGCTTCTCCATGATCTGCTTGGCGGCACAGTCCCAGACTTCTCTCTCAATCGCTGAGTCGACGGGCTGGCTTGCACACTCGAAGCCCACTGACCTTACGACTTCCACGAAGCCGGGAGGCGCTTGGCCTGAGCAGGCCGCGAGCTTCTGGCCTTTACACACACAGACCATGGCGCCAACCATATAGCCCTTGACGTAGGATTTACGGTCTCTGTTGTATCGAAGCACGGCGTTTCTGCAGAAGAAGTCTTCGAGGGCAGCGATTTTGCCCGAAAGAGTTGAAAGTTCGCCCGGCAGTCTTGCCAGCTCTGCTCTCTCGGCAGGGTTTGGTCCTTTCCCGCTTCTTCTGTTTTCGTCCGTGTTCTTTCTGTTTAGCTCTTCAAACCTTCGCTCTTTATCTCTCTCCTCTCTCTTTGAATTGGCATACTCGAGAATCTGTTGCTTCTGGGCGTCGATGGCCTTCTGCAGCCGTTCAAGCAGTGTTGCTATCGCCGTCTGCGTCTCCTCGCCGGCTTCCAGCGGGTGCGTCTTCCCGCAGAGTCCGCACGGCGCGTCGTCACCGTAGATGACCGCCATGACTCCGGAGGCCTGGATGATGCCCGTCATCGTGGCGGCATTGGCGGGGCTGCCCGAGGGGCCGCAGTTGTTGAGCATGGGGTCGCCCAGCAACTGCACGTTCTTGCCCTCGATTTTGACGTTCATCGAGCCGGGGCCAAGGAACTTCGTGGGGCCATGGGTATTGCTGGAGATGAGACCTCCCCCCGTACCCTTGCTGGCCATGTCGCCCTGGCTGCCGAAGCTGGCGTCGGTGATGGCAACGGGGTTCCCCTCGATGGTCACCGTCTTGGAGTAGCCCTGGGGAGAGTCGCCGCTCTTGCCGATATTCGGCAAGGGCGTGGGCACGAAAGGGGCCGGCGGGCCCGGCATCTTGCAGACGTTGGGCAGCGTGGCCGCGGCGACGCCCGAGCTGCCCTGGGTGACGGGTGTCTTCGGGAAATTGACGGTGACCTTGGTCATTGTCTTGCTCCGACTCTACTTCCGGACAGCGGCTCCTCCAGCAACGCAGCGGCTCTCAACCCGGCTTCCGAGCTGCCCCAGAGCAGCGCACGGGGACCGCGAGCATACCGACGCCGCCATGCCTGCGCGCACAGGACCAGGTTCAGCGCCCCCGTGGCGGCACCCACCTCGCCGCAACTGCTCACGGGCGTGTGCACGGCGGAGGCGTCGTGGAACGCCGCCCCCAGCCGCAGCGCGACGAAGCCCCACTCCTCGGAGCGGTAGCGCTCGCCGTTGATGTCACCGTGGATGTTCTCCACCTGCACTTGCGTGCCACCCAGCGGCGCGAGCGCCTCACCCACGGCGGCCGTCAACCCCTCGCCCAGGTTGAGGTCATCGGTATGGATGAGCCGCGTCTCCCGGGCCGTGGTGGCGATGCGCACCGTGGCGTGGGGCGCCAGTCCCCACCGGCGCGCATCCGGCGAGGCCATCACCGCCACGAAGGCGGCGGCCTCGCCGGGTGCGAAGCCCGTACGCGCCCCCTCCTCGAGCCACTGGTTGCGCTCGCGCAGCCAGGCCAGCGTCTGGACGTCATGGTAGCTGTCGACGCCCCCCACTATCGCCAGTGGCGAGCCTCCGGCGCGGCTCACGCGTCTCACGGCCTCCTGCAATCCCTCCAGCGCCGAGGCGTGGCCCGCCAGTCGGGGCTCCACCCGCAGGCGCACATTTCCGACGGCCGCGAGCGCGGCGACAACTCGCGCGGCATCCGCCGACTTCCATCCCGGGCGCTCCTCGGGTAGCCCCACCAGCACCGGCACTTCGGCGTTCCACTGCGTCAGTGCCGGCGCCAGCTTTCCGAGGACCTCCGCCAACGCCGCCGCCCCGAGTGCCGCCATGCGCGCCGCACCGTTCCATTCTCCCGGGTCCAGCAGGGCGTCCCGCGCGAGGAACGAAGCGGACTGGCGCCCCAACTCTGGCACCTGGAGACGCCGCACGCGGCTGATGCCCGCACGCACGGCCGCTGCCACGCTCTCGGCCGTCGTCCCTACGGGCGCACGTGCTCCCGAGGCAACCAACTTCACGTCAGCACTCATCTCAATCGGTCCTCAAGGTAACGACGGTGAAGTCTGTGTTGCCCTCATTTTCATCTGCGGTGCGGATGGGGTGGAGGATGGAGTGGGCCAGGGCCACCGCCATCTCCCCGATGGCGTCCTGGGCCCCGTCGAGTGCGGCGTTGAGTGGGTCTCTCCCCAATCCCAACTCGGCCAAGGGTGGGCTGTCCGCGCGTCGCAGGGCCTCGCTGACCGGATAGAAGACGCCACCGCGTGAGAAGTAGAAGTCGCCCACCATGAGGCGGCCCACCTTCCATTCGCCCTCCACGAGCTCGGGTGGGCCCATACGCTCGAGGGGAGTTCCGGTGAGGGCCGCCACCAGGTAGCCGTCCGGTCGTACCAGCACCAGGAGCCAGAAGCGCTCGGCACGCCACTTCAAATCGGCGTACTCCACTCGCTCGCCGCCCTCGAGCACCTCGCGCAGCAGCCAGGACAGCACCCGGCGCGGGGCGAAGCGCCCCTGTGTCAGGGGCGTCTTCGCCAACCGGCCCAGAAGCTGGCGCGCCTGCTCCAGGTCGAGCGCCGCGCCCACCGGGTGCCATGCCTCTTCCCCAAGACCGCTCGCTTCCTGTGCCACCTGGAAGGCGTCTGCCGTTGGCTCGGGGAAACCGCCCGCGCCTCCTACCTCCAGCTACCTCCAGGTCCGAGGGGGGGCGACTGGCTGCGAGGGGTTGGTGCCGTGGCGCAACGAAGCGCTTCGTGAGTGGAGTCCGTAGCCGCTCGTCAGGCTCCCTCGCGGAGGGCCCGTGGCGCACCCTTCGAGGATCATGGCTACCGCTAGGGTCAGGACGAGTGCCACGAGTTGATGGCTCGGCGTACGAGGCGACGCGGTGAAGGGGTGCACCCCAGCGAGACGAGTGGCCATTGTGTATTTCCCCCACGTTTGCCTGCTTGCTCACGTACTGGCGGGCTGCCTCTCGTTAGCGCGCATGCCCTCCTGACGATCGTATGCGGTGCCGCTCCTACCCCGCGTGAACGGAAGGGAAGAAACGTCGCGGGCGTTCAGGTCGCGACCATGCAGACCCTTTTCGTCTCTCGTGGATCGCTGTGGCGCGCGATGGGTTTCCTCCGCCCGCACCGGCGCACGGTCGCCATCATCCTCCTGCTCGTCCTGACCTCCGCGGGCTTGAGTGCGATCGAACCACTGGTGCTCAAGCACGTCTTCGATCAGCTCGGCTCGCACGGCTCCTTGAAGGCGGTGCTCATCGCCGTGGCGGGCCTGGTGGGCATCGGCCTGGTGCGTGAGGTCCTCGGCGCCACCTCCAACTGGCTCACCTGGCGCACGCGCATCGCCGTGCACTTCTCGCTCAACGAGGCCACGGTCACGCGTCTCCACCGGCTCCCGCTGAGCTTCCACCGCGAGGAGGGCGTGGGCGCCATCATGACGAAGCTCGACCGTGGCATGCAGGGCTTCGTGGGCGCCATCACCGAGCTGGCCTTCAACGTCATCCCGGCGGCGACCTACCTCATCGTCTCCGTGATCATCATGTTCCGGCTGGATTGGCGTCTGGCGCTGCTCGCGCTGTCATTCGCGCCCATCCCGGTGTTGATCGCCCGCAGGGCGGCACCCGTGCAGACCCAGCGGGAGCAGACGCTCATGGACCGCTGGACGAAGATCTACGCCCGCTTCAACGAGGTCCTCTCGGGCATCGTGACGGTGAAGAGCTTCGCCATGGAGGAGCGCGAGAAGCAGCGCTTCCTGCACGACGTGCGCGAGGCCAATTCCGTGGTCACCCGCGGCGTCGCCTTCGACGCGACCGTGGGCGCCAGCCAGAGCATCACCGTGCTCGTCGCGCGCGTGGCGTCGATTGGCTTTGGCGGCATGCTCGTGCTTCGCGGGGAGATCACCTCCGGTACCCTGGTGGCGTTCCTCGGTTACATCGGCGGCCTCTTCGGTCCGGTCCAGGGCCTGAGCGGCGTGTACAAGACCCTGCGGACCGCCTCGGTGGCGATCAACCAGGTCTTCTCCATCCTCGACGCCCAGGATCGTCTCGGTGACGCTCCGGATGCCGAGGAGGTCACGGGCGTGCGGGGCGAGGTGGCGTTCGAGAACGTGCACTTCGCCTACCCGTCCTCGTCGGGTCCCAACAAGCCGCTCATCAACGGCATCGACCTCGAGGTCAAGCCGGGCGAGACGATCGCACTGGTAGGCCCGAGCGGCGCGGGCAAGACGACGCTGATGAGCCTGCTGTGCCGCTTCTATGATCCGGTGGAGGGCGTGGTGCGCATCGACGGCAAGGACATCCGCTCGCTCAAGCAGATGTCGCTGCGGCGCCACATCGGCGTGGTGCTACAGGACTCGCTGCTCTTCAACGAGAGCGTGCGCAACAACATCGCCTACGGGCGGCCGAACGCCTCGATGGAGGAGATCGAGGCCGTGGCTCGCGCCGCGCACGCGCACGAGTTCATCACGCGCCTGCCGCAGGGCTATGACACCGTGGTGGGCGAGCGTGGCAATCGCCTGTCCGCGGGTGAGCGCCAGCGCGTCTCCATCGCGCGCTCGCTCCTGAAGAATCCGCCGATCCTCATCCTGGACGAGCCCACCAGCGCGCTCGACGCGGAGAGCGAGGCGCTCGTGCAGGAGGCACTGGGCAAGCTGATGAAGGGCCGTACCACCTTCGCCATCGCCCACCGGCTCTCGACGGTGGTGGACGCGGACCGCATCCTCGTGCTCAAGGGCGGGCGGATCATCGAGGAAGGCAACCACGCGCAGTTGATGCGCCTGGATGGCTACTATGCCTCGCTGGTGCGCCGGCAGACCCGTGGACTGCTGCCCGAGTTGCCCTCCCTCCCCGAGCCGCAGCGGACTACCTCCGCGGTCGCCTAGAGCGCCGAGCCCACCTGCTCTTCACGAGGCCCCTTCGGGGCGCGTGTGTGCGCTTCACACGACATTTCAGGTAGGTTCCGGAAGCCAACGTTTCGGGTGGGAATGTGTTCGCTGCTGGTCCAACCCGCCCCCGGGTCCTGGGCCTCCGGTCCAATTGCACGTGCGCTCGGGGAGAAGCGTAAACGACAGTGCGATGGACCCGCCGGACCAGGGGTACCGCCAGGCAGCACGGTGCTTACTCTTCCTGCGGAACGAAGGAGCCGTCGCACATCGGGCTGGCTCCTGACCACGCAACCACCAGGGCGCGCGCGGACAGGGCGCGGCGGCTGTCGGGAGGGAACATGAGGCGCAAGCAGGTACTCATCACCGGAGGCGCGGGCTTCATCGGTTCGCATCTGGCGGATGAGCTCATCGCACACGGTTATCGCGTCAGGGCCTTGGACGCGCTGCTCCCGCAGGTGCATGGGGAGAGCCGGGCGCGCCCGTCCTACCTCAACCCGGACGTGGAGCTCATCGTCGGTGACGTGCGTGACCGTCAGGCCGTCCGGCGCGCGCTCGAGGGGGTGGACGCCGTCTACCACTTCGCCGCGGCCGTGGGCGTGGGCCAGAGCATGTACGAGGTGGAGCACTATACGTCGGTGAACAACATCGGCACCGCGGTGTTGATGGAAGCACTCATCGAGCGTCCGGTGGAGCGGCTGGTGGTGGCCTCCAGCATGAGCGTCTACGGCGAGGGGCTCTTCCGGACGCCAGACGGCCGCCTCGTGCCCGGCACCGACCGCACCCTGGAGCAGCTCCAGTCCGGTGACTGGGAGTTGCGCGGCGCCAACGGAGAGCTGCTCTCGCCACTGCCCACGCCCGAGACCAAGATTCCGGCGCTCTCGTCCGTGTACGCGCTCTCCAAGTACGACCAGGAGCGGCTGTGCCTCATCACCGGCCGCGCCTACAACATCCCGACGGTGGCGCTGCGCTTCTTCAACGTCTATGGCCCGCGCCAGGCGCTCTCCAACCCCTACACCGGGGTGCTTGCCATCTTCGCCTCGCGGCTCCTCAACGGGAACTCGCCGCTCATCTTCGAGGATGGCATGCAGCAGCGCGACTTCGTGAACGTGCACGACGTGGCGCTCGCCTGCCGCCTGGCGCTCGAGGTTCGGGACGCGGCCGGTCACGTGCTCAACATCGGCAGCGGCCAGGCGGTCACTGTTCGGGATGTGGCGAAGGCCATCGGCGAAGTGATGGGCAAGCCACACATCCGGCCGGCCGTGACGGGCAAATACCGGATGGGCGACATCCGCCACTGCTTCGCTGACATTACTCAGGCCCGCAAGGTACTGGGGTACGAGCCCCAGATTGGCTTCCAGCAGGGTCTGGCCGAGCTGGCGCAGTGGCTCGAGGGGCAGGTGGCCACGGACCGTGTGGCCGAGGCGAGGGCGGAGCTCGAGGCTCGAGGGTTGACCGTATGAGCAAGACGCGAGCGGGTCATCAGAAGAACGGCCACGACAAGCGGGTGGTCATCTTCGGCGGGGCCGGGTTCATCGGCTCCAACGTGGCGGACCACTACCTGAGCGAGGGCCGCCGGGTGCTGGTGTTCGACAACGTCTCGCGCGCCGGCGTGGAGCGCAACCTGCGCTGGCTCAAGTCCCGCCACGGCGAGCTGCTCAGCGTGGAGGTGGCCGACATCCGCGACGAGAAGGCGGTGAAGCGGGCGGTGCGCGGCGCCGAGGAGGTCTTCCACTTCGCGGCCCAGGTGGCGGTGACCACCAGCCTGGAGGGCCCGGTGCACGACTTCGAGGTGAACGCGCGGGGGACGCTCAACGTCCTGGAGGCCCTGCGGCACACGGAGGAGCCGGCCCCGCTCATCTTCACCTCGACGAACAAGGTCTACGGCGGGCTGCTGGGGATGGAGTTCGCCCGGAACGGCCGCCGCTACGAGCCCCGGGACGAGGCGACGCGCTCCCACGGCATCAGCGAGCGCTGCCCGCTCGACTTCGAGAGCCCCTACGGCTGCTCCAAGGGCGCGGCGGATCAGTACGTGCTCGACTACGGGCGCTCCTTCGGGCTGAAGACCGCGGTGTTCCGCATGAGCTGCATCTACGGGCCGCGGCAGTTCGGCACCGAGGATCAAGGCTGGGTGGCGCACTTCCTCATCCGGGCGCTCGAGGGCAAGCCCATCACCCTCTACGGTGACGGCATGCAGGTGCGCGACATCCTCTTCATCGAGGACCTGGTGCGTGCCTTCCGCCTGGCGCAGGCGAACATCGACCAGCTCCGGGGGCAGGCCTTCAACATCGGTGGTGGCCCGGAGCGCACCGTGAGTCTGCTGGAGTTGCTCGATCTGATCGCCCAGCGCACGGGGCGCAGCCCCGAGATCCGTTTCGAGGGTTGGCGCACCGGCGACCAGCGCTACTACGTCTCCGATACCCGCAAGTTCCAGCAAGCCACGGGCTGGGCGCCGCAGGTGGGCGTCGAGCAGGGCGTGGCCCGGCTGCACACGTGGCTGGAAGAGATGGCGGAGGAGCGGGCGAGCCAACCACCCGCGGGAGGAGCTTCGCTTGAAGCGTTCGCGGGGTAGCCCGAGCGTGAGTCTGCCGCCGCCCATCCGGCGGGTGTTGATGACCGCCGATACGGTGGGTGGCGTGTGGACGTACGCTCTCGAGCTCTGCCGGGCACTCGCCGAGGACGGCGTGCAGGTGGAGCTCGCGACCCTGGGAGCACCGCTGTCCCTCGCGCAAAGGGCGGAAGCGCGCGAGGTTCCGGGCCTGTCCATCCACGAGAGCAGCTACCAGCTCGAGTGGATGGACGACCCGTGGGAGGATGTTCGCGCCTCGGGGGAGTGGCTCCTCGAGCTGGAAGCGCGGCTCTCCCCCGACATCATCCATCTCAATGGGTATTGCCACGGCGCGCTTCCCTGGAAGACGCCGGTGCTGGTGGTGGCGCACTCGTGCGTCCTCTCATGGTGGGAGGCCGTCAAGGGAGAGTCCGCCCCCGGGCGCTACGCGCGTTACAGGGAAGAGGTGGCGCGGGGATTGCGCGCGGCGGAGCGCGTGGTGGCGCCCAGCGAGGCGATGCTCGCCGCCGCCGAGCGGCTCTACGGCCCCTTCCGCGCGACGCAGGTCATCGCCAACGCGAGGCGGGCGGAGTCCTTCCCTCCAGGTGCGAAGGAGCCCTTCGTGCTCGCCGCGGGCCGGCTGTGGGACGAGGCCAAGAACCTGGTGGCGCTGGAGGCCGTCGCGCCGCGACTCCCGTTCCCGGTACGGGTGGCGGGGGAGACGCAGCACCCGAGCGGAGGCGACTCGGCCCGGGCCCACCATGTCCAGCCGCTCGGACGGCTCACGCCCTCGGAGCTCGCCGGGTGGATGGCGCGCGCCGCCGTCTATGCGCTGCCCGCTCGTTATGAGCCCTTCGGTCTGTCCGTGCTGGAGGCCGCCCTCGCCGGATGCGCGCTGGTGCTCGGAGACATCCCGAGCTTGCGCGAGGTGTGGGGCGACGCCGCGCTCTTCGTCCACCCGGAGGATGGAGATGGGCTCGCCGAGGCACTGACGCGGCTGATGGCGAACCCCGCCGAGCGAGAGCGCCTCGCCGCCAGGGCCCATGCCCGTGCACGGACCTTCACGCCCCGCCGCATGGCGGAGGCCTACCTGGAGCTCTATGCCGCGCTCCGAGCGCGGCCCTCGGAGAGGCGGGTCCTTCCCGCGCTCCACGCTTCATGACCGGAGAGCCAATCACCGATGCGTATCGTCTTCTTCTGTCACTCCCTCCTGTCTGATTGGAATCACGGCAACGCCCACTTCCTGCGTGGGGTGGTGACGGATCTCGCACTGCGTGGTCACGATGTGCGTGTGTTCGAGCCCGCGGATGCGTGGAGCATGCAGAACCTCCTGGCCGAGCCCCTCGGGGCGGAGGCGCTGGGCGAGGTTCGCGCCGTCTACCCGCACGTGGTTCCCGAGCGCTATGCGCTCGACACGCTGGACCTGGATCGCGCGCTCGAGGGCGCCCACCTGGTGATCGTCCACGAGTGGAGCGCGCCGGAGTTGGTGATGCGGCTCGGTGAGCGGCGCAAGGCGGGCGGCACCTTCCGGCTGCTCTTCCATGACACGCACCACCGCAGCGTGAGCGCCCGGGAGGAGATGGCCCGTTACGAGCTCACCCACTACGACGGCGTGCTCGCCTTCGGTGAGGTCATCCGGCGCATCTACCTGGACGCGGGGTGGACCCGTCAGGCCTGGACGTGGCACGAGGCCGCCGACGCGCGCGTGTTCCTCCCGCAGCCGCACGTGAGGCCGGAGAGGGATCTCGTCTGGATTGGCAACTGGGGTGACGACGAGCGCACCGCGGAGCTGCACGAGTTCCTGTTGGATCCGGTGAAGGCGCTCGGCCTGAAGGCCCGCGTCCATGGCGTGCGCTACCCGGACACCGCGCGCGCGGCGCTGGCCGAGTCGGGCATCGAGTACGCCGGCTGGTTGCCGAACCACCGCGCGCCCGTGGCTTTCGCCCAGGCGCGTGTCACGGTCCACGTGCCGCGCCGGCCCTATACCCGGGCGCTGCCCGGCATCCCCACCATCCGCCCCTTCGAGGCGCTCGCCTGCGGCATTCCCCTGGTGACGGCGCCCTGGTCGGACGCGGAGGGGCTCTTCACCCCGGGCCAGGACTTCCTCATCGCCAACAACGGCCAGGAGATGCAGCGGCACCTGCGGGCGCTGCTCGCCGACGAGGGGCTGCGGCGCGAGCTCGCCGAGCACGGCCGGCGCACGGTGCTCGCGCGGCACACGTGTGGGCACCGGGTGGATGAGCTCCTGCGCATCTGCCAGCAGCTGGGCATCGAGGCTTCCGAACTGAACCCGATCACTCGGGAAAGGGTCATCGCATGAGCAAGGGTCTTCGCATCGCCTTCTTCGGCTCGAGCCTCGTCTCGGCCTACTGGAACGGGGCGGCCACGTACTACCGGGGCATCATCCGCGCGCTGTATGACCGCGGGCACCGCGTCACCTTCTACGAGCCGGACGCCTACGAGCGCCAGCAGCACCGCGACATGCCGGACCCGGACTGGGCGCGCTCGGTCGTCTACTCCGCGCAGGGCACGGCGGAGCTCGATCGCTGCCTGAAGGAGGCGGCTGACTCGGACGTGGTGGTGAAGGCGAGCGGCGTCGGTGTGTTCGACGCGCTGCTCGAGGAGCGCGTGCTGGAGCTGCAGCGCCCCGGTACCCAGGTGGTGTTCTGGGACGTGGACGCGCCGGCCACGCTCGAGCGGGTGGAGAAGGACCGGAACGATCCGTTCCGGGCGCTGATTCCCCGCTACGACCACATCCTCACGTATGGCGGCGGCGAGCCGGTGGTGTCCGCCTACAAGGCGCTCGGCGCGAAGGAGTGCGTGCCCATCTACAACGCGCTCGATCCGAGCACCCACCATCCGGTGGCGGCGGATCCGCGCTTCGCGGGTGACCTGGCCTTCCTGGGCAACCGTCTGCCGGACCGCGAGGCCCGTGTGGAGGCCTTCTTCCTCGAGGCCGCCGAGCTCCTGCCGCAGTCGCGCTTCCTGCTCGGAGGCAGTGGCTGGGGAGACCGCTCGCTGCCGGAGAACGTGAAGTACCTCGGCCACGTCTACACGCAGGACCACAACGCGCTGAACTGCTCGGCCCGGGCGGTGCTCAACATCAACCGCGACAGCATGGCCCGCTTCGGCTTCTCGCCGGCCACGCGCGTCTTCGAGGCCGCGGGGGCGGGGGCCTGCATCATCACCGACGCCTTCAAGGGCGTGGAGCTGTTCCTGGAGCCGGGCCGTGAAATCCTCGTGGCGCACTCGGGCGAGGAGGTCGCCGAGCACGTGCGCGAGCTGAACGAGACCGAGTCGCGGCGCATCGGCCAGGCGGCGATGAAGCGCGTGCTGTCCGAGCACACGTACGCGCACCGCGCCTCCAAGGTGGAGGAGGTGCTCGGCTTCCAGAAGAGCGGTACTCGCGAGCGGGTGGCTTGAGTCATGAAGACGGAGACGGAGCGGATGCGGATCGTCATTCTCGGGCTGTCCATCACGTCGAGCTGGGGCAACGGACACGCCACCACCTACCGGGGACTGGTGCGCGAGCTGGTGCGGCGCGGGCATGACGTCCTGTTCCTCGAGCGGGACGTGCCCTGGTACGCCTCCAACCGCGACCTGCCGCGGCCTCCCTACGGGCGCACCGAGCTGTACAGCGGCCTCGATGACCTGAAGGAGCGTTTCGCGGGCGAGGTGCGCCGCGCGGACCTGGTCGTGGTGGGCTCGTACGTGCCCCAGGGCGTGGAGGTGGGCAACTGGGTGCAGCACACCGCTCGCGGTGTCTCGGCCTTCTATGACATCGACACGCCGGTGACGCTGGCGAAGCTGGCGCGCAAGGACTTCGAGTACCTCTCGCCCGAGCTCATTCCCGGCTACCAGCTCTACCTGTCCTTCACGGGCGGACCCACGCTCGAGCGCATCGAGCGCGAGCTCGGCTCTCCCGCGGCCCGGCCGCTCTACTGCAGCGCCGACCCCGAGCTGTACGCGCCGCAGCACCGCGAGCCCCTCTGGGACCTCGGGTACCTGGGCACGTACAGTGACGACCGGCAGCCGGTGCTGGAGCGGCTGATGCTCGACGCCGCGCGGGAGTGGAGCGCTGGCCGCTTCGTGGTCGCCGGGCCCCAGTACCCGGCGGGCATCCAGTGGCCCTCCAACGTGTCGCGCGTGGAGCACCTGGCTCCGCCCGAGCACCCGGCCTTCTACAACTCCCAGCGCTTCACCCTGAACGTCACGCGCGCGGACATGGTGAGAGCAGGCTACTCGCCGAGCGTGAGGCTCTTCGAGGCAGCGGCGTGCGGCGTGCCCATCATCAGCGATGAATGGGCGGGGCTCGACACGCTCTTCGTCCCGGGGAAGGAGATCTTCATCTCCCACTCCGGCGAGGAGACGCTGCGCTTCCTCCGGGAGGTTTCGGAGCCGGAGCGTCAGGCCATGGGCATGAAGGCGCGCGAGCGGGTGCTGGCCGAGCACACCGCGGCGCACCGGGCCGAGGCCCTGGAGCAGTACGCCCGGGCGGTGAGCTCGGGTCGGAAGCCGTAGGGCTTCGGTTCCACATCAGAGGCGCGCGCCGCGAGCCGGCGGCGCCCGGGCGTTGAGGACGAGAGGCGGGACTCATGAAGATCGCGGTCATTGGAACGGGGTACGTGGGGTTGGTGGCGGGCACCTGCTTCGCCGAGTCGGGTCATGACGTCACGTGCATCGACGTGGACCTGAAGAAGATCGAGGCGCTGAAGCGTGGGCAGCTCCCCATCTACGAGCCCGGGCTCGAGGAGCTGGTCCACCGCAACATCGCCGCGCGGCGGTTGCACTTCACCGATGACCTGAAGGCCGCGGTGGGTCCCTCCCAGGTGGTCTTCATCGCCGTGGGCACGCCGGAGGGCGAGACGGGGCGCGCGGATCTCCAGTACGTGCTCGACGCCGCCGAGCAGGTGGGCAGGGCGCTGCGCCACTACACCGTCATCGTGGACAAGAGCACCGTGCCGGTGGGCACCGCGGACAGGGTATCCGCCGCGGTGGCGCGCAACACCCAGTACGAGTTCGACGTGGTGTCCAACCCCGAGTTCCTCAAGGAGGGCGCCGCGCTCGAGGACTTCCTCAAGCCGGACCGGGTGGTGATTGGCACCAACTCGGAGCGGGCGCGGAAGATCATGGGCGAGCTGTACGCGCCCTTCGTGCGCACGGAGAACCCCATCCTCTTCATGGATCCGCGCTCGGCCGAGCTGACGAAGTACGCGGCCAACGCGATGCTCGCCACGCGCATCTCCTTCATGAACGACATCGCGTCCCTGTGCGAGCGCGTGGGCGCGGACGCGGAGATGGTCCGCAAGGGCATGGGCTCGGACAAGCGCATCGGCTACTCGTTCCTGTACCCGGGCATCGGCTACGGCGGGAGCTGCTTCCCGAAGGACGTGAAGGCGCTGATGGCCACGGCCCGTGACGTGGGGCTGGAGTTCGACCTGCTGCGCGCGGTGGAGAACACGAACGCGCGACAGAAGCGCTGCCTGCTCACCAAGGCGCTCAAGCACTACGGTGACGTGTCCAACCGCACCTTCGCGGTGTGGGGCCTGGCGTTCAAGCCGAAGACGGACGACATGCGCGAGGCGCCCTCGGTGGAGCTCATCGAGGGGCTGCTGGGCAAGGGCGCGCGCGTGCAGTGCCATGATCCCGTGGCGACGGAGGTGGCGCGGCGCTACTTCGGCGACCGCGTGCTCTACGCGCCGACCTGCTACGACGCGGCGGAGGGCGTGGACGGGCTCTTCCTGGTGACGGAGTGGAACGAGTTCCGCCACCCGGACATGAAGCGCCTCAAGGCGCTGATGAAGAGCCCGGTCATCTTCGATGGCCGCAACGTGTTCGACCCGAAGCGCGCGCGCGACGAGGGCTTCACGTACTTCGGCATCGGCCGCGGCCAGTAGGCGCCGCGCTCACTCGGTGTAGAGCGTCACGCCGAGCCCAGGCTGGAAGGTGCCGATGACGGTACCATCCACGTCGGGCACGAACGCCAGGCCGACCAGGAGGGTCGTGTTCACGGAGAGCTGTGGGGCGAGCCAGTACTCAAGGCCGCCACCGGCCGCGAGCGACAGCGCGCTGGCGCTCGCGTCCCCCGTGTTCCCCGTGTTCTCGGTGCCCACCTGGTTGATCGCGCCCTCCAGCGCGAAGAAGGGGCGAAGGGCCTTGCCGGGAGTGCCTCCATAGACGTTCAGACCGAAGCCCAGCGACAGGCCGGTGACGGACGCTTCCTGTACCGAGGCGAAAGCGAAGCCGACGTTCAGGTTGACGCCCACCGCGTCACTGAGGAAGTAGCGGAGGCCCAGGCTCGAGCTGGTGCCCGCCGAGTCTCCCAGGGCCAGGGTGCTGCCGAGCAGGTTGGCGCGGATGCCGAACAGGCCCGTGCGTGGCCCCACCGGGAGCGCGGGCGTGGCTGGAGCCGCCGGAGTCACCTCGGCGGGATTCGTGGTCTCCGCGGTCGCGGGCGTGGCGGGAGTCGCCGAGGGGGTCTCACCTGCCTCGTTCGTGGGCTTCGCCTCGTCCGTGGCGGTCTTGGCTTCTTCCGGCAGGACTTCGCCCCTCGCGATTGCCTGCTTCCGGGCTTCCTCCTTGGCTGCCTCGGCCGCCTCGGCCGACTTCTGCTGGCGATAGCGCTCGATTTCGGCGACGCGCTGCGCGGCGGTCTTGCCTGTCGTCGCGCAGCCGGTGGCGGTCAGCACGACCAGGGCGATGCTCAGGTTCTTCATGAGGGTGTGTCCTCCAGGAAAGGCGCGTGCTCATATCACGCTCCTGGGGGAAGACCCTCACCCTGGCCCTCTCCCAGAGGGAGAGGGGACATCCGCTAGTGGCCCCCGTCCTTCGCGGGGGTCTTCGGTGGCGGCGCACCGTCCTCACCGCCGACGTCTCCTCCTTCGACCAGCTCCTGGTCGTCGCGCAGGAAGTCCCTGGCCACCTGATCCACGTCCTGGGGCCCGAGCCCGGTGAGCACCACGCTGGCCGCCCGCGTCCGGGTGACGAGCGCCGTCTCGCCGAGCGCCCCGTGGATGCGCATGAGCGCGATGTGGATCTCCGGGTCGAACGGGTCCGCGGCCAGCGCCTCCAGGTAGGCCTGTCGCGCCTTCGGGTAGTCCTTGCGGAACAGGAGGATGCGGCCCAGGTGCACGTTGGTGCTCGGCGAGCCCGGGTGCACGCGCAGCGAGCCGCGCAGCACCTGCTCGGCCTCGTCCAGCCGCCGCAGCTCCAGCAGCGCCAGCGCGTACTTGTTGGACACGGACTCGTACTTGTCGCCCACCAGCTTGTGCGCCTTCGCGTACTCCTCGGCGGCGGCCTTGATGCGGTTGCGCTCGCGCATCAGCTCGCCCAGGTGCGCGAACTTGCGCGCCGGCACCTCCGTCACCTCCGCGAAGTCGCCGAAGGAGATTTCACGCCCCTTCTTCTTCTCGTCCTGGTCCTTGGCGTTCTCCTTGAGCACCACTTCCTCGCGCGGCAGCAGCTCCTGGGGGAAGGGCTGCTTCTTGATGTGCGCGAGCCAGTTCTTCTCGAAGAGGGCGAAGGGCATCCCCGTGGCCGCCTCCACCGCCTTCCTGTCCTGCTTGCCGTCGCGCAGGCCGAGGATGATCTCCCGCAGGCCCTTGTTGCCCTGCGTCGAGTACACGTAGTCGATGGCGTAGTAGACCTCGGCGAAGGCGGTGGCCGCGTCCTCGGCCGTGGGCAGCATGGCGATGGACGGGTGCATCTTCTCGAAGGGGATGAGCTTGTCTTCCTTCACCCGCCGGCCCAGCAGCGCCAATGTCGAGGGTGTCATCGCCAGCCCCGGCTTGCCGCGCCAGCGCGACTCCAGGAACTTGGCCAGACCCTCGTGCAGCCAGATGGGCACCGTGTTGTGGCTCATCTGGCTCACCACCAGGTGGATGTATTCGTGCGCCAGCGTGTCCTGCCAGTCGTAGCCTCGCGCCACCGCCTTGGGGCTCGTCACCATCAGCTTGTTGAACTTGCAGATGGCGATGGTGCCCGTGGTTTGAATCTGCTGGTAGGTGAGGGTGCTGACCTTGGACAGCTCGCGCGCGTTGTTCACCACCTCCACGCGAATCTTCCCCGGCGGCCGGTGCCCCAGGTCCTCGGCGAGCGCGCGGTGGATGGACTCCAGCGTCTCCAGCGCGTAGGGCACCAGCACCTCGTCCTTCCCCTTCGGGTAGTAGAAGATGAAGTGCTCGCTCTCCGCGTACGCGTGGTCCTTGACGATGTCGCGCGTCTCCTTCGCCAGCCGCAGGTAGCTGCCCGGCTTGTCCTCGATGTTCGCCGCCCGCAGCAGCTCGATGGCGTCGTCGTAGCGGCCCTCCTCGAAGGCCACCCGGCCCTGGAAGTACTTGAGTGGCTCGATGTCCTCCGGGACGATGCCCTCCAGCGCCTGCAGCTCGCGCCGCGCGCCCGGCACGTCCCACCCATCCAGCGCCGCCTCCACCTTCCCCAGCCGCTCCTTGGCCTCGTTCTTCAGCGACTCCTGGGCCCCGGCGCCCGTGGCCAGGGACAAGGAGAGGGCGAGGGCGAGAGCCCTCATGCTGCTCGCAACCCGGGTCATCACTTCACCAGCTCCTCGTAGTAGCGCTTCACCTGGTCCCGGTACTTCTCCGGCGTCCCCTCCTTCATCGCGTCCAGCAGATCCTTCCGGAACTCCTTCGGCGCCTGGTAGGCCTCCTCGTCCGGAATCTCCACCTTGTCGCGAGGATCCCTCCCGTTGCCCTCGCTCTTCCCCATGCCCATCGGCAGCGGCAGCCCACGGCCCTTGCCCCGGCCCTTCTGGCTCTCCTTCATCTGCTGCTGGAACTGCTTGAGCCCCTCCAGCGCCGCCTGCTGCTCGCCGTAGCCCCGGTTCGGGTCCTTGCCCTGCATCCGCTGCGAGGCCTCGCCCATGCGCCGGCCGATCTCCTCCATCTGGTCCCCGGCCTCCTGCCCGAAGATGGGCGCCATCTGCTCCATCTCCTGCATCTGCTGGCGCAGCTCCCGTGCCTTCTGCTCCAGCGACTGCTGCTGCTGGGCGAGCTGCTGCAACTGCTGCTTGTCCTGCTGGCTCATCTGCGAGCCCGGCGGCGGGAAGAGCGACTGGAGCTTGCGATTCACGTCCTCCACCGACTTCGCGTCCTTCTCCAGCCGCTCGGCCAGCTCGGCGGACTGCTGCCGCACGTCGTCGGGGTTGCCGTACAGCTCGTCCAGCGAGCGCTGCTGCTCGCCGTAGCTGGCGAGCAGCTGGGCCGCCTCGGAGGCCCGCTGCGCCGCCTCGGCCGCCAGATCGTAGTCGTCCACCTTGAGCGCGTTTCTCGCGTTCTCCAGCTCGGCCTGGGCCTCCTCCAGCGGACGCGAGGCCCGGCTGTTGAGATCCTCGGGTCGCAGCTTCTCGTAGTCCTTCTGTACCTGCTCGAGCTGGCGCTGCAGCTCGTCCTTCATGGCCTTGCCGCGCTCGGCGAGCCGGTCCTTGTTCTGCTGCCGGGCCTGGTCGCGCAGCGCCTTGGTGGCGTCGGCCACACGCTGCTGCTCCTGCGCCGTCTGCTCCAGCTCGTTCATGAAGTCGCCGAACTTCTTCGCCAGCTCCGGGTACTGCTCGTTGCCGAACTCGTCCTGGGCCTCGTTCAGACCGTTGAGCATCTCGTCCATCTGCATGGACAGCTCCTGCAGCTTGGCGAGCGCCTCGTCCGTCTTGCCCTCGCGCATGAGCCGCTCCACGTCGTCGAGCGCGCTCTGCATGTCCTGGTCCTTCATCATCTCCTGAAGGGCCTCGGCATTGAGGTGCTCGTCGCGGATGCCCTGGCGCATCTCGGCCATGCGCTGCATCAGCTCATCGATGCGGCTTCGCACCTCCTGGATCTGCTGCATCACCTGTTCGCGTACCTGCTCGTCCGGGTTCTGCTTGTACTGCTCGATGAGGTTGGCCAGCTCACGCCGCTCGGCGGCCAGCTGCCTGGCCAGCTCCTGCAGGGCCTCCAGCTTCTGCCGGTCCAGCAGGGACTCCAGGTAGAGGATGTCCTTCTCCAGCTCGGCGATCTCATCCTCCACCAGCGCGCCCAGGCGGGTCCCGGTGCCGAAGTCATCACCCGCGCGGCGCTGCTGGGTGCGCAGGTAGATGCGGCGCAGGTCCGAGGTGGCGCGCACCCGCTGGCCCAGCGTCTCGGAGATGTTGGCGAGCGCGGTGACGAGCTCGGCGGGGGTATCCCGCTCGCGGCGCAGCTCCTGGGAGAGCGCGCGCATGTCCGCCACCAGCGTCAGGCCACTGGTGTCCACCGCCTGCCCCGAGGCCACCTTCCGCGGCTCCTTCACCCGGTCGCGGTCCGCTCCCTCCAGCCTGTCGGCGAGGTGGTCCACCATGCGGCCCCAGAGGGCCTCGGCCTTCTCCAGGGCGGCGCGGCGGTGCTCGGCGGCGCTGTAGACGCGCAGCACCTGGGTGCGGCTCACGCCCCGCTTGGGGCCCTCCACCGCGTCGTTGTCCTTCGCCTCGACGTAGTAGGAGATGCGGTCTCCCGGCTGCACCTGCAGCGTGCCCAGGTTCCAGGTGTAGGTCCCCTTGTCGCGCCGGCCATCCTCGCGGGGCAGGGCGATGCGCGTCTCCTCCTTGGCGCCCGGCGTGCGGAAGACGAGCGCCAGGCCATTGAGTCCGTAGTCGTCGCTGGCCTCGTACTTGAGCGTCACCTGCTGGCCCGGGTCGATTTCGATCTCCGCCGCGGGCGTGAGGAGCTGGACCTGGGGCGGGGCGTCCGCCTCCACGTTGAGCGGGATGTCCGGCCCGGTGGCGATGGCCTTGCGGCCCGTGCCGTAGAAGACGAAGTGGTAGGTGCCCGCCTTCTTCGCGATGAAGGTGCCGGTGAGCTCGCGCTTGCCGGTGACGGTGAGCGGGAGCGTCTCGCCATTGACGACCAGCTCCGCGCGCTCCACCTCGCGGTCCGAGCGCGTCTCGAGCTGCACCTCGGTGCCGGCCGGCGCGCTCACCTCGCCATTGGTGCCCGGCACGGTGCGCGGGGCGAGCCCCGTATAGGCCGGGTAGCGGTACGTCAGCTCGATGTCGCCGGTGATGGGCTCGCGCTGCTCGGCCGTGGGGGCGAGGCGCGCCGACTCGAGCGCCTTGGCCAGGCCCGCGCGCCAGGAGGCGCCCGCGAGGCCCAGCACCACCGTCATCACGAGCGCCACGCCGCCCAGCACCAGGGCCGCGTGCTTGAGGCGCGTGTCGTCCACCACCGTGCCCACGTCCACCTGGTCCGCGCGCAGGTCCATCTGCCGCAGGAAGGCCTCGGCGAGCTCCGCCGAGTGCTGGGGCTGGGCGCCCTGCTCGCGCGCCAGCTCCACCGCGGCGAGCACGTCCAGGGACAGCTGGGGCTGGCGCTCGCCGATGAGGCGCGCGGTGCGGAGGTCATCCCCCACGGTGCGCAGGGAGAGCCAGACGCCGAAGACGCAGGCCACGAGCGCGCCCGCCACGGGGGAGAGCAGCATCAACCAGCGGCCAGCGGCCGGGGCGGCGAGCGCCAGGAAGCCACCGGCCACTCCCAGCACGAGCAGGGTGGCGAGGCCCAGCATCGCGCCCTGGAGCCAGAGCTGGCGGCGTTGGCGGGTACGCACCGCGGCGAGCAGACGCTCCACGCCATGCGAGCGGGGCTCGGCGAGAGGCTCCGACGGGGGAGCGGGAGGCTGCGGGGGGGGCGGAGGCGGGAGCTCCGGGCCTGGGGTCTGCGGGGATTCGAGATTCACGCTGTCACGTCCGCTCGGTCGTGTGGCAACCCATTGCCGGGCCACCTATTTCCCAAATCTGTAGCAGGCCTGGGCGCGCGGCGCGTCCCCCAGGACTCCGGGCGGGTGGCTTCCCCGCCCCGGTGTCCGCGGGTGGAAGCTTGCCAGGTGGGCTCGGGCGGCGGGGGTTCAGCTGCTGGCGCTCTTGCGCGAGTCGGTCTCGCCCCCCTCCGGCACCAGCACCTGCTCGTCGTCCTTGTGGGGGGCGGTGCCGTTGGGATTGTCGGCCTGGGGCTCACCGGCGCCCAGCTCCGCGGCGAGCGCGGTCAACACCTCCTGGGCGGCCAGGAGACGAGCACGGGGCAGGCGGGTGATGGCCCGCTCCACCGCGGCCTCCACCGTGCCCGTGGTGGGCACGTCCATCGCGCGGCCCGCATCGGTGAGGGCGAAGAGGGCCTTGCGCCCGTCGAGCGGATCCGACTTGCGCTCGATCAGCCCGCGCTTCTCCATCCGCTTGAGGACACCCGTCAGCGTGCTGGGGTGCACGTGCATGATGTTCGCGAGCCGGCCCGCGGTGATGTCTGGGATGCGGCCCACGAGCCGTAGCACCAGCCGCTGTGGGCCGGTCAGCCCGAGCGTGGACTCCATGCGCTTGGAGGTGGACTGCAGGCCATGATCCACGGCCCACAGCAATCGCATGAACTCCAACACTTCCCCCAGAGGGGGCATCTTGTTCTTGTCCGCGGTGAGCTGCTCGCCGAGCTCTTCGTTTGGCTTCATTTCTACAATGTCCCCTGAATTCTACCTTGCTGTCGCCCGTCCCTGTCCTTGGACAGGTAGTGCGTCCGGGCGCTACCTGCTTGCAAAATCAATCAACGGGTGCATCCCCGCGAGCCAGGGTGCACCAGCGCCTGGCTGGGAACGGACCATGTCATTGTTTGGTTCCCTACTTTCCCTTTTCAGCACCGAAGAAGCATAACGCATTGCGTCGTCGAGCTGGTGGGGGTGGAGGCGTTCGTCCACAGGCTCGCCATCCCTGGGGTAGGTTCTCCTCCATGCTGAAGACCGCCGTTGGACGTTTGCGTGCCGTTGCCCTGCTCGAGGGCGTCTCCTTTGTCGTGCTCCTCTTCATCGCCATGCCGTTGAAGTACCTGGCCGGCATGCCGCTGGCGGTGAAGCTGGTGGGCTGGGCGCACGGGCTGCTGTTCGTGCTCTTCATCCTCGCCCTCGCGGAGGCCGCCGCCACGCACCGCTGGTCGCTGCCGCGCGTGGTGGGCGCGTTCATCGCGTCGCTGCTGCCCTTCGGGACCTTCGTGCTCGACGCGCGGCTGCGCCGTGAGGAGCAGACCGCAGTGGAGCCGGCCTCGAGCTGAGTGAGGTAACGCGCAGGGGCCTTGCGCCGCCCTCGCGCACCACGAAGACGATGGTGGACGTATACGGCTTCATGAAGTGGGGGATGAACATGAACGGGCCCCGAGGTGCCCGGGAGTCATCCGCTTATCAAGAGGTTCTTCCGTTATGGCGGATGACAAAAACCCGTCACATCGCCCGGGGTGGGGGGCTCTCGGTCCATGTAGGGTTTAACGAAAGAAATCCAGGGGGGCTGCTCGGGGGGCGGGGGGGCATGGTATTCGGGAGCATGTCGGCGGTGCCCGTGATCCAGGGCCCGTGGCGCGGACATGACATGGAGGGGGGGGAATTACGGGAGGCACGATGTGGGCGAACACGGGAGTCAGTGAACGGCGGTCGGGCTGGAGGAGGGGGCGATGATGGACTGGCGACTTCCGAAGGGCGTGACGCGCATGGTGCTGGTGCGGCACGGACAGCCAGTGGAGGAGACGCGGGGCCGCTGCTACGGGCGGTTGGACGTGGGACTGTCCTCCACGGGGGTGATGCAGGCCGAGCGCGCCGCCCGTTTCCTGGCCGAGGCCCCCCTGCTGCGCATCTACACGAGCCCTCGCCAGCGGGCGCGGGAGAGCGCGGCGCCCCTGGCGGAGCTGAAGGGGATGGCGGTGGATACGGAGGATGCGTTCCGGGAGATCGACTTCGGTCTCTTCGAGGGCCTCACGTATGAGGAGGCGGAGAAGCGCTACCCGGAGGTGTACGCGCAGTGGATGGCGCATCCGGCCCGGGTTCGGTTCCCGGAGGGCGAGAGCTACTCGGAGATGCGCGAGCGGGTGCGGTCCGCGGGCCGGGAGCTGCGGACCCGGCACGCGGGAGAGACGTTCGTGTTGGTGTCGCACGGTGGCGTGAACCGGACGCTGCTGGCCGAGGCGCTGGGCATGCCGGACGACAACCTGTTCCGGCTGGAGCAGGGCTACGCGGCGGTGAACATCATCGACTTCTACGGTGACGAGCCCATCGTGAAGATGATGAACGTGACGTTCGGCTAGGAGCTGGCGTCGGGCTGCTGGAGACGGGCGAGGTGGGTGGGTCCGGAAGTCGTAGGCGGCCGCCGGCCATCGTCCCCCCCGATGAAGAGCTGGTCGCTCGAGGGGGGAAGGGCGGGGTAGGCTGGCCCTCCATGGAAGCCGCTGCTCCCCGAGTGCCGCACCCCGCCCGGCTGTTGCAGGAGTACCTGGACCAGGACGTCGTCCCGCGCGAGATGGCCATCGCGCGCTTCATGCGCGGGATGATGGTGCTTGGCTGTACGGCCTCGCTGCTGCTCATGGGAGTGATTGGCCAGGGCCTGTCACTGAGCCTCGCGGGACTGACGGGCGGGCTGTGTATCTATTACGCCCTCATGCTGCGGACACTGCAGCAGGGCGGCTTCCACCCGGCGATCCAATGGGTGGACAGCGCCATCACCGTGTCCATTCCGGCGGTGGCGTGTGCCACCGACGTGTACTTCCACGGGGCCGAGTACGCACTCACCACGCCACCGGCGCTCGCCTGGGGCGCGCTCATCGTGGTGTGCGCGCTGCGGGCGGGCAAGGCGCTGGCGTACGCGGCGGCGGCGCTCGCGGCGGTGGAATACATGGCGCTGTTCCTGCTCGTGATACAGCCGCGGCTCCCACCCGAGCCCCTGAGTACCCTGACGTTCCCGATGGTGCTGCTGCGCTGCGTGTTCCTCTTCGCCTATGGCCCCCTGGCGGCGACGCTGGCCGGCCTCATCGTGAGCAAGGCCGAGGACGCGCTGCGCGCCATCCGCGAGAAGGACGTCATGGGGAAGTACTTCCTCCACGAGCGGCTGGGCGCGGGCGGCATGGCCGAGGTGTTCCGCGCCACCTACAGCCCGGAGGGTGGCTTCGAGAAGCAGGTGGCCGTCAAGCGCATCCTCCCGGCCTACGCGGACAACGAGGAGTTCCTCGCCATGTTCCGGCGCGAGGCCGAATTGGGCTCGCTCCTCATCCACCCCAACATCGTGCAGGTGCTCGACCTGGGACGGCACCAGGGCACCGTCTTCCTGGCCATGGAGTTCGTGGATGGCATGCCGCTGAGCTCGCTGCTGCGGCGCCTCCCCGCGAGGCGGTTGCCTCCATCGGCGGTGGCCTTCCTCGGCGCGGAGGTCGCCTCCGCGCTGGCGTACATGCACGGACGCACGGGCCCCCGGGGTGAGCCGCTGGGCCTGGTGCATCGCGACCTCAACCCGCCCAACATCCTGTTGTCGCGCATTGGCGAGGTGAAGCTGTCGGACTTCGGCATCGCTCGCGCGGCCAATCAGCTCTCGCTCACCCAGGCGCAGACGGTGCGCGGCAAGGCGGGCTACATGGCGCCGGAGCAGGCCTACGGCCAGGCCCTGGATGGTCGCACGGATCTCTTCGCGCTGGGCCTCACCCTGCACGAGGCCCTCACCGGCGAGCGCGTCCTTCAGGGAGACAGCGAGGCGGCGTTGATGGTCGCCGCCACCAGACAGGAGCTGCTGCCTCCCTCCCACTTCGTGCCCGGCATCTCGCCCGCGCTCGACGCCATCATCATGGGGTTGCTCGTGCACGACCGGGAGCGGCGCACCCCCTCGGGCGAGGTGCTGCAGCAGCAGTTCCTGTCGCTCACCGGCGCCGAGGCGCCCCATCCCCACGGACGGAGGCAGCTGGTCGATGCCATGCGGCTGGTCATGACCCAGCCCTCCGTGCCCGTCCAGCCCCTCCAGCTCACGCCCGACATGGCGCTCACCGAGAAGGCCGACTCTCCCCCCCGGCCCCGGAGCGCCCGCCGCTGAGGAACCGCGTCGACGCGGGAGAGGGGAGGCCCGGAGCCTGGGAGCCCCTCTCCCGGGCGCTCAGGGCTTCGCCGCCGCGGGGACGGTGACGCGAACCTCGCCCATCTGAACCAGCGCCTTCTCCGCCTTCAGCGTCGTCGGGCCCTGCAGCGTCAGGTACGGCTTGAGCTTCAAGAACTGCTTCCTGCCGAAGCCCTTCACCCGCACCAACTCCTCGATGCGCTTGAAGGGCCGCTTCTCCCTCCAGGTGACGATGCGCTGCGCGGCCTTCTCGCCCACACCCGGAAGCAGATCCAACTGGGCCACCGTTGCCTCGTTCAGGTTCACCACGCCCGTGTACCGCGTCCGGGTCTTCGTGTTCGCCGCGCCCGCGCTTCCGGGCCCCAGCAGCACCAGTCCCAGCACCGCGGCCACCCACATCCCCATCACGCGCCCGCTCACGAGTGGCCTCCCACCGGCAGCGAGTCCAGCCCACCGTCGACCCCGTAGCGCCCGCCGCCGCCCGCCTGCACCGTGTCCTTCTTGTCCCCCGCCTCGCGCACGTGCAGCTTCCCGTCCAGCGGCAGCACATCCAGCAGCACGTTGAGCGAGCCATCCTTGTTCACGAAAGCACTCCCCGCTCGGACCCAGACGCTCCCGCCCTTGCCCTCGCGGATGGAGAACACCGCCAACCGCTTCCCCGCCGTCAGCATCGACCACCTCTTCGCTTCATCTTCGCGCCTCCATTGGCGCGCTCGCCGGGTTCCAGAGCAGGCGTCATGCCAGGGGCTCTTCCCTCGGAGTCCGCACCCGGGGCGCGTACAGTCGCGCTCGGATCGTCCCGGGCATGGGACGGCGTGGGGTTGCTCCAGGAGACGACATCCCGGAGTGCGAGGTGCTGGCGGGTTCCTTCCGTGTCGTCGAGGATGCGGTTGGGGCCGGAGACTCATCGACGAGGAGGCGCACGCTCATGCGCTTCGTGTTTCTAGCTGTCGTGGTGCTGTGTTCCCTGGTGGGTTGTTCCGCGGACAAGGGACGGCTCCGTCCCATCGCGGCGCCCCAGGTGCTCATCTCGAATGACGGCCGCGTCGCCGCCGCCGAGGACGGGGGCGTGCGGCTCGTGGCGAGCGGGGACTCCTGGAAGAACAATCCCTTCGATCTCGTGCGCTACCTCGCGCCGGTGGAGGTCGTCCTGGAGAACAACAGCGGCCGGACCCTGCGCATCCAGTACGGGGACTTCGAGCTGGTGGGCGAGGCGCACTACGCCGCGTTCGCGCCCCATACGCTGGGCGGGCTCGCGCCCCACGCGGGCTCCGGGCCCCGGATGCCGTCGCCTCCTCCCACGTACAGCCCGTACGGACGTTTCAACGAGGAGCCCCGCACCACCTGCTACACCTGCCCGCCCCCGGGCGCCACCCGGCTGCCGACGGAGGACATGCTGCGGCAGGCCTTCCCCGAGGGCATCCTCAAGGATGGAGCCTCCTGGACGGGCTTCCTCTATTTCGAGAACCCCGGCGCCTCCGAGCGCCAGGTCACGCTCCAGGCCCAGTTGGTGGACGCGAGCACCGGCGAGCGGTTCGGCACGCTGCGCATCCCCTTCCGGGTACACGGCTCCTCCCGCTGATCGAGGGGGACTGGTCGCTCTCGCCCTCCGTGCACACCCTGCGCGTCACCCGTTCGTGTGCTGGAGGGCGTTTCCGTGCACCTGAAGTTCTCCGTGCTCGCCTCACAATTCCTCGACGATCCCCAGTCCGTGCGACGCTCGGTGTGCTGGCCGGTGCTGGTGTGGGAGGCGCCTCCCGTGGGAGTGCGTCCCCTGTTCACCCGCAGCACGCTGACGGGGCTCTCGCTGAACCGGCCCACCGTCGCCGAGCCGCTGGTGCTCGAGGTGCGCAAGCGTCCTCAGGGCGTCGTCCCCCAGGCCTCGAGCATCACGCTGGGACGTACGCCGGACAACGACATCGTCGTGGAGGACCCCACGGTGTCCCGGGTGCACGCCACCTTCCGTGAGGAGACGCGGACCGGGGTCTGGTACGTGGCCGATGGCGGCAGCCACAACGGGACCTGGCACGACGGCACCCTGCTCATCCCCGGCCGGCCCGCGCCGCTCTTCGATCGCGCCTCGCTGCGCTTCGGGGACATGCTGGCCACCTTCCTCCACTTCTCCGCCTTCAATCAGTTCATCCTCGACTGGCTGGCCCGCCACTCCCGAGGCGCCCGGTCGTACGTCAGCGAGGGTGGCTTGACGCGCGGGGGTTGAGCCCCTAGGAAGGGCCTGCCCTTGGGTGCCCATGTCGGGCCTTCAAGAGGGAAGCCGGTGCGAGTCCGGCGCGGTCCCGCCACTGTGATCGGGCAGCCCGGCGCGATGTGCGCCTCGGCTGGAGCCCGGCAGCCAGGAGACCTGCCCAGGGGTGTGGGCGTGGAGCGCCCGCGCTGGCCTTCTCTCTTCGACGGAGAGAGCGGAAGGCGGATCCATGCGGTGGTCGCACCTCGCCGGGCGGTGGTTGTGCCTGGCGCTCAGCACGAGCGGTTCCGCGTTTGCCCAGCAGGCGGTGGAGCCTCCTGTCCAGGACACGCCTCCCGTCTCGGACTCCTCCGGTGGCGAGCCCCTGCTCGTTCCCACCGTGGAGGTGGAGGAGGCGCCCGTCGCCGCCGAGCCCCCGGACTCGGCCTCGAGGCGTGACCCGAGCGGCGCCCTCACCGTCATCCGCGTGGACGAGTTCGGCGGCGCGGCCCGAGACACCGCGGCGATGCTGTCCACCGCGCCCGGCGTCACGCTGCAGGACCTGGGGGGTTACGGGCAGAGCAAGAGCGTCGTGGTGCGGGGCGCGTCCTCGAACGGGACGTTGGTGCTGCTCGACGGCATTCCCCTCAATGGCGCGGGAGGCATCGCGGACCTGTCGCGCGTGCCCGCGGCCCTGGCCGAGCGCTTCGAGGTGCTGCGTGGCGGCGCGGGAGCGCGCTATGGCTCGGGCGGGTTGGGGGGCGCCATCAACATCATCACCCGCCGTCCCGGCGCGAACGCGCGCGTGGCGGGAGAGCTGTCCTACGGCAGTTGGGACTCGGGGCTCGGGTGGCTGTCGGCCTCGGGGCCGCTCGCGGGAGGCGAGGCGCTGCTGCTCCTCCATGGGGGCACCTCCAGCGGACGCTTCCCGTACCTCTTCGATCCGAGCCCCACGCTGCCCGGGGACGCGCTCCTCGAGCGCCATCGCACCAACAACGACGCGCGGGGGGCGGGGGGACTGCTGAGGCTGCGGCGCGAGCTGGGGGGAGGCGTCTCCGCGGATCTGCTGGGTGAGCTCTCCTTCGACGAGCGGGGCCTCGCCGGCACCGCGCAGAACCCGAGCGAGGATGCGCGCCAGTCCGGAGGGCGGGGCTCGGCGAACCTGCGCCTGTCGGGCACGCTGCCGGGGGGAGTCCAGACGAACGCGCGCGCGTACTTCCGCCGGGACCGGGTGGCGCTGTCCGGTGGGCCCTGGAGCGGGGAGGACCCGCAGGTGCAGCGGTTGGGCGGGGTGGAGGTGGAGGGACAGGTGCTGCTGGGCGGGTGGCATTCTGTCTCCGCGCTGCTGGGCGTGGGCGGTGAGTCGGTGACCGCCGCTGAGACGACCGAGGCCTCGGAGGGCGAGCCGACGTGGCTGCGCGCCAGTGTGATGGCGATGGACGAGGTTCTGCTGTGGGACGGGCTGCTCACCGTCGCGCCCTCGCTGCGCGTGGAGCGGGCGGGCCCGTACACGCTGCTGTCCCCGAAGGTGGGCGCCACCGTGTTGCTGCCCTCGGGCTTCGAGCTGCGCGCCAACGCGGGCCGCTCCCATCGCGCGCCCTCGTTCCTGGAGCTGTACGTGCGTCAGGGCACGCTGCTGCCCAACCCGGACCTGCGCCCCGAGCGAGCGCTGTACGCGGACGCGGCGGTGGTGCATCGCTCGGAGGTGTCCTTCGCCTCGGTGGGGGGCTTCGCCAGTCTCTACGAGGACCTCATCTCCTACGAGGCCTACCCGCCCGGCGCGGCCAGGCCGTACAACTTCGCCAACGCGCGCGTAATGGGGCTGGAGGCCGAGGGCGAGTGGCGGCCCCACCGGTTCCTCTCCGGCGCCTTCAGCTACACGCTCACCGTGTCGAGCGATCTGCAGCGGGACGGGCGCTTCTACCTGCGCGAGCTGCCCTACCGGCCGCGCCACAAGCTGTCCGCGCGGGTCCTGGGTGGACCCCGGTGGCTCACGGGGCGCGTGGAGCTGGTGGCCCAGTCGGCGCACTTCCTCACCCGGGATGGCGCGATGTCGCTGCCCGGGCGTGCCTTCGTCCACGCGGGCGTGTCCAGCACCTTCGGCTCGCGCACGGAGCTCACGGTCTCCTGCGAGGTGAAGAATGTCCTCGATGCGCGCGCCGAGGACTTCGTCGGTTACCCGCTCCCCGGCCGCGCCGTGTACGTGTCGGTGGCGGGTGCTTTCGAGAGGGAGGCACGATGAGAGGAGGAGCCCTCGGGGTTCTGTTGCTGGTGATGGGGTCCGCGCTGCTGGCCGGGTGCCCGACGGATGAGTTCCTGTGCTCCGAGGGGCTCACGCTCTGCGGCGGCAATAGGTGCGTGGACCTTTCCAGCGCTTCCTCCGACTGTGGCGCCTGTGACGTGGCCTGCTCCGCCACCGAGGTCTGTATCGAGAGCGCCTGCCGCTGCCGCGCGGGGGCCACGCTGTGCGATGGGCAGTGCGTCGTCACCGCGTCGGACCCGTCCCACTGCGGTGGATGCGCGGGAGCGGGGGGCGCGGCGTGCTCGCCGGAGCAGGTGTGCGAGCAGGGGCAGTGCAAGGACTCCTGCACCCTGGCGGACTCCAAGCTCTGTGGGCGCTCGTGCGTGGACCCGGACACGGATGCCTTCAACTGTGGTGCCTGCGGGAACGTGTGCGCGGACTCCCGGAGTTGCAGGGGCGGCATCTGCACCTATGACGTCGTCGCCGCGTGCTTCAACACCGGGCAGGTGGTGGGCATCCAGGCGGAGTCGGACGTGAAGGGACCCGCGATGGCCGTGGGGACCAGTCCCCTGACCGTCGCGCGCATGCAGGATGTGCTGCTGGTGCTGGATGCCTCCTCGAGGCTGCTCCAGGCCCGGCTCATCGACTACGGCGAGCTGGAGGCACGCAACACCACGGGCCTGGTCCCCAATCACCTGCTCGTCGAGGAGCCCTACGTCTACATCCTCAACTCCACGAGCAACACCCTCCAGATCCTCCAGCGGAAGGATGCGCCCTCCTTCAACCACAGCCCGCAGTTCCCCAAGGGCGTCACGCTCACCGACGTGGGCAGCGTGAATTTCGGTGCGAACACCAACCCCTATGCGTTCGCATTGCAGGGCTCGGATGCCTACGTCACGCTGCTGGGCAACCTGCAGACGGATTCCTCCGCGGGTGGACGGGTGGTCCGGGTCTCGGTGGCGGACCCCACCCGGCCCGTCATCACGGACGTCTTCAAGTTGCCCACGGGCGAGGCCCTGATGCCCTTTCAGGGTCGCACCACCGTTCCCGCGCCCGCGGGGATCGCCATGCGCCGGGGCTGGATGTACGTCGCGCTCGGCAACCTGGAGCCCGGGAACTTCTCCGTGGGAGGCCCCGGTTTCCTGGTCCGCATCGATCTCACCACCCGCGAGATGCGTCTCATCGCGCTCGGCGAGGAGTGTCTCAACCCGTTCTGGGTCGTCCCCGTGGGCGAGCGGCTTCTCGTGAGCTGTAGCGGCGCCGCGACCTATGACCGCAACTTCAACCTCATCGACGTGAAGGGGACCGGGCTGGTGCTGCTCGACGCGGATGACCACGTGCTCGACTCGCTCGCGCTGCGGTGCCCGGAGGGGACCTCGTGCCAGCGCGCCTCCGCGGGCCGTTTTTCCGTGGTGGGCAACCGCGCCTACGTGGGTGACAACAACGCGGGCCGTGTCTTCGTCATCGAGGTGGTGGGTGACTCGCTCGTGGAGCGGCGCGGGCTGGGGCCCGGTGCCGCGCCCCCCCTCCTCGTCTGCCCTCGGAACAATGGGCCCTCCCTCGTCGGTGACGTCATCGCGATTCCCTGAGACTCCCTCATGAAGACCCGCCTCGTTCCGTTCGTCCTGCTCGCCGCGCTCTGCCTCGTCACCGCCGCGCGCGCCGCTCCCCCCAAGGGAGGTCCCCGCTTCCTCGGCCCCAAGCCTCCCGAGAAGGTGAAGCGCGTGGTGACGCTCGCCCCGTCGTTCACGGAGACGGTGATGGCGCTCGGAGCGGGGAGCACCCTCGTGGGGGTCTCCCGCTTCGATGAGGCCAAGGAGGTGGCCGGACTGCCTCGCGTGGGCGGCTTCATCGACCCTTCCATCGAGGCGGTAGTGGCCCTCGAGCCGGACCTCGTGCTCGTCCAGCCGGGGCCGGGCAACCAGCGGTCCGTGGAGAAGCTGGCCGAGCTCGGCATCCCCGTGCTGTTGCTGCCCCTGCACACCGTGGCCGATACCCTGGCCGCCCTCCGCGCCGTGGGCAAGGCCCTTGGGAAGGAGACGGAGGCCGCCGCCCTCGTGCAGCGCATCGAGTCCACCCGCGTCCGCATCCGCGAGGCCTCCAGGAAGCTCGAGTCGCCGCGCGTCCTGTTCGTCTATGGCTTCACGCCGCTCGTCGTCGCCGGCCCCGGCTCCTTCGCGGACGAGCTGCTGCGCGATGCGGGAGCCCGCAACGTGGCGGCGGACGCGAGTGGGGCCTACCCCGTCTATCCCGTCGAGCGCGCGGTGGGGGTCTCGCCGGACGTGGTGGTGGATGCCTCGGACGTGGACGTGGGCAAGGACACGCTGCGCGCGCTCCTCTCCGAGTCCCGGTGGGTGGAGGTGCCGTCCATGGCGCTGCTCCAGCCGGGGCCCTCGCTGGGTCGCGGGCTGGAGGAGCTGTTCCAGTTGCTGCACCCCACCGTGAAGCCCGACGCGGGGATCGCGCGCTAGCCATGCGAGAGCGGGGCAAGGGCTTCACGTTGGCGCGGGTGCTCGGGCTCTGCGGGGTGTTCCTCGTCCTGATGCTCGTGGCGTTCCTCGTGTCCGTCCGCTTCGGGGATCAGCCCATCTCCCTTCACTCCGCCTTGTTCGGGAAGCCCACGTCCAAGGACGCCCTCATCTTCTGGTCCGTCCGGATGCCGCGCGCCGTGCTGGCGGCCCTCGTCGGCGCGGGGCTCGCCGCCTCCGGGACCACACTGCAGGGCGTGCTGCGCAACCCGCTGGCGGACCCCTTCATCCTCGGCGTCTCTGGCGGCGCGGCGCTCGGGGCCACCCTGGCCCTGGCCGTGGGGCTCGCCTCCGTGGGTGAGGTGGCTCCAGACCTCGGGGGCGGGCTGGCGCGCCTCTCCGCACCGACGCTGTTCGCCTTCGTGGGGGCCGTGGCGGCCATGCTCTTCGTGCTCGCCGCGAGCCGCGGCCATGGGGGCCGTACGCCCGATGTCGCGCTCCTCATCGGCGTCGTCTTCAATTCCTTCGCGTCCGCGGTCATCACGCTTATCAAGACGCTCTCCGACCCGAACCAGCTGGGGGCGATCCTCCACTGGCTCGCGGGAACCCTCGGCCACGAGCGCGCTGGAACGCTCGCCCTGTCCGTGCTCCTCCAGGTCGCGGCCATCGGTGTGATGCTCGCGCTTTCAGGACGACTCAACCTGCTCACGCTGGGAGACGAGGACGCGGCCTCGCTCGGCGTGTCCGTGGCGAGCACGCGGCGGTTGTTGCTCCTCGCCGCGAGCGCCAGCGTGGCCGGTGCCGTGGCGCTCTCGGGGCTCATCGGCTTCGTGGGGCTCATCGTGCCCCACCTGCTGCGGCTCGCCTTCGGGCCGGACCAGCGGCTGCTCGTTCCGCTCTCCGCGCTCGGAGGCGCGGCGTTCCTCATGCTCGCGGACCTGCTGGCGCGGCTGACCTTCCCGCTGTTCGGCGGCGATCCCCCCGTGGGCGTGGTGACGGCGCTGCTGGGGGGGCCGCTGTTCCTCGCGCTCCTGTACCGGCGCGGGCGGCTCACGGCGGCCTGAATGTCGTTGTCAGGAATGCGTTTCCGCCGCGTCTTTTCTCGATGAAAGGAGCGGTGACCATGACGACGGTGACGACGCAGAGCCCGATGAATCCCAAGCACCTGAACGACGCTGATACTGGCATCGACGCGCTCTCGCGTACCGGTCTGGATACCGCTCTGGACCTCCTGCTCGGCCTGGAGCTGCTTCTTGGCCGATGGCCCGGACTCTGATCTCCCGCGTCCTCGTTCCAAGACGAGGCACGGACCCAGAGGCCGGGCTCCCAGAAAGGGACCCGGCCTCTTGCCCCGTTCGTCTATCGGCGAAGGACACCGCGCTCTCAATGCGGAAAGACGGGTTCGACTCCCGTACGGGGTACTCGCAGCACACGCTCCTGGATGCGATTGGAGCGCAGTCCCGCCGAAGTAGCCCAACTCGGTAGAGGCCCCAGATCGAGAGTCTGGTGGTTGCGGGTTCGAATCCCGCCTTCGGCACTCGCAGTCGAAACACACGCCGCGGTAGCCCAACCTGGTAGAGGTGCTGCGCTCAGAACGCAGAGGTTGCGGGTTCGAATCCCGCCCGCGGTACTCCTCATTGTCGTCCATCCTCCACGCGAGGCCCACTCCTGGTGCGAGGTGGACGGAGCATTTGACAAGACCTGCCCCGCCGCCGTATCCGCGCCCCCCTCTTCGGTTACTCCACATGAGGAGCGGGACGCGCATGAAGACAGCAATGATGGGTTCGCGAGGGGTGGGTCGCTTCGTATGGGTCCTGGGTGCCTTGTCGCTGGGGCTGCTGGGCACCGGCTGTACTCAGGAGTGCATCGACCAGTTCGACTGCATCGCCCAGAGGGGCACGCTTCCCAAGGGGCAGGAGTACGTGTGCCAGGACAACCGCTGCGTGGAGCGGGACGTCACGGATGCGGGCACCGGGCCGACGGATGGCGGTAACGAGCCGACGGACGACGCGGGCACCGACGCGGGAGTCGCGTGCGCGGACCTGCCACATGACGAGAAGCTCGGCACGCTGCAGCTCCAGACGGGCTACGCCGCCGCCGAGTCCGCCGCGCTCCCCGAGGGACTCATCGCGGTGACGGCCATCCCGAGCGGCGCCGAGTTCAAGCTGTACGGCCTGAGCGGAGGAACCGACAACAGCCTCTACGAGCTCGGCACCTGGCCCAACATCGTCGCCAGCACGACGCCCCTGCAAGCCGTCATCCCCGAGGCGGATCGTGGCAGCAGCACGTATTTGAGCGGCTTCCTGGCCAACGATGGCACCCGGCTGCTCGCCGGCTACACGAAGTCGGGCCCCATCGAGAACATCCCTGGCTCGGTCCTGGTGTACGACACGGCCAGCCCGGATAAGTCCTCCCACGTGTCCGCGAACGGCAACTTCTCCGCGGTCGGTGTCTCCGGGGCCTTCCTGTTCAACGGCCAGGGCGTCGAGGGTTCCTCCGAGGGGGGCAGTGGCGTCTACGCGTTGAAGACCGGGACACCTCCCTTCCAGGGGTCGAAGCTGGCGACCTTCCCGGTGGATGCTCCCGCCAGCGGCTACACGGCGGCGACGAGCCAGGAGATCGCCGTGCTCGGATACAGCGTTCCCAACCCCTCGGGCCCGTTCGACCCCTACATCAACCACCTGCTCGCGGTGGCCCCCGCGACGTACACGCCGGCGCTCTCGGGCGGTACGACCCTGGCGCTCACCGCGGAGAATGCTCCGGAGATCTACGCGGGCAGTGATCTCTTCGCGGTGGCCGGCTTTGGTCAGGGTGTGGCGCTCCACCGTGGCCATTACGATGCGTCGTTCAATGCGCTCACGAACGATGTCTCGCGCATCGAGCTGACGACGGGCATCGAGCCGAAGGCGGTCGTCGTGGGCGAGCTCGCGCCCGTGCTCACCACCCAGAATACCTGCACCAACGTGGTGTTGATGGCCCCGCTGGGCACGAATCTGCTCGTGGGCGTGAAGGACAAGAACGGCAGCCGGCTCGTCCTCGTCCAGAAGCAATAGCCATGAGGACCCACGGCACCCCGGCGCGCTGGAGCGCCTGTCTCGTCACCGCCTTGCTCGTCACCGGCTGCGGAGGTCCCTCCGACGAGGAGGAGCCGAAGACTCCGGTGGTCTGCGCGAGCGAGAACGACCCGTTCGCCGACAAGGTGGTGTCCTTCTCGCCCGGCCCGTTCGCCGGCTTCGGCCAGGATGGCTATCCGGACATCGTGCTCGGACCGCCCCACGGGGGTGGCTCCGGCATGGGCTCGCTGGACGTGCTCTCGCTCGGCGAGCGGGGGGAGATCGTCCTCGAGCTCACCGACATCGGCGTGGTGGATGGGCCCGGCGTGGATCTGCTCGTCTTCGAGAACCCCTTCGGCAACTTCGCGGAGACGGGCTTCGTCTCCGTGAGCGAGGATGGCCAGACGTGGCACGACTTCCCCTGTGCTCCCACGGACAGGGCCAACGGCTCCCCTGGCTGCGCGGGCGTGAAGCACGTGTTCTCCTCGCCGGACAACGGCATCAGCCCCACGGACCCGTCCGTGGCGGGCGGTGATGGTTTCGACCTGGCCACCCTCGGCGTGGCCCGGGCGCGCTTCGTCCGCATCAAGGACAGCGGGGAGAACGCCTATGGGTCCACGTCGGGCGGGTTCGACCTGGACGCGATCGTGGTGGTGAACGGCTCTCCCGTCTGCGAGTGGCGGTGACGGGAGACTCCCCGGAGGCGCCGGGCGCTCGGGGAGCCGGTGTGGCTCCACCGGCCGGGGACGCTCCGGAGTCCCTGGAGGATTCGACTCCGGGTCTCAATCCGCTGCCCGTATGCGAACGAAGCGCCCGGGTCGTGTAATCTCCCCGCCGCGATGTGGCAGATCATCATCAACGGCCCGGGTTACTTCGACACTGCCTACGAGCTGCCAGAGGGCGTCACGCACCTCGGCCGCGCGGATGAGAACGACATCGTCCTGGGCGGAGACCTCGTCTCTCGGCGACATGCCCGCCTCGTCGTGGAGGGGGACAGTCTGAGCATCGAGGACCTCGGCAGCCGCAACGGCAGCCGCGTCAACGGCACGCCCCTTCAGGGCCGCCTCGAGCTGAACCCCGGCGACACCATCTCCCTGGGTGAGAACACCCTCTCGGTGCGCCAACCCCACCAGGTGGAGAACGCCGCCACCGAGATGGTGGACCTGGGCGCCGGGGGCGTGCGCCGCTTCGGCCATGGGGATGACGTGGGGCCCTCCGTCATCCTCACCAAGAACATCAAGAACGTGGACCTGCTGCGGGCGCTCGACAACTTCTCCAGCCCCTTCGACAGCATCCCCGCCACCGCCGCGCCCCTCGCCCCGGCGCCTCCCTCACCTCCCTCGCCTCCTCGCGGCGCCTACGAGACGCTCGTCCTCCTCTTCCACGTCGCGGAGGCGCTCGCCACCGCCTCGAACCTGACGGCCTTCCTCGAAGTCACCATGGACCGGGTGCTCGAGCGCATCGGCGCCACCACCGCCGTGGTGCTGCTGCGCCATCCCACCGGGGTGCTGGTCCCCGCCGCCGTGCGCCACCGTGGCAAGCTCGCCAAGGGCGAGGTGCCCGTCTCCGATGGCATCATCGAGGAGGCCCTGCGCCAGGGTCGCGCGCTCCTGGTGGGCGACGTGCGCGACGACCGCCGCTTCGCCGGCCGCGAGAGCGTCATCCTCTATGGCGTGGACCGGGTGCTCTGCATCCCCATCGGCATCGAGTCGCCCTTCTCCGGCGTCCTCTACGTCAACACCTCCGCGAAGAACGACACCGAGCTGGAGGTCATGCTCGATGCCTGCACCGCCGTGGCGCACCTGGTGGCCACGGGCGTGCAGAAGTTCTCCGGCTCCTCGGGCGGGCTGGCCTCGCGCCACCATCTGGAGCGCTTCCTCTCGCCCGAGGTGGCCGAGCGCCGCGCCGCCGAGCTCCAGCAGCGCCCGGGCGGCAAGCTGCCCGGACTGGAGGAGCGCAACCTCACCGTCGTCCACGCCGAGCTCGTCGGCTTCGGCGCGCTGTGCTCCCGCATCGGCGCCGAGCGCGCCACCGTGCTGCTCAACGACTTCCACTCGCGCCTGGGCGGCCTCGTCTTCAGCTTCGAGGGCACCCTGGAGACCTTCGTCGGCGAGTCGCTCCGCGCCCTCTTCGGCTCTCCCTTCTCCAAGCTGGATGATCCCGTGCGCGCGGTGCGCGCCGCGCTCGCCCTGCGCGCCGATTGGGAGCGCTACATGGCCCGCCGCCCCATGGACGAGCGGTGCGAGCTGCGCATCGGCATCACCACCACCCGGGCCCTCGTGGGGCTGGTGGGCCCCGAGTCCCGTCCCTCGTACACCGCCGTGGGCGAGGGCGTGCAGGTGGCCTCGTTGCTGGCTGGCACCGCCATGCCCGGCCAGGTGCTCATCACCGGCAAGACGCTGGCCGTCATCGGCGCCCGCTTCGACGTGGTTCCCCTCGGCGAGCGCCTCATCCGCCCCCCTCGCGACAAGGTCGCCGCCTTCGAGGTCGTGGACGAGGACATCCCCCAGCTCACCAATCCCGGTGTGCGCTGAGGTGGGATTGTGTGGTGGAAAGTTGGGATTGAGGCTCGCACTGGGACCCAGATCAATGCGAGCATGGGCGCTCCCCCCTGCGAGCATGAGCGCCCCTCGTCCGGCATGAACCCGTCGTCATCGAACGCTCGACTGCGTCCGTTCCGGCCGGTGCCGTTCGGCCGCTACACGCTGCTGACCCAGCTGGCCACCGGTGGCATGGGGGAGATCTTCCTCGCGCGGCTGGAGGGGGCGCAGGGCTTCGAGAAGCTGTGCGTCATCAAGAAGATATTGCCGCAGTTGGCGGAGGATCCGGAGTTCGTGGAGCGCTTCGTGGGCGAGGCGCGCACGCTGGTGAAGCTGTCGCACGGCTCCATCGCGCAGGTGCTGGACATGGGGCTGCACGAGGGCGAGGCGTACATGGCCCTCGAGTATGTGGACGGCAAGGACCTGCGCAAGGTGGCGGCGCGGGCGCGTGACAGGCAGAGGCCGCTGCCGCTCACCTTCGTGCTGTTCGTGATGGGCCGGGTGCTGGACGCGCTCGCCTACGCGCACCGCAAGAAGGGCGATGACGAGGGGGAGCTGAACCTCGTCCACCGGGACATCTCGCCGCAGAACATCCTCATCTCCTACGAGGGGGAGGTGAAGGTCATCGACTTCGGCCTGGCCAAGAGCCGGCTGAGCGCGGCGAAGACGAACCCGAGCATCATCCTCGGCAAGTTCCTCTACATGTCACCGGAGCAGGCCCGGCACCTGCCGGTGGATCGCCGCAGTGATTTGTACGCGGTGGGTCTGTGCCTCTACGAGCTCATCTCCGGGAGGAACCCCTTCGGTCAGCTGCCTCCGGGCGAGCTGATGTCCGCCGTGGCCCAGCCGAACATCCCGCCGATGAGCCAGGTGGTGCCGTCCGTGCCGCCCGCGGTGGAGCAACTGGTGATGAAGGCGCTGGCGGTGGACCCGGCGCAGCGCTTCCAGACGGCCGAGGAGCTGCGCGCGAAGCTGAACGCGTGCCTGCTGGAGATGGATCCCTCCTCGGGGCCCGAGAGCGTCAGCCGGTCCATGCACGAGCTGTTCGGCGCGGAGTACCAGGCCGAGCGGCGGCTGCTCGCGAGCCTGCGCGAGGTGGGGCGCATGCCCGAGCCGGAGCCCGTGGTGATCGGCATGCCGGAGGGGACGCCGCCGAGGCCCTCTCCGACGCTGCCGCCGAAAACCATCCGGCTGGATGGCCCCGTCGAGCCGCTCTCCTTCAGGCCCACGCCTCGCGCTCGGGAGGGTGGACCGGTGCGCGAGGAGGGCGAGACGCGGCCAGCGGTGACGGTGGTGGAGGAGCCCACGAGGCCCGCCGTCGCCGTCGAGGCCATCGAGGAGTCCAGGCGCGAGCGGCATTCTCCCCCGGGCGGCTCGCCCACGGTGGATGTGTCGGGGCTCACGACTCCTCCGGCGCCCAGGCCCGTGGCGCCTCCTGTTCTGTCGGCGGAGCCGGGCTCCGGCGTGGGACGGGGCACGGGGACGCACCGGGCCGCCACTCCCTCCGTGCCTCCGGTGCTGTCGGCGGAGCCGAATTCTGGCGCGAGGCGGAGCGCGGGGACGCACCGGGCCGCTACTCCCGCCACTCCCGCCGCGCCTCCGGTGCTGTCGGCGGAGCCGAATTCTGGCGCGAGGCGGGGCGCGGGGACGCACCGGGCCGCGACTCCCACCACTTCCGTCGCGCCTCCGGTGCTGTCGACGGAGCCAGGTTCTGGCTCGGCTCCGGCGTCCGGTCCTGTTTTCCCACCTGCCGCGCCTCCCGTCGTTCCCCTGGTGGTGCAGCCGCCCCCGGAAGTGGTCGCCATCGAGGACACTCCGCTCTGGTCGGAGCCACTGAGCGCGGGCGAGGGTTCGCACGCCACCGCGGTTCCTCCGGTCCGTTCCGAGACGGAGGAGGTTCCCGGGCTGGGGGGCTCCTCATCGGAGGAGGCGGATGCCCGGTTCGAGCCCACGGGCGAGACGCCCCTCGCGGGCACCGGGAACGCGGACGAGGGGGCCGTGGACGTGGGCCTGGAGGACACGCAACCGCGCATCCATCTTCCGCGCGAGATGCACGAGGACACGCAGCCGCGCGTGTCCCTGCTGGATGTCTATCGCCAGGACACGCAGCCGCGCGTGGTGCTCGATGAGTCGCTCCTCCGCGACTCGCCGGATGAGGAGGATGTGACCCAGGAGAACAGGAAGAAGCCTCGCCGGCGTGTGACGTCGACGGGTGTTCCCGTGTCCTCCCCGCGCCAGACGTCCTCCTCCTCTCACAGGGCCGTGGCCCAGGCCCAGCCCGCCCAGGACAAGGAGATCACCCGTCGCACGGCCGTCCCGAAGCGGCCGGGGCTCCCATGGGGGATGATCATCATGGGGCTCGCGCTGCTGCTGACGGGCCTGGGCGTGGGGGCCGCCGCCTTCTTCCTTCAGCACCCCGTGGACTCCGAGACGGTGGAGCCTCCACCCGCGCGTCCCGTGCTCCCCTCGGGAGGCAAGACGGCCCGGGCTCCGTCCGTCGCCCCTTCGTCTGTCCCCGCTCCCGAAGCCGCGGCGCCTTCCACCGCTGGGGGCGCCCCCGTCCCGGGTGGTACGCGGACGGCCCCTCCTGCTCCGGAAGAGGCACCCGCCGCGGCTGCCGCTCCCGAGATGGCAACGGCCCCGGACGCGGGCTCCTCCATGGTCGAGCCCTCTCCCGAGGAGTCGCTGCTCGCTCCGCTCAATGACCCGCAGCCGGCTCCCAGCAAGCGTCCACCGCCGCGCAAGCGCTCCTCGCGCAACGCGTCGACCCTGCAGAAGGAGTGGGCCCGCACGCGCAGCGCCTACAAGGCGCTCACCCGCGTCTACGCGTGCGAGAGCCTCAACTTCCTGTGCAGCCGTTACGAGGACCTCGAGGCCGAGGTGGTGGGCATGGGCGACGTCGAGAGCCCCGAGCTGCTCGGCAAGGTGAAGGCGCTGTACCGGGAGATCCAGAAGAGGAAGGGCGGCTCCTGACGCTCCTCGATATCCAGGGACTCAGCGCGGGCTACGGGCCCACTCCCGTGCTGCGGGACGTGGACTGCGTGGTGCGTGCCCGGGAGCTGTGGGTGGTGCTCGGACCCAACGGCACGGGCAAGAGCACGCTGCTGCGCGGGGTGCTCGGGGAGATGCCGTGGACGCGCGGAGTCATCCGGCTGCTGGGCCGCGAGCGCGGAGAGTGGGAGGCGAGGGCGCTCGCCCGGAACGTGGCGTGGGTGCCGCAGAACTTCGAGCCCGCCGAGGGCTTCAGCGGGCTGGAGCTGGTGCTGATGGGGCGCAGTCCGCACCTCGGGCTGTGGGGCCTCACCTCGACGAGCGACGAGGCGCTGGCGCGGGAGGTGTTGGAGGAGCTCGGGGTGGCGTACCTGGCGGAGCGCTCCTGCGAGGCCATGTCCGGAGGCGAGCGCCGGATGCTGCTGCTGGCGCGCGGGCTGGTGCAGCAACCGAAGCTGTTGCTGCTGGACGAGCCCACCGCGTTCCTCGACGTGGCCCACCAGGTGGGGGCGCTGGAGCGGGTGCGCGCGCGGGTGGACGCGGGCCTGGGCGCGGTGGCGGTGCTCCACGACGTCAACCTCGCGGCGGCCTTCGCCACCCACGTGCTGCTGATGCGCGACGGGCAGGTGCTGGCGCGGGGCCTCGCGTCGGACGTGCTGCAACGCGAGCGGCTCGAGGCCCTCTACGGCGTCCCCATGGAGATGGCGAGCGCCCCCTCGGGAGCGCGCCTGTTCGCCCCTCGCGCGCGTTGGACGGCCGGGCGGGATTAGCGCGAGCCCTGGTTCTTGATCTGGTCCTGGGCCATCTTCCTGGCGTTGTCCGGGCCCCCGCCCACGCCCAAGGGCGCGTCCCGCCGCTCCCGGGGAACCACCTGGGGCTGGTTGATGAGGTAGGGCCCTCCCTGGCCTTCACCTTCCCGGCTCTCTCCGTAGGTGTGCTGCTCCTGCCAGTTGTCGGGCATGGCGAGCCCCGAGCCAGACCCGCCCGTGCCGGCCTCCTGGCCGCTCTGCGACTCCGAGGCGGACGGGCTCTTGTACTTCTGCTGGGTGGGCGTGTAGGGCATGCCCGTCTGCTTCGCGTCCTCCGTCTGACGGGAGACGCAACCCACGGCGAGCGCTCCCCCCAGTCCCAGAACCATCGTCCATTCCAACCAGCGCTTCATCGTCTCCCTCCTGGCGGAAATCCGTTCCCTGCTGTCCCCTGAAGGTAGGAACTCGGAGGAGGGCGACCACGCCAGGAGGCGGCGCCCGCTCGGTTGCCCGCTCGGGGACGCCCCTCCTGGACTACGCTCCGTCTTCCGAGGCCCGGCCATGCTCCGCTACGCCCTCACCCTGTTCCTCAGCGCCTTCCTGCTCTTCGGCGTGCAGCCGCTCGCGGGCAAGTACGCGCTGCCGTGGTTCGGCGGCACGCCGTCGGTGTGGACGACGTGCATGCTCTTCTTCCAGCTCATGCTGCTGGGCGGCTATGCCTATTCGTACGTCAGCGTCCGCCGGTGGAGCCCGAGACGGCAGGCGCGGGTGCACCTGGGGCTGCTGGGGTTGACGGTGGCGGTGTTGGCAGGGCGTGCGCTGCTGACGGGCTCGCCCGTGGCTCCCGGGCCCGAGTGGCGCCCCGCGGCGGACGGCATCTCCACCGCGAGGTTGCTGGCCATGCTCGCGGTGTCCCTGGGGCTGCCCTTCTTCACGCTGTCCACCACCGCGCCGCTGCTGCAGAGCTGGTTCAGCCGGGTCCGGCCGGGCACCTCGCCCTACCGGCTCTACGCCCTCTCCAACGCGGGCTCGTTGCTGGCGCTGCTGGCCTACCCCTTTCTCGTCGAGCCCTGGCTGGGACGCGGGGTGCAGGCGTGGGCGTGGGCGGCGGGCTTCCTCCTCTTCGCCGGGGGCTGCGCGGCGTGCGCCTGGGAGGTGCTGCGGCGGGGAGAGGCTCGGGTGCCGGGGGACGAGGCGGTGACGGACGGTGGGCCCTCGCCGGGCGTGGGGCGCGTCCTGGCGTGGCTGGGGTTGAGCGGGGGCGCCTCGGTGCTGCTGCTGGCCACGACGAACCAGCTCTCGCAGGACGTGGCGGCCGGGCCCTTCATCTGGATGCTGCCGCTGGCCCTGTACCTGCTCACCTTCATCCTCGCCTTCGAGCGGGAGGCGCTCTACTCGCGCCCCCTCACCGCCCTGCTGTTGCTGCTGGCGGTGGGCGGGGTGACGAGCACGGCCTTCGCGAGGGCGCACGTGTCCCTGCCGGTGCAGGTGCTCGTGCACTCGGGGGCCCTCTTCTCCGGAGCCCTGCTCTGTCACGGCGAGCTGTACCGGTTGCGGCCCGCGCCACGCCACCTCGGCGCCTTCTACCTCTGGGTGTCCGCGGGAGGCGTGCTCGGCGCCGCCTTCGTCCACCTGGCCGCGCCCTTCCTCTTCCGCTCCTACCTGGAGTACCCGCTCACGCTCGGGGCCTGCTGCCTGCTGGCGGCGCTCGTCCTGCTGCGCCGCGCTCCGGAGGAGTCCCGCGCCCGGCTCATCCTCCGCCAGGCCTCGGCGCTCCTGCTCCTCCTCATGGCTGGCGGCCTCGGCCTCGCGGTGAAGGACGGCCAGGACTCGCGTGAGTCGCTGCGCGGCTTCTTCGGCGTCATGCGCGTGGTGGAGACGGGACGGGAGGACCCGGACGCCCACATGTTCACGCTGTTCCACGGCAACGTCCTGCACGGCTTCCAGTACGCCCGGCCCGAGCGCAGGCGGAGGCCCACGTCCTATTACACACCCGAGAGCGGGCTGGGGCTGGCGCTCACCGAGCAGCGGCGGCTCAAGCAGGCCCAGGGACTGCCACCCTCGTTGCGCGTGGGGGTGCTGGGCCTGGGCGTGGGGACGATGGCCGCGCTGGGACGCGCCGGGGACACCTTCCGCTTCTATGAAATCAATCCCCAGGTCATCGCCCTGGCCCGGGGGGAAGGGGGCTACTTCTCCTTCCTGCGCGACACGCCGGCCCGGGTGGAGGTGGCGCGGGGGGACGCGCGCATCCTGCTCGAGCAGGAGCTGGCGCACGGTGCGGCCCAGGGCTTCGATGTGCTCGCGGTGGATGTCTTCAGCTCGGACTCCATTCCGGTGCACCTGTTCACCGAGGAGGTGGTGGACGTGTACCGCGAGCACCTGGGCCCCAGGGGCGTGCTGGCGATGCACATCAGCAACGCGCACCTGGATCTGCTGCCCGTCGCCCTGGCGCATGCGAGGGCCTCGGGCCTGCACGCCACGCTGGTGGAGAAGGGCTCCTCGGAGGACGCGAGGGCCACCTCCTGGTTGCTGCTCAGCCGGGAGCCGAGGTTCTCCTGGGGGGAGACCTTCCGGCGCGAGGACAGGCAGGTCCACCGATTGACGCTCGAGGGACCCCCGCGGGTGCGGTGGACGGACGAGCACAACAGCATGCTGCCGCTGGTGGCGGCCTTCGGGGTGGACCACCACGACATCGTCGAGGAGTCGGCAGTGGCGCCCCCCGCGGTGGCCGTTCCCTCCGGACCCTGACGCGCGCAGTGTCCGCTGGATGAAGGCCCGGCGAGATCGCGCCCTCCTGTCGGGTGCGGGCGTGAGAGGTTGGCATTTTCAACCTCGAGTGTCCGTGGGCTGATGAACACCTCTTCGCAGGAGGGTGGTTGGTTGGGCCGCCAGTTGGTGCGGCTGGAGCGGTGGGTACTGACGCTGTTGGCGGCCACCAATCGCATCCGGTTGCCGGGGCCTTCGGTGCTGCCGGTGGCGGGCGCGGTGGTGGGCCTCTACAGCGGCCTGGCCGCGGGCCTCTTCGCCAACCTCATCGCGCTCGTCAGCGGCCTGGTGCTGGGCTTCCCGAGCCTGATGGATGATCGGAAGGAGCTGGCCCAGTCCTTCGCCGAGGCGCGCTGGCACCTCGAGTACCTCATCGTCGGTGTTCCCCTGGGCCTGAGCGCGCTGGTGCTCGCGCGCATCATGCTGCCCGGTGGCCCGCGAGACGAGGTGAAGCGCCGGTTGAAGGTGCTGGGGCTGCTGGTGCTGGGCGCGCTGTCGCTCTACTACCCGCTGGTGGCGATGGCGGCGGTGAACTCGGTGCTGGGGCACACGGAGGACGTGGGGCGGAGCATTCAACAGTTGCAGCCCTGGTTGTTGCCGCTGCTGCCCATGGTGGGAGGCCTGGTGGTGGGCCGCGTGCTGCGCAACCGTCCCGAGACCCACGGCCACGGTGTTCCCGAGGTGGTGAAGGCGGTGGAGCGCGAGGGCCGGCTGTCCGGGCATGACGGGGTGATGAAGCTGGTGGCGAGCGCCATCACCATCGGCACGGGGGGCTCGGCCGGGCGCGAGGGGCCCATCGTGTTCGGAGGCGCGGCGTTCGGCTCGGAGGTGGGGCGCACGCTGGGCTTCACCCGGCGCGAGCTGGCCATCCTCCTGGCCAGTGGCGCGGGCGCGGGCATCGCCGCCTCCTTCAACGCTCCCATCGCGGGCGCCATCTTCGCGATGGAGATCATCCTGCGCGAGTTCCAGCTGCGCGTCTTCTCTCCCATCATCCTCGCCAGCGTCACCGCCACCATGGTGGGCCGTGGCGTCATGGGCAACGCCGCGATGATCCGGCGGGTGGCCTACAGCATGGTGAGTGGCTGGGAGATCGTCTTCTACGCGATGCTGGGGCTGGTGACGGGAGTCCTGGCGTACGCCTTCATCCGGATGATGCACGGCGCCGAGGAGTTCTTCCAAGGCAAGAGGCCGGGACGGCTGAGTGCCTTCCTGGGACGGCAGCCGATGTCGCTGCGGGCGGCGCTGGGCGGATTGGTGGTGGGGTGCCTGGCGCTGATGCACCCGGTGGTGTGGGGCACGGGGCACGAGTACATCAACCAGGCGTCGGCGCGGACGCTGTCGCTGACGCTGCTGGCCTCGGGTTGCCTGCTCAAGCTGGTGGGCACGTCGCTGACGTTGGGCTCGGGAGGTTCGGGAGGGACGTTCTTCCCCATGACGGTGATCGGGGCCCTGGCGGGAGGGGCCTTCGGGGAGGTGCTGCACGCGGTGATGCCGGCCCTCACCGCGCCGAGCGGCGCCTACGCGATGGTGGGCATGGGCGGCGCGGTGGCGGCGCTCACGCGCGGGCCGCTCACGGGGCTGATGATGGTGTACGAGCTGAGCGGCAACTACGCCATCATCCTGCCGCTGATGGTGACGTGCACCATCGCCTCGGCGCTGTGCCACTCGTTGGTGGAGCGGAAGGCGGGAGTGGATCCGCACACGTTGCGGCGCACGCCGGTGCGCTCGCTGGTGGCATGGGTGGAGCCGGTGGGGCCGGAGCTGCCGGCGCCGGCGCTGCGTGAGCGGCTGCTCACCGCGCCCGTGGCGGCGCTGCCCGTGCGGGGGGCGGACGGCCAGCTGCGGGGCGTGGTGACGGCGAGCACGCTGGGAGAGCGTTGGCGCGAGGCGGGGGACGAGTCCACGGTGGCGGCGCTGGCGGATCTGGCGCGCCCGGTATCCGTGGACACGCCGGTGGGCGACGCGCTCGAGGCCATGGACACCCAGCTCGTGGACGCGCTGCCGGTGCAGGGAGACGGGCAGGTGGGGGTGGTGACGCGCGTGGGACTCGAGCGCTTCCTTCGCGGGGAGCGGCGCAAGCCCCGGGCCGAGCCCGCCTTCGCCGCGACGGAGATTCCCCGTTAGGCACCCGTGGCGGGCGCGTGGCCTCGCGGCTCCTCGAGCATTTCCCTGTTACCCTGCGCTCTTCACATTCGTCTGGGGGGAGTGCATGAGCTGGCGACTCACCGTTCTCTCGACGTTGTTGCTGGCTGTCTGTGCGGGATGCCCACACGCATGGGGGAAGAGAGGCACCATCGAGCAGGCCGCGGCGCAGGACATCGACGAGATGCTGCACGAAGAGGACTGCCCACTTGATGTGAAGACCTGGAAGAAGCTCTGTTCGATGCCCGGGAACTGGGAATCGAGTCAGTGCCCACGGGAATGCCGGATCATCTACCCATGAAATGGCGTATGCCGCTCGCCATCCTTCTCGGTCTTCTCCTGGCGGCACCGTTGGCGGGGTTGGTGTACGCGTCATTCAATGGAGGGATGAGGCAGGCTCCAGACCCGGCGGTGATTGTGATGCTATCTCCCGGAGAACGTCAGGGGCTGATGACCTATGGACGCCACTGTCGGCGGAGCAATGAGTGTGAGCCTCCACTTGGCTGTCTCTTCGATACGCGATTCATGGCGAGCTACTGCACCGATAGCAGGTGCGTGACGGACCAGGACTGCTCGGACGGCTTCTCATGCCGCGTCATGCCCGCGAGGGATGGCGTCTCTCGGGTCCGCATCTGCGCGCTCGTCGGGGTTCGAAACGAGGGCGAGCCTTGCCTGATATCGTCCGACTCTCGGGAGTCCGCATGTGGGCCAGGGCTTGTCTGTCAGGGCCGCTGTGGCCGCCCATGCCGGTTGGACGAGCCCAAGAGCTGCCCCGAGGGCTTCTTCTGCAAGGGCGGTCTCGATGGTCCTTCCTGCTTGCCCACGTGTGAGGACAGGGCTTGTCCAGAAGGCCAGCAATGCATTCGAGTCGACGAACGTGTGTCGATATGTGCGGTGGTTCATGGCCAGAACTGCCAGCGGAAGTCCTGTCCCGAGGGACTGCGATGTCTGGTGGATGAGCCCTCGGGTCATCGGGGCGAAGCCTGGATGGAGTGCGTCGCGTTCTGTGGCCAGGGCAGGAGTTCTTGTCCCGAGGGGCTCATCTGTCATCAGTCCATGTGCCGGACTCCCTGTGTCCCGAGTGTGCCTGGCGCATGTGCACCCCACCAGAAATGCCACCGCGACTCGGATGAGCAACCCTGGAGGTGCGAGCCGGACCTCTGAGCTTTTCGTGATGCACCGCGACGGAGATTCCCCGTTAGGCACCCGTGGCGGGCGCGTGGCTGCCCGCGGGGCTGATGTCGAGCGCCATCACCAGCAGCAGCACCACGCATGGCATGGCCATGGAGGGCGCGCCGTAGCGCAGGAAGAGGAGCGAGCCGAGCGTGCTGCCGGACAGGAAGGCGAGGGCGAGGCCCAGGTGCAATCGGGTGCGCTCGAACTGATCCGCGGAGGGCAGAGCCATCACCTTGCGCCAGAGGCCGAGCAGGCCCCGCTCGCGGGCGCCGTCCCGCACCCAGACGACCATGCGCACCAGTTGGATGCCGATGTCGGTGAGCACGCCGGTGAGGTGGGTGGTGCGCACCACGGCACCGGAGACGCGGGTGACGAGCGCGTTCTGCAGGCCCATGGCGAAGGACAGGCCCCACATGAGCGTGGGCTCGTTGGCGTTGGGGTGCTCGTGTGCCCACAGCCCCACCGCGCCGAGCGTCACCGTCTCCAGGAAGAGCGCCGGGGTGTGGCGGCCCCGCTGCCGGTGGCGCGAGGCGTCCAGCAGCGCCGCGGCGGTGATGGCGCCCAGGACGAAGGCGAACACCAGCCTGCCCGCCAGGAGGACGCCGTCCCACTGACCTCGGGCGGCCGCCTCGCCCACCGCGGTGACGTGCCCCGTCATGTGGGTGGTGTGTTGGCCGAAGGCGAAGAAGCTGGTGGCGTTGACCGCTCCGGCCGCCCCCGCCAGCAGCAGGGCCAGCGTGGAGTAGGCGAAGCGGCCACGCCGTGACGTCGCTGCGCTGAAAGGCATGGCTCGCAAATGGCCTCCCCGGCGGAGGCCTCGGCGAAGGGTGTACCACTTCCCCTGCTCGAGTGCTGGCTCCCCTCGGCGACGCGGAGGCCCGGGTCGCCCGCTCGGGTTCCAGCCAGGCGCGAGCGGCCTATCCCGGTGGCCACTCCATGGGGCGTCCGCCCAGCACGTGCAGGTGGATGTGGAACACCGTCTGCCCGGCGTCGCGGTGGGTGTTCATCACCAGCCGGTAGCCGCTGTCGGCGATGCCTCGCTGGCGGGCCATCTTCGCGGCGGTGAGGTACAGGTGGCCCACCTGCTCGCGGTGGTCCACGGTGAGGTCGTTCACCGTGGGGATGTGCTCGGTGGGGATGACGAGCAGGTGCGTGGGGGCCTGGGGATTGATGTCCTCGAGGACGAAACACAGCTCATCGCGGTGGACGACCCGGGCGGGGACGTGGCCATCGCGAATCTTGCAGAAGATGCAGTCGGACATGACGCCCCGGCTTAGCAGTGCGGGGAGCGGGGGGGAATAGCCCCGTGAACCAGGGGACGGCTCACGGAAGACGCGAGGACCAGGCTGGATCCGGAGCGCAGCCCCCATGCGGCAGCCGTACGAGGACGAAGGGCCCCTCGGAGGCCACCACCTCTCCGTTGGCCACCGCGCCGGACAGGGTGAGGACGTGGCTGAAGAGGCCGGATTCGCGCCGGGGCCCATTGTGAGCGTAGAGGGGCACGTCGCGGTGGAAGTAGCTGTAGCCACCCGTCCAGGCCAGGTGTGCCGCCTCCACCTTCAGGCCGCACACGTCCGGGAGCCGGCCCGCGGCGATGAGCAGGCGGTTGACGGGCCCGAAGTCGTCCCAGGCGCTCGCGCGGGGCTTCACGTTCTCGTATTGCCCCAGGTCCCCGAAGGTGAGCTGTCCCGTGCGCAGGCCGGAGAAGCCGGCCACCCCCACCACCGCCAGCGGCAGGGCGAGCCGCGCGGGCGAGGGCGGCAGGTGGCGCAGCACCGCGTCCAGTCCCACGCCGGCGAGCGCGGCGAACAGGGGCAGCACGGGCACGAGGAAGCGCAGCTCCTTGTGGGGCTGCAGCGCGTGGAGCACGAAGAAGGCGGCGGCCACACCGAGCAGGCCCGGGGCCCGCCTCGCCGCGAGCAGCGACAGCCCCAGCGTCACCAGCGTGACGGTGCCCATGGCGCGCATCAGGACGCGGCCGTAGTACGCGAAGGGGGCGGTGCCCCAGGCGGCGGCCTTGCCCTGCACGAGGTTGAAGTCCAGGTACACGAGGGCCGAGTGGAACCAGCGGCCCCAGGTGAGCCTGTCCAGCAGTCCGAAGAAGAAGGCCCACGCGGCGAGCACGGCCAGGGCCTCGCGAGCGGACCGCCAGTCGCGCCGCGCCGCCAGCACCCCCACCAGGCCCACGCAGAAGATGCCATTCTGCAGGCGCAGCAGCACGGCGAGCCCCAGCAGGGAGGCCCCGGCCACCACCGCGCGGCGCGAGGCCCCGGGCGCGAGCGCCAGCGCCAGTCCCAGCACCACCGCCGGCGCGGAGGCGTTCTCGCTCATGGCCCGGGGGGCGAAGTAGAGGGGCACGGCGGCGAGCGCGAAGAGCGAGGCCCCCGCGGCGGCCGCCAGCGCCGAGGCCCCGTGGGCCCGTGCCAGCCGCCAGCTCCCCCAGGCACTGACGGCCCCCAGCAGCCCGAAGACGCCGCGCGTCAGGCCCAGGTACCCCCGGGGCCCGTCCAGGCCCACCCCGGCGGACAGCTTGAAGAGGGCCGCCACCAGCGCCGGCAGGGCCCAGTTGCGCGCCCCCTCGATGAACTCCCAGGCCTGCATCCCGTAGCCGAAGACGAGCCGGTGCGCGGGCTCCAGGCTCTGGAAGACCTCGTCCGGCCAGTAGATGCCGTCATCCGTGAGCGCCAGCCACACCCGGAGTGAGCCTCCCACACCCAGCGCCAGGATGAGGATGGTCCGGGCGAGGAGACGATCGGTGGGGGGGACGGGGGTGGGAGGGGAGGCGGACATGAGGGTTCACCACGCAAAAAGTCCGGCGGGTGATATTCCACCCTTGCCGATGAACTCTATCCGGGTATCCCAGCTCCTCGAAGACCGCGAGTATGACCTCCAGCTCACCCTGGTGGCGGGCGAGCGGGGGTTGAACCGCCGCATCAACTCCTCGCGTATCCAGAAGCCGGGATTGGCGCTCACGGGCTTCACCGAGCACCTCCATCCGCACCGGGTCCAGGTGTTCGGCAACACGGAGGTCTCCTACCTGCTCACGCTCCCGCTGGAGCGGCAGCGCGAGGTGCTGGATTCGCTCTTCCAGGAGGAGCTGGCCTGCGTGGTGGTGACCAAGGGCCTGGCGCCGCCCCCCGCGCTGGTGGAGGCGTGCGAGAAGGCCGGGCTGGCCCTGATGCGCTCCCCACTGCTCTCCAGCACCTTCATCCAGCAGGTGCAGGCCTTCATGGAGGATGCCCTGACCGAGTCCAGCAGCCTGCATGGCGTGCTCATGGACGTGTTCGGCGTGGGCGTGCTGCTGCTGGGCAAGAGTGGCATCGGCAAGAGCGAGATCGCCCTGGACATGGTGATGCGCGGCCACCGGTTGGTGGCGGACGACATCGTGGACGTGACGCGGCGGCGGCCCGGCGTGGTGTACGGCACGGGCAACCCCGTCATCCGCCACCACATGGAGATTCGCGGCCTGGGCATCATCAACATCAAGGATCTGTTCGGCGTGGCCTCGGTGCGTGAGCGCAAGAAGATCGAAATGGTCATCGAGCTGCACGAGTGGGATCCGCAGCAGGAGTACGATCGGCTGGGCGTGGAGGACCGGTTCATGAACATCGTGGGCGTGGACATCCCGCTGTCGGTGGTGCCGGTGCGCCCGGGACGTAACATGACCACCATCATCGAGGTGGCCGCGCGCAACCAGCTTCTCAAGCAACAGGGCCACCACTCGGCGAGGGAGTTCGCCGAGCGGCTCAACCGTGCCATCGCCGAGGGGGCGATGCGCCGTTCCATGGGTGAGGAAGTCGAGTGAGCAACGCCCCGGCCAAGCACATCGTCGTCATCACGGGCATGTCCGGCTCGGGCAAGTCCACCGCCATCCGCGCCTTGGAGGATGTCGGCTTCTTCTGCATCGACAACCTGCCGGTGTTGCTGCTGCCCAAGCTGACGGAACTGGCGGGAGGCGGGCAGTTCTCGCACCTGGCGCTGGTGGTGGACGCGCGCGAGGGCGTCTTCCTGCAGGAGGCGCCGCGGGTCCTGGACGAGGTGCGCCGGGCGGGGCACCAGGTGGAGGTGCTCTTCCTGGACGCGAGCGACGAGAGCCTCATCCGCCGCTTCAGCGAGACGCGCCGCCGCCATCCCCTGGCGCCCACGGGCAGCGTGGCCGAGGGGCTTCGCGCCGAGCGCGAGGCGCTCAAGGATCTGCGGGAGATGGCCGATCAGGTCATCGACTCGTCGGTGCTCAACGTGCACGACCTGAAGCGCATGGTGCAGGCGCGCTTCAGCCCGGAGCCGGCGAGCGGGCCGTCGCTGTCCGTCATGTCCTTCGGCTTCCGGCATGGGGTGCCGCCGCAAGCGGACCTGGTCTTCGACGTGCGCTTCCTGCCCAACCCGTACTTCGTCCCGGAGCTCAAGGGGCTGACGGGGAAGGACCCGAAGGTGGCGGCGTACGTGCTGGACCGCGAGGAGACGCAGCAGTTCGTGGAGAAGGTGGTGGACCTGTGCCGCTTCCTCTTCCCGCGCTACCAGAAGGAAGGGAAGGCGTACCTGACGGTGGCGCTGGGGTGCACGGGCGGTAAGCACCGCTCGGTGGCCATCGCCGAGGAACTGCGCAATCGTCTCATCGGGGACCATCCGCGCGTGCAGCTCTGGGACCGCGACGTCGAAAAGGAGTAGGGGGCGCCGACGCACCGGGGGCCAGCCGCTTACGTTTCCTCTGAATGGGTAGGGAGGGCGGGGCGGAGGGTCTACTCGCCATGAGTCAGCCGCTTGCGCGTGCCTCCGTCAAGAGAACGGGGAGGAGGCAGCCCTCGGCATGGGTCAGGTACGTGTGGTGCTCGCCGTGACGGTCCTTGTCATTCACGTAGGATAACGCGGTTCGCCTCGGCCTAGGAGCTTGTCGGAGTATCGCCCCAAAACGTATCCTACATACCAACCGTAGCGGTGCGTTCGACTCGCACTACTCGATATGTAGTGGGTCGTGGGAATATTCCGACAGGCTCCTAGGTGACGAGCCACTCCAGCACCTCGGCAAGGGAATGGGCCGGAACGGCCTTGTCGTCCTCGTCGCGGCCGAAGTTGATGACCTGACTGCCGTGCTCCCCGTCCGCAGCGGATGCGCCGGCCGATGGCGTCATACTCGGCCGTCCAGAGCTCACCCCGCCCGTCCTCGATGCACACCAGCAGGCCCGCGCTGTCGTACGTGTATCGGGTCCGGATGCCATTCACGCGTGCAACTGTGGAGCCGCGACATCGACGAGGAGTAGGGAGCTTCCGGGCGCTTCATTCGAGAGCTGTCATCGAGGCCCAGAAAGGGGGCGGGCTTCTCCTCGAAGAGCGGCCTGGTAGTACTTGATGACCTTGGAGATACCGGAGGCGCCGTCCAAGGGCCACTGCCAGACCTCCATCATCGTGGCTCATACGTGCGAGGAATCCCTCGTGGAGCTTGGACGGATTCATGTTCTGCCTACGGCTGGTCAGATCCACTCGATGTCGAGCGCTTCTGGCGGCATTCTCATGAGAGGCTCGACATCGAGGAAAATACCGTCTTCGTTGAGCCAGCGAATGGCGTCTGCTCCGGTGTCGTCCGGATCGACCGACCACGAGCCTCCGATTGCCTTTGTCTTGGCTGCTACGGTGCGGAGGAATGCGTTGAGCCGGGGTGTATGGCGGCCAGCCAGCTCCCGGTTGTCGAACATCCGCTCGTAGTCACATGCCGGATGGGCTGAGCCATAGATCCATGGAAACCAGATGTCCGAGTGGATGGCGAGGCGCACTTCGAGCGATTGCGCGTTAGGGGGGTTCTGGGGCTCGAGCGAAGCGCTACCGTACTCAAGCCGCTTGCCTGTCACGCGGAGTGGCGGATAGTGCTTCATGAACCCAGGGGGAATGGAGTCCGGTGATGGCTCGAGCCCTGCGATCAGTGCGCCGAGATCCGTGCAGGGACGCTCCACCAGCCGATCCTTGGCATCGTACCAGGCCAGGATGGCACTCGCCGTGGACGAGCGCGGTTGGCCTGGCATCATGGCTGCGCCAGTGAAGCCGAAGAGATCGACGATACGGTGCTGATGGTACAGTGTAGTCAGCAATGCGTAGAGATCGCCATCGCGTTCTCGTTGATAGTGGATGAGAGGTGCTTCGATGAATTCCAGCACATGGTGCTGGATGCCAGCGGAAAGCAGGTGCTGCGCGAACTCCAACAAGGACTCCGGCCGGGTACGCAGAGCACTCAGATCAGCAACCCAGGTAGCAAAAGCCCTTTCGGTCTGGATCCACAAATTACGCATGAGTCAGTTCGGTTTCAGCTGTTCGGGTGTGAAGACGTAGGGCTCGGCCTTGGTCGAATTAGAGATGCGCACCTCGCCGGGGTTGAGGTTGTCGAGGTTCTCTATCTTGCCACGTAAGGCATCGCGGAGTTGTTGCTCCGTTGCATTGTTGAGGGAGTTATTGGGAGAATCAATGCGGATATCGGCGATGCGCTTGTAGCCGTCAGGCGGAAACTCGCCACCAGAACCACCTAATTGATCCACTGCCGACTGTAGATTGCGAATCACAGCATCTTCTTTTGCTCCCGTGACCGCTTTCATCTGGAGAGCCTCGGTCTGGGTGTGGTCTACGATGTCCGCTTGGCCGCTCTTCGGATCGGTCGGTATCTTGCGGCGGCCCTCAATGGACACCTCATTGCCCTTCATGGCGCGTTGGTGCGCCTCATGGAATTGGTAGAGCTTGCCACGTTGGCCCTGCTTGAGTTCCTGCCTGACTTCTTTGAGGAACCCGTTCAGACCACGCAGGTTTTCGAGTTTTCCGCTGTCGACGAGTTCACGGACCTCACGGAGGATGCCCATTTCGTCTGCGAGTTCGAGGGTCTGCTTTGCAAGGTGCGGCGCCATCTTGTCGCCGATCAAAGAGTTGTACGTGCCAACCCCCTCATCGCCGTACTTGGATCTCACCTGCTCGACCGGATCCTGCCCGGTCTTGGTATGACCGGGACTTTTCTGGTTGTGGGTGAGCCCGAGGACATCGAACTGGACGAGCGGGTTGGGGGCGTAGGCATACAAGTTGATGCCTCCGCCAAGTCCGAGTGGGTCGCTCTGCAGGTAACGTCCCAACCTGGGATCGTAGTAGCGGAAGCGGTTGTAGAAGAGGCCCGTCTCCGTGTCCAGGTAGTGCCCGGGCCAGCGCAGGTTCAGTTCCAGTTCGGACGACGGTGCGACCTCCACTTGTCCATAGGGGTCGATTTGTTCCGCCCACCACACCACCCGTCTGCTTGCATCCTCTACGCATGAGGGAATGCCGGCCTGGTTGGTGTGCAAGGTGTAGACACGACCGCTCTCGGGAGTAGCCTCCACGCTGTCGTAGTCCACGAATAGAAGTGGAACCAGTGCGTCGTGCGCCGCATATACATACAGCCGCATTCGCCCCTCGGGTGAAACCTCTGCGGCCAGTCGCTCCCCATCCCAGTAGAAGTGAGTCTGCCTCGCTCCTCGCCCACACCGAATGCGGCGGCCAATGGCGTCATACTCTGCCGTCCAGGCCTCGCCCCGTTCGTCCTCAACGTGCACCAGCATGTCCGCGCTATCGTACGTATAGCGCGTGGATAAACCTTCGTAGGAGCGGCGCTCCCGGAGATGGTTGCGGTGGTCGTAGGTGAAGGCCTCGCCGTTGGCTGAGGCCATGCGGTTACCCTCGGCGAGCACCACGTTGCGCAGGCCTGGCTTTTCCAGCAGGTTGCCGGCTGCATCCAACCGATAGTGGACGCTGCCCCGCGGTCCTTCCTCTTGCACCAGGCGATGAGCCGGGTCCGTGGCGTACCGCGTCTCCCCCCGGATGCTGTCCCAGACTCCGATGAGGTCTCCCTCTAGCGTATAGTCGTAGCGCACCCAGTGGGAATGGAGCGCCCCATCGTGTGTCGGCTTCCAGGTCAGGCTTGAGCGCAGCCTGCCCGCATCGTCGTACTGGCGTAGTTCGCATGTTCCATTGGCGTGTTCGCGTAGAACCAGCCCTGTCGGATCTCTGCGCAGCCGGTGTTGGCCACCTGTTGGATCCACCAACAGCAGGTCCCCTTCCGTATCGTCCCCTTGCAGCTTCCAGGTGAAGCGTCCCATCACGACCGTGTAGCGTGCCGCTGGAGTTTGAATGTGCTCCACGCCCCAGCCATCACGTAGGTCGAACAGCATCCGTCCCTGGGCATTGCGCAGGAGCCGTACCTCATGAGCCGCCGTGGCGGCGCGAGTGGGTCGACCTCGCTCGTCCCAGGCCAGGAGGTGCCGACCGCCTGAGGCCAGGTGCCGCGTTGACGTGCGTCCCTCCTGCCCGTGCTCGATGCGCATCAGCAGCTGGCCGTGGCTGTCCCGCTTCTCCACCAGACGGTCACCCGCGTCCCAGACGTACTCTTCCTTGAGGATTCCGTGGCGCCAGATGCGGATGAGACGGTCTTTCTCGTCGTATTCATACTCGCTGACGCTTCCTCCTGGATCGACGGTGCGCGTCACTTGCTCCGTGGATGAGTATTCGTAGCTGGTGGTGTGACCCATCCCGTCCACTTCCGCAGTGAGCAGGTTCCAGCGGCCAATTCGGCGCTCGCGCCCCCGGCCATCGGCGTCCCGGTGCCATACCTCGTTGCCCGCGAGGTCGTAACGCCACTCGCGTTTGCGCCCGGCGGCGTCAACTTCCCGCACTAGGCGTCCCTGACTGTCATAGGCACGCACCGGCTGGGGCTCTTCCTGCAAGGCTTCAGGACGCAGCCGTATAAGGAGCGCGACCAATCCGGAGAGCTCGGTTGGCACCTGAAATAGCAGCGTCCGAGATGCACCCGGTACAGCACCCGGCAGTTCATCCATTCCCCCGCCCAGCATGTGTCCCAGCGGCGTCCGGGGATGGACGAACATGTCAGGTGGGGTGGGGCGCGGCAGTTCCTCCGGTGGGGGCAGCATCCGCTGGTACGGGTCCAGGCGCCCCATCAATGCGCCGTGCTCGTCGTACACCAGCTGCGTCACTCGCCCGCCGGAGTCCACTTCCCTCAGGACACGGCCTTCCGCGTCCACCTCGCGCACCATGACTCCGCCATAGGGGTCCGTCAGCTTTCGCAGGGTGAGGTTCTCGTCGTATTGGAAGACGCTGACGCCGCCCTGGCGCTCGGTGACGCGTGACTCACGCTTCTCGGAGTCGTACTCGAAGCGCGCCCACCACAGTCCATCCTCGCCCGAGGCCTCCGTGCAGCGGCCCTGCGCGTCGTAGCGCCACCAGAAGCTGTAGCCGGTGGGCGTGCGCATCCGCGTCCAGCGGTGCGCGTCGTCATACTGGTACTCGTGCAGTCCACCCTCGGCATCGTGTGACACGATGAGGTGGCCGAGCCGGTCGTACTCGTACCGGGCCACGCGTCGCGTGCCGCTGGTCTGCACGCGGAGCACCTCGGTGAGCCGGCCCGCGATGTCGTAGACGAAGCGGTAGCGGTAGAGCCCCTGGGGCGAGCGCTCCGTCACCTCGCTCAACCGCTCGCCCTCGTGGCGCAGCTCCAACTCGGTCGTCGCCGAGCGCACGAAGCGCAGCCGTGCGACATTCTCCCCGGCGGCGGCCTGGAGCACCAGGCGCGGCCCTCGGCCCTCGGAAATCTGGTAGCATCCCCCGTCCAGGCGGCGGAGCACCACTCCGTGCTGCTTCGTCTCGCTCTCACCCTTTTTCAGGGGCGTGAAGTCGATGACTCGGCCCCTGGCGTCCTCGTAGCGCCAGGCCTGGCGCAGCAGGTGGAGCGTGTGCTGGTACTCGTGCCGGAAGCCCCAGCCCATCACTCCCTGGCGGTCCGCGTGCGCGGTGGTGTAGCGGCGCCGCCAGCAGAAGAGGCCCGGGGGCGCGGAGCGCACGTCCACGAACTCGTCGAAGTTGGCGCCGGTAATCACGTCCACCGGATGGCCGCCGTTGCAGTGCACGCCGTTCTGCGCCTTGCGTGCAGCGCGCATCTTCTTCAGCTTCGACAGCAGCGCGCCCAGCACTGCCATGCCGGCGCGCATTCCCAGCGCCATGAGCGAGATGGTCGGCGGTCCGCCCACCACGACGGGCAGCGGGATGGACAGCACCATCGTCGTCGGGAGCACCAGGCTCTTGACCACCTTCTTCTTCTTGGGCCGCGGAATGGGCGGCATCCCGAGGTCCTGGCAGCTCAGCGCCGGCAGGGCGAGGTGGCTGAAGGCATCGCCGTCCACCGAGACGGTGGAGCTGCCCATGAAGACCTCGGACTCATTGGCCGGGGGCTTGATGAACACGCCGCCCATGGGGATGTGGGGCGGGAGCGCGACGCCCGAGGAGCCCGCCTGCGCCCGGGGCAGACCTCCGACCAGCACCGTCGCGCCCAGGATGGGCACGTAGTCCATCGGGTCGAACACCATCCCGATGTGCGGGTGGGGGATGGGCACCGGCGGCACCGGGCCGGGTGGCTGGATGATGTGGATGTCGATTCCCAGCAGCGGATCGAAGTGCTTGGCGGCCGGCATCATGACGGCGTTCCCCGCGAGTCAGAAGGCCGCCAGCGCGGCCCCAGGAGTTTCTCCAACTGTCGTGTGAGGGCCTCCCCGTGATCGCGGTACTTCCACGTCCGGGTGAGTCGCACCATTCCCTCGCCCAGGTATCCCAGCGTGGACGAGCGGCGCGTCTCGTCATCCATCCGCTGTGCCACCTTGAGGCCCTCGACTCCACAGCGCCACGACGCGTCGGGCGCGCGCGCCATCTCGTGGCAGTACGCCGCCATGCGCCAGCACTCCAGCAGCATCCGCGTGTCCTGGAGTTGCTCGGCCAGGGGGGCCGTCTCCTCGTACACCGTGGCTCCCCGCTCGTACGAGCCGGCCGAGACGAACGCGGCACCGAGCGCCAGCCGGACCTTCAGCCTCAGCGCGAGCGCCGTGGGCTCTCCGCGCGCATGCGCCTCCAGCGCCGCTTCCTCGGCCTGCCGGTAGGTCCGGATGGCCTCCACCGGCCTGCCCATGGCGAGGTAGCCCGCGCCGAGCGCGAACCAGGAGGCGACCAGCAGGTGTCCCCACTTCTGTTGATGCGCGAGGATCGCCGCCTCGCTCGCGAGTTGCTCGGCGCGCCCCAGGTCCTTCGCCTTGAGGGCCCGGCTCAGTTGCACGTACAGGTGCCGGTAACGGCCATAGGGGGTATCCAGGCGCCCGGCGGCGGTGGAGACCTCCTCGAGCGCCGCTCCCATGTCCAGGTCCGCCACGTGCGTCCGGACGCGGCGCCCCTGCTTCCGAGCCACGTCCGTGAGAGTCGGGGCCTCGCGCGAGTCGATGCACACGAGCCGCACGTTCGGCTCACGGGCGCGCAGCACCGCGCGCTCCACCCACTGTGCCCAGGCCTGGGCGGGCATTCCGCCCTCGGGCAGGAGCACGAGCACCAGATGTCGGAACAGGGGCTGGTGGTGCGCGTGGAAGGAGGCGGCCGCCTCGAGGAGCGTGTCCACGTCGTCCTGACCTCGCGTGGGCCGGGGGGCCGTCCACGAGGCGTCAGCGCCCGCGGCCGTCAGCTCGTCACGGATGGAGGTGTATTGCTCGGCCAGGGACTCCACCACGTCCAGCCCGTACTGCTCGGGCTCCTCGAAGGGCGTGGTGAGGCGCAGGAACAGGTCGGGCGTGGCGCCGCTCTCGTGGTCCTCCACCTGGAAAAACGTCTCCAGCAGGTTCCACTCGTCGTGGGCGAGTACCCAGTGCAGCAGCCGCGCCTCGGGGTCCTCCGCGAACTCGCGCCACTGGGCGCGCAGCCGCTCGAGGCGTCTCTGGATTGGCGCTCGGATGTTGTTGTCGGCCATATGCCAGGCGTCAGTTGATCTTCACCATGCCGCCGGTGATTTCGTTCAGCGCCGCTCCCGCCGAGCTGACCTTCGGGCCGGACACCGCCACTCCCGTGGGGTCCAGCTTCACCGTGCCAGCTCCTCCCGCGAGGGCGACCTCCACTGCGCCGGTGATTTCGATCTTCGTAGGCGAGAGCTTGATGGAGCAGCCGCCGCAGGTCAGCGCGATCTCCGTGCCGGAGCTCACGGAGATCTTCCCGCTGTCCTCGATGTGCACCTCTCCCGATCCGTGGACGAGCTTGATGTAGCTGCCCGCGTTGAGCTCCACATGCCCGCCCTCGAAGGTGAAGGTGGTGGGGCCCTGGGTGGTCTGGTGCTTCACATCCGCGGTGACCAGGCGTTCGGCGCTGACGGTGAGCTCGTCGTTGGTGGTGACGGTCGTCTCCCGTCCGGCCTGGAGCGTGACGGTCTCCTTGCCTGTCACCATCTTGGCTCGCGTGCCTCCAACCGAGTACGTCTCTTTGCCGTCCACCGTGAGGCTTCGCTCGCCGTGGATGGTGACGGTCTCGTTCACGTTCACCGTCTCGGTGCGGTTCTTCTCGACCGTGACGGTCTCGTCCTTCTTCACCGTCTTGGTGCGGTTGCCGGAGACGGTCATGGACTGGTCTCCGCCCACGCTCTCGGTCTGGTTGACCTTCACGGTGTTGGTCTGGTTCTTCTCCACCGTGTTGGCCTGGTCGTTGTTCACCTGCGTGGTGTGGTCGTGCTCCACCACCTCCATCAGGTCCTTCTGCGCGTGGAGGAACACCTGCTCCTCGCCCTTGGCGTCCTCGAAGCGCAGCTCGTTGTAACCCTCACCTCCCGGCGAGCTCTGGGTGCGCAGCGTGCTGCGGGTTCGCTCCTCGGGCAGCTTCGAGGGCGGTGGGTTGGCTCCGTTGTAGACGCAGCCGATGACGAGGGGCCGGTCGGGGTTGCCTTCCAGGAAGTCGACCACCACCTCCATGCCCACGCGGGGAATGAAGAGCGAGCCGAAGCCGGCTCCTGCCCACGTCTGCGCCACGCGCACCCAGCACGAGGCCTTCTCGTCCTCCTGGCCCACCCGGTCCCAGTGGAACTTCACTTTGATGCGGCCGTGCGGGTCGGTGTGAATCTCCTCCCCCGAGGGCCCCACCACCGTGGCCGTCTGCAGGCCGGGGATGCGGCTGCGCGTCAGCGCGTACTCCGGCCGGAAGGGCACGGACAGGGGGATGCATTCGAAGCGGTTCTCGTACCTCTCTCTCGTCGCTCGCCCGTCGGAGTCCTGCCGGGAGAAGAGGGGCTTCTCCTCGGGGGCCTCGCCTAGGTGCTCGACGCGGGTGAGGAGGTAGGCTTGGTCCAGCTCGGCGCGTGCGTGGCCCCGGAGCTCGAAGGTATGGCCCGGGCAGAAGCCCATCACATTGCCGCGGCCCCGCCCCTTCTTCTGGCCCGATTGCTGGCCTTCGCGCAGCAGGCGGGCCCGGGCGGCCGCGTCCTCCTTCGTGTACCGGTGGTTGCCCGAGTCGTAGTCCGAAAGGGTGAGCTCCGCCGGATAGAGGTACGCCTCGCGCCCGCTCTCGTGCTCGGCCCGCATATCCTTCGTCAGGTCCAGCCGCGGCCGCGTCCAGTCGAAGTCCCGCACCACCACGCCCGTCGGGCGAAGCGAGGTGGACCACTCCAGCCCCCGGAGCGTCTCCACATGTGCGAGCGTGCCGGCATCGTTCGCTATCCACACGGGGCCTCCCTCCTGCGTCTGGCAGGGCTGGAAGGGCGCGTTGGCATCCACCAGGACGAGCTCCTCGGCGTCGCCGGCGTGCTCGAAATAGAAGGCGATGCCTTCCTCCTTCATCAGTCGCAGGACGAAGTCGAGGTCCGACTCGGCGTACTGCACGCAGTACTCGCGCTTGGGGTACTCGCGCTGGAGCGACAGGCTTACCGTTCGCTTGAACGGGGTGAGGCCTTCACTCAGTACGTCCTGCAGCACCTCCGGCACCGTCATTTCCTGGAAGATGTACGAGTCGATGCGCTGGGAGAGCTCCCAGAGGGCCGGGACGACCTCGACGCGCACCATGCGTTTGTCGGCTAGGGTTCCCAGGTCCTCCACGTGGCGCGCGATGCCGAGCACTTGACGGGAGAGCATCTCGCGCTCCATGCGCAGCGTGCACGAGGAGCCGAGCAGCGCATCGGTATCCACTACAGGCCCTTCGAACACCAGGTCGATGGTGGCCGTGTAGAGCTCGGACAGGCCCTCACGCGCGTGGACGCGTCGCACGTGCCAGGGTGCTCCCGGTTTTGCCGAGGAACTGAACGTGTAGTGCACATGGGGCAGCGGGTTGCCGCCCCCGAGCAGCGAGAGCACTCCGGAAAGCGCCCCGCTCACGCTCCCCCCTTCGAGACTCCTGGCGAGCTGCGTAGCCGTGGATGCCACCTGTGCCACCTGTTGGAGGCGCTCGTCGAATGAGGACATGGATTCCCCCGAAGGCTGTGAAGAGCTGTCAAACTATCACGGCTTTAAATTCGGGCTGCTAGCCCTGCAAGCAGTCCGTACCTCACGGGCATGGGGTGCTTCGCTGTGCAAGGCGGCAATCAACCTGGAGGCATAAGGAGAAATACATGGACCCCTCGCCCTCCTGATGAGCGAGGGGCCCTCGTCCAGACGTCCTGGAATGGGAGCACATCCAGGGCGCACGCGTGTTCCTTGGCCCCGAAATGCAATCCCTCCTTGCGGCCCCCCTGCTTGCCTCCCTGCTCCTCGTGGGACCTACTGCCCGGGCCCAGGCTCCCGCCGAGATGGGCGAGCGGCGCATGGAGGCCGTCCGCGTGGAGAAGGGCCCCCGGGTGGACGGTGTGCTCGATGACGCCGTCTGGCGGCGCATCCCCTTCACCAGCGACTTCACGCAGAAGGAGCCGGACCAGGGCAGGCCCGCCTCGCTGCGCACCGAGGTGGCGATCGTCTATGACGCGGAGGCCCTCTATGTGGGCGCGCGCATGGCCAGCGACAAGCCCGAGGACATCGAGACGGTGATGACCCGGCGCGACGAGAGCGGCTCCGCCGAGCGTTTCATCCTCTCGTTGGACACGTACCGGGATCGGCGCACCGCCTATTCCTTCGCCGTCACGGCGGCGGGGGTGCGCGTGGACTGGTACCACCCGCAGGACGACGAGTACACCCGTGACTCCTCGTACAGCCCCGTCTGGCAGGCCCGCACCACGCAGACGGCGGAGGGCTGGGTGGCCGAGTTCCGCATCCCCTTCTCGCAGCTGCGCTTCAGCGGCGCCGCCGAGCAGGTGTGGGGCGTCAACTTCAACCGCTACATCCCCCGCCGCAACGAGGACGACTTCTGGGTGGTGGTGCCGCGCGATGTCACGGGTTGGTCCTCCCACTTCGGCGAGCTCACCGGCATCCGCGGCGTGGCCCCCTCGCGCCGCGTCGAGCTGGTGCCCTACGTGTCCGGGGACCTCCAGGCGATCTCGGGCGCCAACCCCCGCGCGGGCACGCCCTTCGAGAGCCGCCGCCCGTACTCGGGCCGCGCGGGCCTGGACGCCAAGGTGGGCCTGGGGCCCAACCTCACCCTGGACGCCACGGTGAATCCGGACTTCGGGCAGCTCGACGCGGACCCGGCCCAGGTGAACCTCACCGCCTTCGAGACCTTCCTCGAGGAGCGCCGCCCCTTCTTCTCCGAGGGCAGCCAGCTCTTCAGCAACGAGTATGGGCCCGCCTGGTTCTACTCGCGCCGCATCGGAGGGCCGCCGCGTCTCTCCGCGGAGGCGGACTTCGTCGAGTCCCCCCGGGCCAGCACCATCTGGGGCGCGGCGAAGCTCACGGGGCGCCTGTCCTCGGGGCTGTCGCTGGGGGCCCTGGGCGCCTTCACGGGTGACGCGTTCGCGGACACCTACGACTTCGCCACCGGGAAGCAGGAGCGGGTGAAGCTGGACTCGCGCACCGGCTTCGGTGTGCTGCGCGCGCAGCAGGAGCTGGGCGACGGGGGCTCGGTGGTGGGCGCCACCCTCACCACCATGCAGCGGGGCATTGGCGAGGGACGGAGCCTCACCCTCACGCGGGAGCTGGCGCGCGAGGCGTACTCGGGGGGCGCGGACTTCCGGCTGCGCCTGCTCGGCGGCGAGTACTTCCTCTCCGGTTTCGCGGGCGGCAGCCTGGTGCGGGGAGACCCCGCCGCCATCCTCCGCCTCCAGGAGTCCAGCGCCCGCTACTTCCAGCGGCCGGACCAGCGGTACGTGCGTTTGAATCCGGAGGCCACCGCGCTGTCCGGCTACACGCTGGGCGCGAAGATGGAGCGGGTGAGTGGCGAGCACTGGCTGTGGAGCATCAGCGCCGGCGCGGTCTCCCCTGGCTTCGAGCTCAACGACATGGGCCGGCTCAACACCGCGGACGACATCGACGTCGACGTGGGGCTGACGTACCGGGAGACGGACCCGGGCCGCTTCCTGCGCAACTGGGAGCTGACCCTGTCCGCCTTCACCAACTGGAACTATGGGCTCACGCGCCAGTCCAGCAGCCTGTCGCTGAATGGCTCCGTCACCTTCCCCAACTTCTGGGCGGGCGAATTCCGGGCGACCTACATGCCGCGCTCCCTCTCGGACTCGCTCACCCGGGGCGGGCCGCTGATGCAGACGGCGCGGGGCGTGGACACGGAGTTCTCCCTCACCAACAGCTACTCCGACACCACGCGCTGGACCCTGGGCGGCGGGGCGTGGACGTACGAGCAGGGCAGCCGCGGTGGTTTCGTGACGGCCTCGCTCACCCTTCAGCCGCACCGGCGCCTGCGCCTGGGCATCGAGCCCAACGCCTCCCTCTACACCGATGGCATGCAGTACGTGGACACGCTGGAGGGGGGGCGCGCGGAGACGTACGGCCAGCGCTACGTCTTCGGCTCCGTGCGGCGTCACGAGCTGGCGTTGCGGCTGCGCGCCAACCTCTTCCTCACCCCGGACCTGAGCCTCGAGGCCTACGCCGAGCCCTTCGCCTCCAGCGGCACCTTCGGAAGCTTCGGGGAGCTGGAGCGGGCGGGAGGCCGTTCCCTGCGCCGGTATGGCTCCTTCACGCGTCTGGCCGACGGTGGGCTGGAGGTGGCGGATGGCGGCTCCTCCTTCCAGCTGTACGACCCGGACTTCAACATCCGCTCCTTCCGCGGCAACGTGGTGCTGCGCTGGGAGTGGCGGCCGGGCAGCACGCTCTTCCTCGTGTGGCAGCAGGACCGCTACCTGGGCCTGGCCCGGGGCAACCCGCTCGCGCCGCGCTCCCTGGGTGACGCGCTCTCCTCTCCCGGTGGGCACACCTTCGCCCTCAAGTTGAACTGGTGGTTCCCCGCGGGCTGAGCTCTGCTCTCCTCGGGGTCCGAGTGAGGGCTGTGCGCCTGCGTGCTCACATCCTCATTCCATCCGCTCCTTCCCCGGGGAATGGCAAGATGTCCTCGCCCGCATGGTGGCCGTCGCCTCCTCGTCTGGCAGCCGACAGCCCATCGTCCGTTTGGAGGTGAAATTCCGGGCGGAGAGACCGGACCTGACTTACCTTCCTCCTGGAAGGGAAGGTGGGCGAGGGTAGGGAGCGAGCTTGGGTGCCAGCGGAAACTTTCGGCGGGGGTTGCGCATCGCACCATTCAGGCGTAGTCAGGCAGCCCTGGGGGGCTGGTGAGAGGTGATCATGGTCGGCCTCGTAGTGGCATCGCACGGACGTCTGGCGGACGAGCTGGTGGCGACCGCCGAGCAGATCGTAGGCAAGCTGCCCGCGGTGGCGACCTGCAACATCGAGCCTGGGACCTCGGTGGAGGATCTCCGGGCGAAGATGCGGCAGGCGGTGACCGGCGTGGATCAGGGCGAGGGGGTCATCGTCATGGCCGACCTCTTCGGTGGGACTCCGTGCAAGGAGTCGCTGATGATGTGTTCGGAGCGCTGTGAGTCGGGCAAGTTGGAGGTGCTCGCGGGCGTGAACCTTCCCATGCTCCTGAAGGCCAACTCCTTGCGCTCCGAGGAGATGCCGCTTTCGGAGATGGCCAGCCAGCTGGCGTCCTATGGTCAGCGCAACATCACCTGTGCTTCAGCCCTGTTGCGAGAGGCCCAGCAGCGTCAGCAGACCGTGCCGCGAACTTGACGGCCCCCCGAGGGTGGGCGATTCGAGACTGCCGTGATCTCCCTGGTCCGCGTCGACAACCGCCTCATTCATGGACAGGTCGTCGAGGCCTGGCTGCCGCATCTGAAGGTTTCGCGCGTCGTCGTCGCCGACGATGAAGCGGCCTCGAGTCCCCTGGTGCGCGCCGCCATGGCCCTGGCGGTGCAGAGCGCCATCGAGGTGCAGATCCTCCCCCTGGCGCAGGTGGACTTCGCGGCCGTCTCCAAGGACGCGGTGAAGACGCTGGTGCTGCTGAGGGACGTGGCGGCGGTGCCCTTCGCGCAGGCGCACGGGCTGAAGGTGGAGCAGCTCAACCTGGGCAACGTGCATTTCGGGACGGGCCGGCGGCAGGTGTCGCCGTCCGTCTTCCTGGCCGAGTCGGAGCTGCAGGTGTTGCAGCGGCTGGCGACCGAGGGCGTGCGGGTGGAAGCGCGAGCGGTCCCGGTGGAGAAGCCGGTGGAGCTGGCGGAGCTGCAAGATCGCTGGGGAAAGGCGGGGTGAGCCCGTGAGCGTGGGCTGGACCCAGGTAGCGCTCGCTGGCATCTGGGGTGGCCTCGTCGCGGTGGAGCGCAAGGCCTTCCTCCAGGCCATGTTCTCCCGGCCGCTGGTGGCCGCCACGGCCATGGGGATGCTGCTCAACGACGTGGCCTCGGGGCTCTTCGTGGGCATGCTGCTGGAGCTCTTCCACCTGGGGACTGCCAACCTGGGCGCCTCGCTGCCGGACAACGACACGCTGTCGGCCACCGGTACCTCCGCGGCGGCGGCCACCATGGCGGCGGCCACCGGCGCGGGCTCCACTCCCGCCCTCTGGTCGCTCGCCGTGCTCCTCTTCGTGGGGCTGGGCCGGGTGGGGCAGTTGGTGGACCGGGCGCTGGAGCGCTACTCGGCGCGGCTGGCCCGCAAGGCCATGGCCTCGGCCGAGTCGGGTCAGCTCACCCGGGCGATGCGGCAGAACCTGTGGGGCATGTGGCCGCACTTCGTCCTCTTCGGGATGATCACCTCCGCGTGCGCGCTGGCGGGCTTCTTCCTCGGGCCGCTGTTGGAGCGCCTGCCGCTGCCGCTGCTGCGGGGGCTGGCCTGGGCCTACCCGGCCATGGCCTCGGTGGCGGCCTCCATCGCCGCGCGGGGCAGCCATGCCCGGCGTGCCCCCTTCTTCGCGGGCCTGGGCGCCGTGGCCGTCAGCGTGGCCGTGCTCCTCTTCACCTTGAAGGAGCGGTTGTGAGCGCCGTCAGCCCGCCCCTCTCCCGCGGAGTGCTGCTGCGCGTCTTCCTGCGCTCGCTCTTCCTGCAGGCCTCGTGGAATCCACAGGGCATGCAGAACCTGGGGCTGGCGTACGCCATCTACCCGGCGCTGGAGCAGCTCTACCCGGAGAAGCAGGCGCTGGAGGCAGCGGTGCGCCGGCACCTCGTCTTCTTCAACACCCACCCCTACGTGGCGGCGGCCATCGTGGGCGGCGTCCTCTACCACGAGCAGCGCGTGGCCCGGGGCGAGGAGCCGCCGGACAGGGTGGTGGCCTTCAAGGCGGCCCTCATGGGGCCGCTGGCGGCGCTGGGCGATGGCTTCTTCTGGCTGTCGCTCAAGCCGGCCACGGGCGCGGTGTGCGCGGCGCTGGTGCCCGTGCTGGCGGCGTGGGCGGCGGTGCTCTTCCTCGTCCTCTACAACCTCGTCCACCTGACGCTCCGGGCCCGGCTGTACTTGCTGGGCCTGTCGTTGGGCGACAGGCTGGTGGAGGCGGTGGCGAGGGCCAATCTCCCCTCCCGGGGAGCGAAGTTGCGGTCGGTGGCGGCGGCGTGTGCGGGCGGACTGGCGGCCTGGTTGGCCGCCACCTTCGGGGCCAACGCGGGGGGCCGTTATGCACCCCTGCTGTCCCTGGGCTGTCTGGCCCTGGGGGTGGTGTCCTACCTCCTGGTCGCCCGTCGGGTTCCTAACTACGTGGTGCTCTACCTCGCCGCGGGACTGGCCTGTGCGGCGGGTGCCTTCTTGTAGAAGAGGGGAGAACAGGGACTGGCAATGTCGAGCATGGCCGAAGGGACATTCGAGATCATCAACGCGCTCGGGCTGCATGCCCGGGCCGCGGCACAGCTGGTCCAGGTGGCCAATCGCTACAAGAGCGAGGTGTCGCTCATGTGCGAGGGCCAGAAGGCCAACGCCAAATCCATCATGGGTGTGCTGATGCTGGCGGCGGCGCAGGGCATGCAGGTGACGGTGACGTGCAAGGGCGAGGACGCCGAGGCGTGCCTCCAGGAGATCCAGAAGCTCATCGCCAACCGGTTTGGCGAGTCGAAGTGAAGCCAAGCGTGCGGCGAGAGGCCGCGGAAGAAGAAGGAACCGTGAGCAGCCAGGCCACCCCCACGTTGAACCTCAAGGGCATCGGCGCCTCGCCCGGCGTGGCGGTGGGCCACGCCTACATCCTGGATCGCAAGCGGGTGCGGACCCCCAAGCTGCGGCTGGCCGAGGCCGAGGTCGATCCCGAGCGCATGCGGATGAAGACGGCGTTGGACCTGTCCGACCGCCAGCTCTCCGATCTCAAGGATCAGATTTCGAAGACGGAGGGCCCCGAGCACGCCCTCATCCTCGAGGCGCACCGGTTGATGCTCCACGATCCGATGTTCGTGGACGAGGTGAACCGGCTCATCGTGGAGGACCGCATCAACGCGGAGTGGGCGGTGCGGCGGGTGGCGCGCAAGCTCAAGCACCTCTTCGACAACATCCCGGACGAGTACTTCCGCGAGCGGCGCTCGGACGTGGAGTACGTGGCGGACCGGGTGGTGCGCAACCTGATGGGGCAGGTGGTGGACGAGGAGGTGGTGCTGCCGGACCACGCGGTGGTGGTGTCGCACGACCTGTCGCCAGCGGACGCGGCGCTGATGGCCCGCACCGGGCGGGTGGCGGGCTTCGTCACGGACCTGGGAGGCCAGACGAGCCACACGGCCATCGTCGCGCGCGCCCGCTCCACGCCGGCGGTGGTGGGCGCGGGGCGCGCCAGCGAGCAGATTTCCCCGGGAGACCTGGTGGCCCTGGACGGGACGCGGGGCCTCATCCTGGTGAACCCCACGGATGACCAACTGGCGCTCTTCCACGAGACGATGCGCCGGCACCAGGAGTTCGAGGCTCGGGCGCTGGAAGCCAAGGACCTGCCCGCGCAGAGCACGGACGGCTTCCGCATCCGCCTGGTGGGGAACATCGAGTTCCCGGAGGAGATCCAGTCACTGCTGTCGCACGGAGCGGAGGGCATCGGCCTGTACCGCACCGAGTTCATGTTCCTGGACCGCAAGAGCCCGCCGGGTGAGGAGGAGCAGTACCGGGCGTACCGGCAGGTGCTGGAGGCGATGGGCAACCGGCCCGTGACCATCCGCACGCTGGACCTGGGCGGGGACAAGGTGCCGGGGAAGGGCAAGCACGAGAAGGAGCCCAACCCGGCCATGGGGCTGCGGGCCATCCGCTACTGCCTGGCCAACCGGGAGCTGTTCCGGGTCCAGCTGCGGGCGCTGCTGCGAGCGAGCGTGCACGGCAACATGCGGATGATGTTCCCGCTCATCTGCGGCATGAGCGAGCTGCGCGAGGCCCGGAGCGAGCTGGAGGCGTGTCGTACGGAGCTGGGGCGCGCGGGCGTTCCGCTCGGCAAGCGCTTCCAGGTGGGCATCATGGTGGAGACGCCGAGCGCGGCCCTCATCGCGGACCGGCTGGCGCAGGAGGCCGACTTCTTCTCGGTGGGGACGAACGACCTCATCCAGTACTCGCTGGCCATCGACCGGCAGAACCGGGACGTGGCGTACCTGTACAAGCCCCTGCACCTGTCGGTGCTGCGCTCGCTGAAGAACATCGTGACGGCGGCGAAGGACGCGGGGATTCCCGTGGCCATGTGCGGGGAGATGGCGGGAGACCCCGTCTACGCGCTGGTGCTGCTGGCGTTGGGCTTCGACGAGCTGTCGATGACGGCGGGGCAGATTCCGACGGTGAAGAGCATCATCCGGCAGTCGAGCCGGGAGGATGCGCAGCGGATGCTCGAGACGGCGATGGACCTGACGACGGCGGAGGAGATCGAGCGTTTCATCCGCACGGAGATGGACCGGCGCCTCGCGGACCTGGCGTGAGCCCCACCCCCTCTCCCCCTGGGCGGGGGACGGGGTGAGGGTCTAGCGATTCCGAGGCCTCTCCACGTCCTCCCTGTTCCCCGGCGGAGACCGTGTGGAGATGTCCCGATCCGGGATGACCCCATGTTCCCTGCGGAAGCGGTGGATGGCGCGCTCGAGCAGACGCAGGCCGGCGAGCGCCACCAGCGCGAGTCCCGTGGCGGCGGCGGCGAGCAGGGGAAAGCCGATGCCGACGGCGAGGCCCACGGAGGCGGTGAGCCAGAGGTTGGCGGCGGTGGTGAGTCCCTTGATGGTGGCGCCGTGGCGGAGGATGGCGCCGCCGCCGAGGAAGCCGATGCCGACGACGACCTGACTGGCGATGCGGCTGACGTCGGCGCGGACCTCCTGCTGGTGCAGGTTGGCCTCGAGCGGTTGCTCGACGAGGAGGCTGCACAGCGTGAAGAGGCAGGCGCCGAGGCAGACGAGGATATGGGTGCGCAGACCGGCGTCCTGCCCCCGTATCTCGCGCTCGAAGCCGAGCGCGAACCCGAGCCCGAAGGCGATGAGGAGCCGGACGAGGGTCGTGCTCTGGTCCAACATGCGTGCCTACTCCCCGAGTTCGATCTTCTCCTCGACCTCGGCCTCGTTGAGCGTCGGACGGGGGAGGGTGTTGAGGGTGGCGCTCAGCAGTCGGAAGGAGGGGGCGACGTAGGGGGTGACCTCGGGGCCGAGCTCGCTGGTGTATTGGACGCTGAGCTCCTTGTAGCGCTCGTCCTCGGAGGGCCAGCTTCCGGCGGCCTCGGCGGCCCAGACTTCCTGACCATCGCGGCAGCGCAGCAGCTGGGCCTTCACGGAGGACTCCACGCCCTTGCCGGTGCGCTTCACATCGGGGGCGAGCCAGAGGACGCCCTCGAGGTCTTCGACGCACAGGCCCTTGAAGGAGATGTCCTCGGGGTTGCCGTCGAGGGCGACGTTGGCCTTGGCGATGAAGTCGCGGTTCTGGTTGACGTAGCGGCGGGCGATGAGGCTCCACAGCTCGCCGACCTCCTTCTTGCCGTCGGGGAGGGGCTGGGTGACCACGACGAGCCGTTTGACCTGGGTCTTGTCCACGGCCTCGTAGTCGGGGCGGACGCGGCTGTGTTTCACCGCGGAGCAGCCGGCGAGCAGCACGAGTCCCAGTACGAGCGCGAGTCGGTTCATGGTCGGTTTCCTCTCCGGCCCTGCGCCCGGCACGGGACAGGGGCGCCCGTCTTCTACACCACGCGAGGGCGTGGAGCGCACTCCCGTCGCGAGAACTGCTCACTCCACCGCCATCACCACCAGCCTGGACAGCCCGTAGACCAGCACCGCCATGAGCGCCGAGGCGGGGATGGTGAACACCCACGCCCAGATGATGCGGCCGGCCACGCCCCACTTCACCGCGCGCCAGCCCTTCGTGGAGCCCACGCCCACGATCGCGCCCGTGATGGTGTGCGTGGTGGACACGGGGATGCCCAGCTTCGCCAGCGCGATGATAGTGACACCTCCACCCGTCTCCGCGGCGAAGCCGCCGATGGGCGCCAGCTTCGTGAGGCTGTGGCCCATCGTCTTCACGATGCGCCAGCCGCCGAAGAAGGTGCCCATCGCGATGGCCGCGTGGCACGAGATGATCATCCACCAGTCGATGTGGAAGGGCCGGTCCCTCCAGATGGTGCCGAAGAGCACCACCGCGATGATGCCCATCACCTTCTGTGCGTCATTGGTGCCGTGGCTGTAGGAGAAGATGGCGGACGACACGAGCTGCAGGCGCCGGAACCACGTGTCCACCTTCAGGGGCGTCTGCTTGTGCACCGTCCACGTGCTCGCCAGCATCAGCATCGTGCCGAACACCATGCCGATGAGCGGCGAGAGCACGATGAAGGCGGCGATCTTCGCGATGCCCGAGCCCACCAGCCCCGCGAACCCGAGCACCGGCAGCGTGGCGCCAATCATTCCCCCCGCCAGCGCGTGCGAGGACGAGGAGGGCAGGCCCCACCACCACGTCAGCAGGTTCCAGGCGATGGCGCCCATCAGGGCGGCGAAGATGACCATCAACACGGCCTGCGGACCCTGGGCTCGCAGCATCTCGAAGTTGATGATGCCCTTGCCCATGGTGTTGGCCACCTTCACTCCGCCTCCGAATGCGGCGACGAAGTTGAAGAAGGCGGCCCACGCCACGGCCAGGTTCGGCGACAGCACGCGCGTGCCCACCACCGTGGCGATGGAGTTGGCCGCGTCGTGGAAGCCGTTGATGAAGTCGAAGACGAGCGCGACGGCGACGATCAGGATGACAGCGGCGAGCAACATCAGGAGTGCTCCAGGACCACGCCTTCGATGACGTTCGCCACGTCCTGACACTTGTCCGTGGCCGTCTCGATGAAGTCGTAGATCTCCTTCCACTTGATGATCGTCAGCGGGTCCGCTCCGCTCTTGAAGAGCCGGCCCAGCCCCGAGCGCAGCGCCTCGTCCGCCTGCGACTCCAGGCGCTTGATGTCCTTGCAGCCGGCGAGGATCTGCTCGGGCTTCTTGATGAGCCGCAGCGCCGCCACCACCTCCCGCACCTTCTCGGTGCAGAGCACCAGCAACCGCGCCAGCTCGGTGGCGTCCGGCAGGCTCGTCTGGATTTCGTAGTAGTGCAGCCGGGCCGCCGCGGCGTTGGTCAGGTCCAGCACGTCGTCGATGCGCGACAGCAGCGAGTGGATCTGCCCCCGGTCGAACGGGGTGATGAACTGCTTGTGCAGCCGGTTGAAGGCGGTGTGAGTCACCTCGTCGCCCTTGTGCTCCACCTCCTTGAGCGCCTGCACCTTGGCGGCCACGTCCCGGTAGTCACTCAGCAGCGCGTGCAGCATGCGCGCGCCCTCCACGGTGACGGCACACTGGGCATCGAAGTCGTCGAAGAACTCGTCCGACTTGGGCATCAGCTTCTCGAGCATCGCGCTTCTCCTGACGGACGTGACACATCCGTGACCCGTCCGTTTCCGGGCCGTGACTACAACACCTGGGGATAAGTGCCAGCACGAAAGACTGCCCGCTCGGGGGGCACGGAGGGGTCCTGGACCAGGGTGCTCACCCGCGCGACTACCTCTTGCACCTTGAAGGGTTTGAGGAGGATTTCCACTCCGCTGACCCGGCTGTGGGCATCCGGACGGGCCGAGAGGACCAGGATGCGCAGGTGGCTCGTGGCCGGGTCGGCCCGGAGCTGACGGTACAGGTCGGCCCCGTCGATATCGGGCAGCATCAGGTCGAGCAGGATGAGGTCCGGAGCGGTGGTGCGTACCCGCGCGAGGGCCTCCTCCCCGGTGTGCGCCAGGGTGGTGGCGAAGCCGACCCTTCCAAGGTTGTATGCCAACAGTTCCGCGAGGTCCGGCTCGTCGTCAACGATCAGGATGTGCGGCATGCGCGGCGGACTGTATGGCGCTTGTCGGGCGGGCTTGTGACACTTTCGTGACAAGCCCGCCCCGGACACATCAAACCTTATAGAGCAGGTCCATGTACTTCTTGAGCAGGTCGCTGATCAGCCCGCGGAAGGGAACCGTGCCCGCCATGCCGTAGACGGGCGCCATGGTGCCCTTCTCGCCCGGGTTGGCGCGCACGTGCTCGATGGCGGCTTTCAGGTCCTCGAGGAAGCGCTCGGCCACGCCGGGCTGCGTGTGCCGCTGGGTGACGCACAGGTGCACCGCGGCGGGCTTGTGCAGGCCGTTGAGGCTCCAGCCCTTCGCGCCCATGCGCTCCATCACCTTGTAGATGTCCACGTCGCTCGAGCCGAAGGCGATGACGAAGAGCGGCTCGCCGAGCACGTGCATGCCGGGGATGGAGCGGATGCCGCGCTTGATGGTGTCGGCCGCCTCCAGGATGCGGCGGGTGGCGTCCAGGTAGCCCTCCTCGCCGATGGACACCAGCGAGGCCCAGGCCGCGGCGATGAGGGCGCCGGGCCGGCTGCCGGAGAAGGTGGGCGAGAAGTAGATGCCGCCGGGCCACTCGGTGGCGGTGAAGTACTGGTGCGAGCGCAGCTCGGAGCCCCGGTACAGCACCACGGACGTGCCCTTGGCGGCATAGCCGAACTTGTGCGTGTCCGCGGACATGGACGTGACACCGGGCAGCCGGAAGTCGAAGTCCGGCACGGGGTAGCCCAGCTTGCGCGCCCAGGGCAGCACGAAGCCACCCAGACACGCGTCGGTGTGGAAGCCGATGCCCCGCTTGCGCGCCAGCTCCGACAGCTCCTCGATGGGATCGATGACACCGTGGGGGAACCCCGGCGCCGAGCCGATGAGCACGATGGTGTTGCGGTTGATGGCCTTGCGCGTGGCCTTCACGTCGGCGCGGTAGTCCGGCCCCACGGGCACGCGGACCATCTTGACGCCGAAGTAGTGCGCGGCCTTGTCGAAGGCGGGGTGCGCGCTGGAGGGCGCCACCATCTCCGGCCGGGTGATGCCCTTCGTCTCGCGCGCCCAGTCCCGGTACGTCTTGATGGCGAGCATGATGCTCTCGGTGCCGCCCGACGAGAGGGAGCCGCAGATGTGCTCGTCCGGGGCGCGGCCGGCGTTGGCCTCGGCGGCGCCGAGCATGTTCGCCGTCATGGCCACCACCTCGGCCTCGAACTTGGTGGCGCTCGGCCAGAGGTCCGCGTGCAGCGGGTTGCTCTGCGAGTTGATGGCATACACGCGGTTGAGGAAGTCGATGTGCTCGTCGGCGCCGTGGTACACGGCCCCCGACACGAGGCCCTCCTTCCACCGGTCCTCCTCCTTGTCCTTCATGCGCTCCATCTCGCGCAGCACCTCCTCGCGCGAGAGGCCCTGGGCCGGCAGTTGGTCGAAGGTGCGGGTCTGGCCCCGGTAGGGCTTCAGACCTCCCTCCAACTCGGCCAGCATCGAATCCGTTTCCTTCGCCAGCCGGTTGCGCAGCAGGGGGATGTTCTTGAGATAGCGCTCCGCCGTCGAGAGCAGCCGGGGGGGGACGTGGTTGAGGAGGCTCGTTCCGAGCTCTGGCAGATCCATGGTGTTCTTTCGCTCCTGAGACTGTCCTGCCGCGTTCATTTCATTCTTCATGTCAGGCACTCCGGGACCGGTTGAGCCGAGCGAAAATGGCCTTGTTGCACTTGTAGAGGTTCACGAATTCACGGAAGAGCTCGTCGTAGAGCTCGCGGTTCTTCGGGTTGGGCTCGAAGGTGTGGGCGATGGGGACGAGCGAGGGAATCTCGTCCACGCTGAGGTGTCCGAGCGCCACCGCCGCCTGGAACGCCGCGCCTCGCGCGTTGGCCAGCACGGGCTCGTCCACCTGGAGGATGCGCCGGTCCAGCACGTCCGCCACCGTCTGGCACCACAGCCTCGAGCGGGCGCCTCCGCCGATGATGCGGATGGAGTCCAGCTTGCGGCCGACGAACTTCTCCACGTAGGTGAGGAGCCAGCGCGAGTTGTAGGCCACGCCCTCCAGCACGGCGCGCACCATGTGCCCGCGCGTCGTCTTGAGTGACTGGTTGAAGAAGCCGCCGCGCAGTCGCTGGTCGTCCACCGGGCTGCGCTCGCCGTTGAGCCAGGGCATGAAGATGAGTTGGTCGCTGCCGGCGGGGATGCGCTCGGCCTCCTTCTCGAGGACCTTGTAGAGGTCCACCGACTCCTGGTCGTTGCCGCTGTTGGAGAGCTCCTCGTGGCCGAAGAGGATGTTGTCCTTGAGGAAGGACAGGCAGATGCCGGCGGACTCCTGCTCGTTGGTGAGCAGGTAGCGGCCGGGCAGCGCGGAGGGCAGGGTGCCCATCTGGTGCAGGACGTCCGTCTTCTTGTACGGCACATGGCAGCTCAGCCAGGAGGACGTGCCGATGCACAGGTGGGGCTCGTGGTCGCGCACCGCGCCCGAGCCCACGGCGGCCGCGAGGATGTCCGGGGCGCCGGTGATGACCTGGACCTTGTCGCTCAGCCCCAGGGCGCGGGCGGCCTCGGGTTGCAGGGGGCCGAGCACGGTCGCCGCGGGCACCAGGTCCGGCAGCTTCTCGCGCGGCATGCCCGTCATCTGCAGCAGGCGCTCGTCGTAGGTGATGCGCTTGAGGTCCCGGTTGTCGGTGACCCAGTGCAGGGTGATGGAGTCGTAGGAGGACGCGAAGCGGCCACTGAGCCGCAGGTTGAGCCAGTCCTTGGGCTCGAGGAACTTGTAGGTGTTGCGGTAGAGCTCGGGGTGCTCGCTCTGGAGGTAGAGGATGTGGCCGAGCGGGTCCTTCCCCGAGAGGGTGGGCGCCCCGCCGGTCAGCCGCACCCAGGTGAGCAGGCGGGCGAGGCCATAGCCCTCGATGGGGATGAGGCCGTTGGCGACGCGCCGGACGTGCGGCGCCCCACGCGAGTCCATCCAGATGATGGCGGGCCGCAGGGGCTTGCCCCGCTCGTCGACGGCGACGGTGCCGGACCACTGGGAGCTGACGTTGATGCCGATGATGTCCTCGGCGGAGATGACTCCCTTGTCCATCAGGCGGCGGGTGCCACGGATGATGGCGGTCCACCAGGATTCGGGGTCCTGCTCGGCACCGCCGTCGGGCAGCAGCTCGAGCTGGATGGGTTCGACATCGCCGCCGAGGATCTTCCCCCGGAGGGTGACGACCGCCAGCTTGACGGCCGAGGTTCCGAGATCGATCGCCAGGATGGACGCGTTGGCTGAAGTGGGCACGTGGGTAATGTAACGAGCCGGAGCCAGGAGTGGGCCAGTAACCTTGGGCTACAAGCGTTGTCTATCGGAAAGCCGCGCCGGTTCGGGGCCGACAGGTCTTCCTGCATCCGGCCGTGCTCGTCGGCCCCTGGGGTCCTGGGGAGCCTGCTATGTTCGGCGGTTCCACCCAGGGGTGCATTCGGTGTCATTCATCGACGAGTTGAGCGGTCACCTTCGGCAAGTGGAGCTGCCGTCTGGTCGGCCGAAGACATCTTCGCCTTCGGTGTCCATCGACCCGGCCTTCGCGCGGAACGCTCTTGTTCGTGCTTTGGAGCGACTGGAGCAGGAACCAGCGAGGCCTGGTGCACGCAGGCTTGTGCGGAGTCCGGAAGACCTCTTTATGGAGTGGCAGCAACAGGATCTGGTCGTTCGTTTCGCCAATCGCATGGCGCAACTCCTGCGCGAGAGTATTGGCAGGGACGCTTCGGACAAGGACATAGAGGCATGGGTAGAGCTGGCCATTGCTCGGCAGATCGGTCTGCGTGACGGTCTTTCCAGTTTGATTCGTACTTTGGAACTCGATCGGCTCGCGGGTATTGCGCGAACCGAGGCCTCTGTGGGGCACTCCGGATATGCTGATGCTGCTGCGTATGCTGCGGCGATTCGGGCGACGCGAGGCGTTGGTGACGGGAAGACCTTGACGCCAATTGGTCGTGTCTTTCTTGAGCTTGCGGGGCGCGACGCCATTCGCTGGTTGCTGCATGTCGAGGCAGAGCAGTCATTCGGTCCCAATGACCCATGGCGGGTGAGTCGCCAGACCGCGAGCGAGTTGGTGCGGATTCGGACCTGGTCATTCGATGGGATTGAGGCTTCGGAATTTCCGTACTCCTGGGCATCGATCGAGCGGCTGGAGTTTCTCGGACTCGTAGCCTTCCGCAGAAGTGATGAGGCTAAACGAAGCTGGATCGAGGTTCTCCCCATGGGGCTGGAGTTGCTCGCCGAGATCTCAAGGCCGGAAGAATCAGCGATGGCGGTTCTGGCCAGCTCACTCATCGCGGATCTCACCTTGTCCGCGGCAAACGAAGTTGCCGGTCGAACGACCGGGAGTGTGGCCCATGTGCAGGCCAGCGCTGTTGCCGAAGCCACGGCTCGCCATTCGCGGATGGTCGCTCACGAAGTCCGTAACATGCTCGTCCCGGTGAAAACGGCGGTGGGCGCGCTGTATCGGGAGGTTCTATTGGCGAGTGAGCCGGGCGGGGTGGTTGCTCGGAGGAGGGAAGAAATCGATCGAGGTATAGACTCCGTCTTCCGCTTCATCAGCCAACTCGTTGAGCTTTCGAATTTCGCGGGAACACCGCCCGAGCCCTTCGAGCTGCTATCCGCGATTCGCGATGCGGTCTCGGCTGTCGAGAGCGAGTCGAGGCAACGCATAGAGCAGGTGCTGCCGGCCACGCTGCCCCCGGTCTCTGGTCACCGGGCGCGTGTGGTCCTGGCTCTCACCAACGTGCTGCGCAATGCAGCGCAGTCCGTTCCATCCGAGTCCCCCGTCATCCGGCTGCGGGCCGAGGCGCTCGAGGGGGCCAGTGCTGTGCGGATCTCCATCGAGGACAACGGTCCTGGAGTCCCCGAGGAGATGCGGAGGGCGGTCTTCGAGGAGGGGATCTCCCTACGGGGCAGCAGTGGGCTTGGACTTGCCCTCGTTCGAGAGGTAATCGAGAAGGAGATGAAGGGCCTGGTTGCCTGTGACGCCTCACCCCTGGGGGGAGCGCGCTTCGTGATGCGGATATCCACCACTGGTATGGAGCGGCCATGAACCCCACCGGAAGAATCCTCCTCGTCGACGATGAGCCGGCGTTCCTCGAGACCTACCGCACCATTCTGGCGACCGAGGGGTACTCCGTGGACGCGGCCACGGACGGTCCCTCGGCACTTGCGAAGCTGGAGCAGCCGGGGTGGGACCTGGTGCTGCTCGACCGCAAGCTCCAGGGCCGCTACGGGCCGGACACGGGTCTGGACCTCATCCAGTCCATCCGGCAGCGGGCGCCAGAAGCAAAGGTCATCCTCGTGACGGGGATCGCCGACTCGGACTCGGTGAATCGCGCCTTTACGGCGGGGGCCTACGACTACCTCGAGAAGAACGCCTATTTCGAGGCCATCCTCAAGGTGAAGGTGCGTCACGCGCTGGAAGCGGCGCGCGAGCGGCGGATGGCGGCGCTCGCGAATGGCAAGCGGGAAGAGACCATCCGTGAGCTGTGGCACGGGGTTCGGACCGAGCGCGATCCGTTCAAGAAGGGGGCACTGCTCGAAGATCTGGTCGCGCTCTTGTTCAAGTCGATTGCTGGCTTCGAGCGCACCCAGACGAATCGCAAGAGCCTGGACGAGGAGATCGACATCATCATTCCCAACGAGTCGACGGACCCTTTCTGGCTGCAGGCGCAGTCGCAATACATTCTGGGCGAGTGCAAGAACTGGTCGAAACCGGTCGAGCGCAAGGAACTCGACGTCTTCCTCAAGAAGATTGAACGGCGTTATGGCCGCTGCCGGCTCGGGTTCTTCATTTCGCTCGGCGGCTTCGCCAAGGGATTCGAGAGTGGATTGGCGGCAGAGCGCTCGGGCGAGGTGCTCGTCGTCGTGCTGGATGCCGCGCGGCTGGATGAGTGGGTGCAGGCACGCGACCGCAATGCGAAGCTGAAGGAGCTTCACGCCCGCGCGCTCATGGCCAGCGCCAAGGATTCAGAGTAGACCTCTGGCCAGGTGCACCCATGATTCAGAGTGAGCCCATCCATCATCCTGGAGTCCCTCGGGCCCACCGCGAAGGGGACGCGCGGCTCGCCTTCGAGCGCGTGGGTCCTCGCACCGTAGTGCGCACCGCGCGCGCACACAGCCCCTTGCGGCTGTTGACGCCGCGCAACCACGGGCACGCCGCCTGGGTCTACACCAGCTCGCTCGGAGGGGGATTGGTGGATGGAGACCACCTCGCCGTGGACATCGCGGTGGCCCCAGGTGCCACCGCGCTCCTGTCGAGCCAGGGCTCCACCCGGGTCTACCGTTCGCCTCGTGGCTGCCGCAGCGAGCTGTCGGCGCGGGTGGAGGAGGGCGCGCTGCTCGTGCTCGCGCCGGACCCCACCATGTGCTTCACGGGCGCCCGGTTCGCGCAGCGCCAGGACGTCCAGCTCGCCCCGGGCGCCTCGCTCGTGCTCATGGACCTGGTCACCGCTGGCCGCAGCGCCAACGGCGAGCGGTGGGCCTTCTCGCGGTACGCCTCCACGCTCCGCGTCCACCGCGAGGGCCGGGCCCTGCTCGATGAGCGCTGGCTGCTCGACCCCTCCCACGGGGCGCTCCCCGCGCGGCTGGGCCGCTTCGACGCGATCGGCACCGTGCTCCTGGTGGGGCCCGCACTGGACGCCGCCCGCGAGGCGCTCGCCGCGCACGTGGGGGCCCTGCCCGTCACCCCTCGGGCCGGGCTCGTCTGCTCCGCCAGCCCGCTCGGGCCGGATGGGCTGGTGCTCCGGGTGGCGGCCTCTTCCGCCGAGGCCCTCGTGCGTACCGCTCGCGAGTGGCTGTCCTTCCTCCCCGCCCTGCTCGGGGATGACCCCTGGACCCGCAGGGGGTGAAGCCCGGCGGTTCTGGCAGTGGATGACGCATCGCGGTAGGGTGCTCCGAACCGCCCGGCTCCGGCCTGGGCGGGGACCACCCGGAGGGTGCATGCATCTGTCGCCGCGGGAAATCGACAAGCTGCTGCTTCACGGCGCGGGCTTCCTGGCCCAGAAGCGCCTGGCGAGGGGGTTGAGGCTCAACTACCCCGAGGCAGTGGCCCTCATCGCCACCCAGCTCCTGGAGTTCATTCGCGACGGCCGGAGCGTGGCCGAGCTGATGGACCTAGGGCGCAAGTTCCTGGGGCGCGCGCAGGTGATGGAGGGCGTGCCGGAGATGGTGGCGGAGGTGCAGGTGGAGGGCACCTTTCCGGACGGCTCGAAGCTGGTGACGGTGCATCACCCCATCGAGGCCGAGCACGGCGACCTGTCACTGGCGCTCTACGGGAGCTTCCTCCCCGTGCCGCCGCTGGAGCGCTTCACGCGGGCCCCTCAACACGAGGCGGTGCGGCCGGGCGAGGTGTTCGTGCAGCCGGGCGAGCTGGTGCTCAACGAGGGCCGCGACGCCGTCACCGTGGAGGTCACCAACCGGGGAGATCGTCCGGTGCAGGTGGGCAGCCACTATCCCTTCTTCGAGACGAACCGCGCGCTCGTCTTCGACCGGGCCAAGGCGTACGGGCGGCGGCTGGACATCCCGGCGGGCACGGCGGTGCGCTTCGAGCCCGGAGAGAAGAAGACGGTATCGCTGGTGGCCATCGCCGGGGCGCGGGTGGTTCAGGGCGGTAACGCGCTGGGCTCCGGACCGGTGTCTCCAGAGAACCAGCAACGCGCCCTGGGCCAGGTGGCCGAGCGGGGCTTCGGACACGAGGAGGGCGCATGAGCCGGAAGATGGATCGCCGTCACTACGCGGACATGTTCGGTCCCACCACGGGCGACCGGGTCCGGCTGGGGGACACGGGGCTGCTGGCCGAGGTGGAGAAGGACCTCACCGTCTACGGAGACGAGTGCAAGTTCGGCGGCGGCAAGGTGCTGCGCGAGGGCATGGGCCAGAATGCCGGGGTGGGTGACGCCGAGGCCCTGGACTGCGTCATCACCAACGCGCTCATCATCGACTGGACGGGCATCTACAAGGCGGACATCGGCATCAAGGGTGGGCGCATCGCCGGCATCGGCAAGGCGGGCAACCCGGACGTGATGGCGGGGGTGACGCCGGGCATGGTGGTGGGCGTCACCACCGAGGCCATCGCGGGCGAGGGGCTCATCGTCACGGCGGGCGGCATCGACTCGCACATCCACTTCATCTGCCCGCAGCAGGCGGACGAGGCGATCGCCAGCGGCATCACCAGTTGGGTGGGCGGAGGCACGGGGCCGGCCACGGGCACCAACGCCACCACCTGCACGCCGGGCGCGTGGAACATCCGGCGCATGCTGGAGGCCACGGACTCGCTGCCGCTCAACATCGGCCTCACCGGCAAGGGCAACACCTCGCGTCCCGAGGGCCTGCTGGAGCAGATCGCCGCGGGGGCCATCGGCCTGAAGCTGCACGAGGACTGGGGCACCACGCCGGCCGCCATCGACACCTGCCTGTCGGTGGCCGAGGGCGAGGACGTGCAGGTCACCATCCACACGGACACGTTGAACGAGTCCGGCTTCGTGGATGACTCCATGGCCGCCTTCAAGGGCCGCACCATCCACACCTACCACTCGGAGGGGGCGGGTGGCGGACACGCCCCGGACATCATCCGGGTGTGCGGCCAGCCCAACGTGCTGCCCAGCTCGACGAACCCCACGCGTCCGTACACGGTGAACACGCTGGATGAGCACCTGGACATGCTCATGGTGTGTCACCACCTGGACCGGGAGATTCCCGAGGACGTGGCCTTCGCGGAGAGCCGCATCCGCGGAAGCACCATCGCCGCGGAGGACATCCTGCACGACCTGGGCGCCATCAGCATGATGGCCTCGGACAGCCAGGCGATGGGCCGGGTGGGCGAGGTCATCACCCGCACGTGGCAGACGGCGCACAAGATGCGGGAGCAGCGCGGCCGGCTGCGCGAGGAGCGCGGGGACAACGACAACCTGCGCATCCGCCGCTACGTGGCCAAGTACACCATCAACCCGGCCATCGCTCACGGCATGGTGCACGAGGTGGGCTCGGTGGAGGTGGGGAAGCTGGCGGACCTGGTGCTGTGGCGGCCCGCCTTCTTCGGCCTGCGTCCGGAGCTGGTGCTCAAGGGCGGCTTCATCGCCTGGGGGCAGATGGGAGACCCGGGTGCGTCCATTCCCACGCCGCAGCCCTATTACATGCGGCCGATGTTCGGGGCCCGGGGGCGGGCGCTGGGCGCCACCAGCATCGCCTTCGTCTCGGGGCGTGCGCTCGCGGATGGGATGGTGCGGAGCCTGGGGTTGTCCAAGCAGCTCTCCGCGGTGCGCCGGTGCCGGGGGCTCGGCAAGCGCGACATGAAGCTCAACGACGCGCTGCCCGCCCTCACGGTGGACCCCGAGACGTACGAGGTGCGCGCGGATGGCGAGCTGCTCGTGTGCGAGCCCGCCGTCCGGTTGCCGCTGGCGCAGCGCTACTCGCTGTTCTGAGGACCAGGCCAGATGGGCTACCCGTGGAGGGTGTTGCAACTGGCGGACTCGGGCTTCCCCACCGGGGGCTTCGCGCACTCGGGGGGGTTGGAGGCGGCGGTGCAGCAGGGCGAGGTGCGCGGCCGTGAGGGGCTGGAGCGCTTCGTCCGGGAGCTGCTCTGGCAGGCGGGGCACGGCGCGCTGCCGCTGCTGAGCGAGGCCTGGCGCGAGCCCTCCTCGCTGGAGGCGCTGGACGCTCGCGCGGAGGCGTTCCTCACCAACCACGTGGCCAACCGGGCGAGCCGCACCCAGGGGCGGGCCTTCCTGGACACGTGCGCGCGCATCTTCCCCGAGCCCGTGGGTCCGCTGCGGCACTCCGCCCGGGCGGCGGGGCTGCGCTATCACCACGCGCCCCTCTTCGGCGCGGTGCTGCGCGCGCTGGATGTGGGGTTGTCCGACGCGCAGCAGCTCCACCTGTCCCTCACCTTGAGGGGCGCGCTGTCCGCGGCGGTGCGGATGGGCATCGTGGGCACGCACGAGTCCCACCAGCTCCAGCACCTGTGCGCTCCGTTGCTGGACGAGGTGTTCGACGCCTGCGCCGGGCTGGGCGTGGAGTCGTTGGCCCAGACGTCACCGTTGATGGACCTGCTCGGCTCCACGCACGACCGGCTCTACTCGCGACTCTTTCTCTCCTGAGGTGAACCATGCACGATGACCACCGCGGCCACGGCCACGATGAAGACCACGACCATACGCATGAGGAGTGGGACCATCCGGGGCACTTCCACGAGCGCGAGGAGCCCAAGCGCCGCGACTTCAAGGAGCGGGCCTTCACCATCGGTATCGGTGGGCCGGTGGGGAGTGGGAAGACGGCGCTGGTGCTGGCGCTGTGCCGGGCGCTTCGGGACAACTACCGGCTGGGCGTGGTGACCAACGACATCTTCACCAGGGAGGACGCCGAGTTCCTGGTGCGCAACAAGGCCCTCTCTCCCGAGCGCATCAAGGCGGTGGAGACGGGTGGGTGCCCGCATGCGGCCATCCGCGAGGACATCAGCCACAACCTGCTGGCGCTCGAGGAGCTCATGGAGGAGCTCAAGCCGCAGCTGCTCCTCGTGGAGAGCGGGGGCGACAACCTGGCGGCGCAGTACAGCCGCGAGCTGGCGGACTACACCGTCTACGTCATCGACGTGGCGGGCGGGGACAAGGTGCCGCGCAAGGGTGGACCGGGCATCACCCAGTCCGACCTGCTGGTCATCAACAAGACGGACCTGGCGCCGCACGTGGGCGCGGACCTGTCGGTGATGGAGCGCGACGCGCGGAAGATGCGCGGCGACGGGCCCTTCGTCTTCACCCAGGTGACGAAGGGCGTGGGGTTGCAGGAGGTCATCGACCACCTGCTGGGAGCCTGGCGCAAGGCCACGGGCTCGGCCTGACACGCCCGGGGCGGCGTGTCAGGCCGCTGTTCAGGCCGCCTCGGACTTGGACGCGTCGGAGGGCTGCTGGGAGGACGTGTGCACCACACCGTCCTTCAGCTTGCGCGGCAGCCGGTCCCACATCACCTGCATCACCGCGGCGAGCACGGTGAAGGACACCACCAGGGTGGTGATGAGGCCGATGCACGCCACGACGCCCATGGACCTCAGGCCGTTGTGGCTGGCCACCAGCAGGGCGGCGAAGCCCGCGGCCGTCGTCAGCGTGGACGAGGCCACCGCGGCGCCCACGCTGCGCAGCGCGACCACGGGCGAGGTGCCCTCGAGGAAGCGGTGCAGCAGGTAGAGGCCGTGGCTCACCCCGAAGCCCAGGAGGATGGGCAGGATGATGATGTTCATGAAGTTCAGGTGCAGGTCACCGAGCGTCATGATGCCCAGCATCATCGCCAGACCCACCGTGAGCGGGATGACGGAGGCCAGCGCCAGCTTCATGTTGCGGAAGTCCAGGAAGTGCATCACCAGGATCCACAGCGTCACCAGGAGCACCGTCAGCTGACCGTCGGAGAGCACGATGCGCGCCAGCCGGGCGAACAGGGGCGCCGCGCCCGCGGCCCGCCGCTCCATCGCGGGGGCGAGCACCTTGCCCGTGGCGTCCTTCACCTCGGGCGTGGGGATGTGGCTCGTCTGGTCCACGAAGGTGAGCATCTTCTTGCCGTCCCACAGGTCCACGGCCGGGTAGATGAACGTCAGGTAGCCGTGGTTCTCCGGCTTCGTCTCCGGCAGGTGGCGGAACTGCGAGGAGTAGATCTCCGGCACGCCGTGCACGTCGAAGGGCCTGGCCTCCAGCATCTTCATGAAGAGGGCCGCCTTGTCCTGGGTCTCCGGAGGCAGCGCCGCCACGTCGATGTCCTTCAGCTCCTCCTTCCACTCGGCGAGGATCTTCGCGTTGGCCGCGGCTGTCTCCGCCGGCGGGACGAAGGTGTAGATGCTCACCACCTGGTCGATGGTGGAGTACTTCTCCTTGTTCTTCGGGTCGGTGAGCTCGTCGTAGACGGCCTTCGCCTCCTCCAGCGTCTTCGTGTAGACGGCGATGGGGTCGCTGGAGATGTCGAAGCGCGTGGTGATCTCATCCTGCAGCTTCACCGACGGCTGGCCCTCGGGGATGAGGGCGCGGCTGTTGTAGTTGAAGCGCACGCCGGCCTTGATGCGCTCGGCCAGGGTGGCGGGGCGATCCGTGGGCACGTCCACGTCGCTCCAGGGGATGGCGAAGGCGCACATGAAGCCCACGATGACCGTGCTCACCACGAGCATCAGGCCGGGCCGGGGGATGCGCAGCTCCTTGCCCGTGTCGACGCTCTGCGGGGCGGGCGGCTTCATCTCGCCGATGAGCTTCTTGGGCAGCTCGGGGTTGATGCGGCCCAACAACGCCAGCAGCGCCGGGCTCCAGGCGAAGAGCAGGAAGCCGATGATGAAGGTGCCGCAGCCAGCCAGGAAGCCGAACTGGCTGAAGCCGCGGAACTCGCTGATCATCAGCACGAAGAACGAGCCCGCCGTCACCACCGCGGACACCAGCGCCGGCCGGCCCGCGTTCACCACCGCGTCCTGGATGGCCTGGTCATAGGGCTTGCCCTGTCCCAGCTCCAGCCGCGTGCGGAAGATGAAGTGGATGCCGTAGTCGATGCCGAACCCCAGCAGCAGGCCGCCGAGGATGCTGGTGATCATGTTGAGCTCGCCCACGGTGGCGTAGGTGAAGCCCATGGTGATGATGGTGCCGACGACCGTGCCGATGGCCACGATGAGGGTGGGCACCCACTTGCGGAAGGCCAGGATGGTGATGAGGAAGATGGCCGCGAAGGCGAGCAGGGACACCGGCTCGAGCGACTCCTCGATGGCGTACGAGTCGTCCACCGCCGTCTTGTAGGCGCCGGTGAAGCCGTAGGCCACGAGCTTGTCATTGCCCATCGTGTCGTAGTCCTCCACCACCTCCACGCCGCCGGACTGCTCGCTCTTGGAGTAGGCCGCGAGCTCCTTGCGCAGGTGCTCCACGAACGCCTTCGTCTTGCCGAGCTGGTTGGAGTCCCACATCGGCTTGATGAGGATGAGCATCATCTTGCGATCCTGGGAGATGTAGTAGTCGTCCCGGATGCTCTTCTTGCCGACGCTGCTGTACTTGTTGATGAGGTCCGTCAGCTCGAGCTTCACCGGCTCGGTCTTCTGGATTTCGATGAAGAAGGGGTTGTTGCGGCGCAGCTGATCCTTGAGCCAGGCCATGATGCGGCTCTTGCCCTCGAGCAGGTCCTCCGTCTTGATGAAGAGGGCCATGTTCTGCTGCACGAACTCGACCGGCACCTTGTAGGTGATGAAGCGGACGTGCTCCTTGTCCGCCAGCAGCTTCGCCGCGATGTCGTCGGCGACCTTCTTGAGCGTGGGCTCGCTGTCGGCGCGCAGGGCCAACATGAGGTAGCCGCTGCCACCGACCATGTCGATGACGCGCTTGACCTCCTTCACCTCGGGCAGCTCCTGCGAGATGAGGTCGAGCTGGTTGGAGTTGATGGTCAGCTTCGAGGTTCCCCACAGCGACACGCCGAACAGCGCGAGCAGCGCGAGGAGGACGAGCCCGGGTCGGCGGACCAGCAGGCTGGCATAGGCGAGAGCAAGGCGCGGCGGCTTGTGGGTCGAGTCACTCATTCGGCGCGGACCCTATCGGAGAACCGCGCCCGCCAGAAGCGTGGCGCGAGCCCCCGCCTGCCCGGCCGCCCCGGGTTTCAACCAGGGTGGATCGCCCGGTTCACTCCCGGGGGGGAAGCAGGAAGGCGCGGGGCTCCCTCAGGAAGCGAGCGGCCACCAGGCGCACCATGCGCACCGTGTCGGCCAGGGGCACGTCCCGGGCGCGCAGGGCCACTCCCAGGGCGAGCGAGAAAGATACTCCGAAGTTGATGGCCAGGGTGAGGGCAATGCCTCCCAGGGCCGCGAGGAAGTCCGGCCGCAGCAGGGCCTCGGGCCCCAGCGCGTACCCGGCCAGGCACAGCTGCCCGAAGGACAGCGTCACGTGGCGCACGTCCAGGGGCAGCCCGAAGAAGGAGCCCACCAGGGGAGGCAGTGCCAGGAGCACGCCGATGCTCACATTGCCCCCCAGGCCGGCGATGTGGTTCGCGAAGACGTCCGACAGCCTCTTCGCCCCGGAGTCGCCCAGCACCCGTCGCAGCGCCCGGTGATGGGCGAGCGCCTCGGGGATGCGATGGTACACCGCCCAGTTCTCCAACCACCCCGCCACGAGGCTGGACATCCACAGCAGCACGCCCGTCAGCGCGGCGTAGAAGATGGTGCCGCTGTGCCAGGGGTGCAGCGCGTCCACCACGTAGTGGGCCTGGGCCTGGTTGAGCAGCGGGTGTCCCCGCCACCAGGCGAAGGCCATGGAGAGCCCCACCGCCGCCGGCAGCACGGTGCCCATGTTTCCCAGCGCCGTGGCGAGCTGTGAGCGGGTGAGGCGGGGCATGAGCTCCAGGAGGCGTGAGAGCCGCCCGGCGGTGCCGCCGTGGCCGATGGCGCTCCCCAGCGTGGCCGCCGTCATGGAGGGCTGCTTGGTGGCCAGCGTGGAGCCCGTCACCTGCATCATCAGGAAGCTGGCCACGTAGTTGCCCGCCAGCGCGAGCCCGTAGAAGAAGGGCGCCAGCGCGAGCGTGACCGTGTACAGCTTGATGATGGCGGTGAAGGCGGTGATGAGCCCGCCGCCCGCCGCCGAGTGCACCATGTGGTGGTACTCGGCCCGCGTGGTGGTGATGTAGTGCTCGCCCGTGTGGCCGGCGCGCTCGATGACCTTGCGTGCCAGCAGCCGCGCGTTGCCCGCCACCAGCGCGCGGATGGAGTGGTCCGCGTGGGCCCGGCGCACCAGGTCCGCCACCAGCGCGATGCCTTCCCTCCAACGTGCCTCGCCCGCTGTCGCGCCCAGCACCCGGGCAATGGCCTCCATGCGCTCCAGGCTCCGGCGGATGCGCTCCAGCCGGTACACCAGGTCCACGCTCACCCCGTATTGCTCGAGGTGGCTGGAGACGATGGCCACCACCTGACGGCACTCCTCCACCACGTCGCCCAGCTCCCGCAGCGAGTCCGGTGCGGCGTCGCGGGCCAGCACGCCCTCGCATATCCGGCGCAGCTTCAGGAAGGGCGAGGCGCGGAAGGACACCTCCGGGCAGCGCTCCCTCACGTCCTCGGCCAGCCCCAGGGCCGCCGTCTGCACGGAGAGCAGGCCCAGGGCGTCCACCAGGTCGGTGCGCACCACCACCTCCGGTGCTCGCGCGGGCGATGGGGCGCTTCCCTCCACCAGGGCGGAGAGCCGTGCGAGCAGCGCCGGTGGCAGCGTCTCCAACCAGGTGGCGTCTCCGGGCTCGGGAAAGAGGCGCAGCAGCAATTCCGAGAGCTGGTGGTCCTCGGGCGGCGAGGGCAGCAGGCGGCGGGTGAGCCGGTCCGACACCTCGCTGAAGAAGCCCTGCCGGGTGGGGATGCCCACCTGGGAGAAGAGCCTCAATCCGCTCGTGCCGGACAGCACCTCGCGCACCAGCGCGACCACGGGCTCGCGGGCCGAGGCCCGGGCCTCCAGCACGCGCACCAACAGGGCCAGTCGTGTGACCGGCGCGGGGGCCTCGGGTTCGGCGGCTTCCACCAACCCCACCACGGGTTTGGGCTCGCGCAGCCAGGCGACACATCGCTCCACCCACTCCAGCCGGGCCTCGAGGCCTTCCTCGGGCACGTCGGCCAGGAGCCGCTGCAAATCCCTGACGGCGGGGTGGCCCGGGGATCTCGGGGCGAACTCGACGCAGAAGGCGTCCACCTCGCGGGAGGAGCGCCCTTCACGCAGGGGGGCTGGTTGCAGGAGGGGGACGGACATCGGCCTCAGTCTCCTCCGATGTCCGCGCGTGTCCAACCGTCTTCGACGCCAGACGCCTGGCCGCCTGCTCCTGGAACCCGCCACCCGGTTACTTCTTGGAAAGCTCGGCGTCCTTCTGGCGCATCAGGGTCAGCAGGTGCTCCCAGCCGCCCTGCTTCATGATGGGCCGGACCTGGTCATCGCGGATGCCGGTGAGCATCGAGTCGCCGAGCACCGCCACGTCCAGCACCTTCCAGGCGCCCTGCTTCTTCACGAGGGAGTACTGGAGCTTCATCTCCTGCTTCTTCATCGGGTGCTCGATGACGATGACGGACTTCACCTTCGCCGAATCACCCTCCACCACCGGCTCCTCGTAGGTGATGGACGCGAGGTTCTTGAAGTTCTCGCGCACCTTCGGGAAGGCGATCTTCGCGAAGAGGCTGTTGAAGAGCCTGGTGAACTCCTTGCGCTGGGCCTCGGTGCCCTTCTCCCAGTCCTCGCCGAGCAGGAAGCGGCCCTGCTCGTCGTTGGCGAGCTGCTTGAGGGCCAGGTCATCCTTGCTGTAGCGCACGGACTGGACGACGGTCTTCACCGGTTTGGCCACGGTCTCGTTGGGCGCGGCGAACGCCGGCAGGGCGAGCGCGAGGGTAGCCAGCAGGGCAAGAGGATGGAGACGGGCGTTCATTCAAATCCTTCCTTGGGGAGAGGGCTGTTTCTGTAGCCCAGAGGAACGGCCGGAGGCGCGCGAAATTCACGAGGTACCCGATGGGGGGCCCATGGGGCGGGCTGCCTGGCAGGTGGGTCCAGGTGCAATTTCCCGACGTGTCTCCGGGTTTGACTCCTTTAGAGCCCAACGTCTAGTGTGCCTGCGTTTCTCGCCACTGCGGTGAGCGTCACCTACCTGAAGAAGACATGCCGACCGACTACCTGTTCACCTCCGAATCCGTCACTGAAGGGCACCCGGACAAGATCGCCGATCAGATCTCCGATGGCGTGCTGGACGCCATTCTCGCCAAGGATCCCCAGGGCCGCGTGGCCGTGGAGACCCTGGTGAAGACGGGTCTGGCCATCGTCGCCGGTGAGGTGACCACCAACTGTTACGTCGACATCCCGAAGATCGTTCGCAGCACCATCTGCCGCATCGGGTACACCGACAGCTCCATGGGCTATGACGGCAACACCTGCGGCGTCATGGTGGCCATCGAGGGCCAGAGCCAGGACATCGCTCGCGGCGTGGACAACAAGAAGGAGCAGGGCGCTGGCGACCAGGGCATGATGTTCGGCTTCGCCTGCGACGAGACGCCGGAGTTCATGCCGGCGCCCATCCACTACGCCCACGCGCTCACCAAGCGTCTGGCCGACGTGCGCCGCAAGACGCACCACTGGCTGCGCCCGGACGGCAAGAGCCAGGTCACCGTCGAGTACCGCAACGGCCGCCCGGCCCGCATCGACGCGGTCGTCGTGTCCACGCAGCACTCGGACGACGTGACCAACAAGAAGATCCACGAGGCGATCCGCGAGGACGTCATCGCCAAGGCGCTGCCCAAGAAGCTCATCGACGCCAAGACGAAGATCTACATCAACCCCACCGGGCGCTTCGTCATCGGCGGCCCCATGGGGGACTCGGGCGTGACGGGCCGGAAGATCATCGTCGACACCTACGGCGGCATGGGCCGTCACGGTGGCGGCGCCTTCTCGGGCAAGGATCCGTCGAAGGTGGACCGCTCGGCCGCGTACATGGGCCGTCACATCGCCAAGAACGTGGTGGCCGCGGGCCTCGCGCGCCGTTGCGAGGTGCAGGTGTCCTACGCCATCGGCGTGGCCGAGCCCGTGAGCGTGCTGGTGGAGACCTTCGGCACGGCCACCGTGCCCGAGGAGAAGATCGTCCAGGCCATCCGCCACACGTTCGGCCTCAAGCCACGTGAGATCACCGAGCACCTGGATCTGCTGCGGCCCATCTACCAGAAGACGGCCGCGTACGGTCACTTCGGCCGCACGGAGAAGGAGTTCACCTGGGAGCGCACCGACAAGAAGGATGCCCTGCGCGACGCGGCGGCGGGCCCGGCCGGCAGCTCCCGGCTGAAGGCCGTCTGAGTCCGGCCCGGTCCCTGATGTAGAAAAGCGCGTGAGCCCCCGAAAGGCTCACGCGCTTTTTGCTTTGACCTTGTCCATGGCGTCGTAGGTGGCCGTCTTGTAGGCCTCGGACAGGGTGGGGTAGTTGAAGCACGTCTCCACGAAGATGCGCGCGCTGGCGCCCGTCATCAGCGCCATCAGCCCCACGTGCACCAGCTCCGAGGCCTGCTCGCCCAGCACGTGCACGCCCAGCAGCCGCAGATCCTCGCGGCGGAAGAGCAGCTTCAACAGCCCGTGGGCCTCGCCGATGATCTGCCCGCGCGGGTTGGTGGAGAAGGCGGCGCGGCCCACCACGTAGGGGATGTCCCGGGCCCGGAGAGACTCCTCCGTCTCGCCCGCCATGGACACCTCGGGGATGGTGTAGATGCCGTAGGGCAGCACCGGAGCCATCCGGTTCGGCTCCTCCAGTTGGAAGGCATGCATCACCGCGATGCGCGCCTGCTCCATGGACGTGGACGCCAGCGCGGGGAACCCGATGACGTCTCCCACCGCGTAGATGCCGGGCACCGCCGTCTGGTACTCGGGCCCCACCTCCACCTGTCCTCGCGCGCCCAGCTTCACGCCCACCGCCTCCAGGCCCAGCCCCGCCGTGTTCGCCGAGCGCCCCGAGGCCACCAGCACCTGGTCCGCCTCCAGCCGCTCTCCATCCTTCAGCGTCAGCCGGATGGGCGCTCGTGGCTCCGGCGGAACCTCCACCGCCTCCACCGTCCGCCCCAGCCTCATCCGCACGCCGAGCTTCTCCATGCGCTGTTGGAGCAGCGCGGAGATCTCATCGTCCAGGAAGGACAGCAGCTCCGGCTTGGGCTCCACCAGCGTCACCTGGATGCCCAGCGCGGCGAACATGCACGCGTACTCGCAGCCGATGACGCCCGCGCCCACCACCACCAGCGTGTTGGGCAGCTCGGTGAGCTCCAGCAGCTCGTCCGAGTCGTGTACCCGCGGATCCCCGAAGGGATACATCGGCGGGCGGTAGGGCGCGGAGCCGGTGGCCACCAGGATGACGTCCGCCGTCAGCCGACGCTCCGGCTCGCCCTCGCGGCGCACCACCACCGTGCGCGCGTCCTCCAGCGCGCCCCTGCCGTACACCAGCTCCACCCCATGGCGCTTCAGGTCCTCGAGGATCCGCTGGCGCTCCATCCCCTTCACCCGGCGCTCGCGGTAGAGGAAGTCGGAGACGGTGGCCTCGCGACGCAGCGTCGTCTCCACGCCGAACAGGCCCCGCTGACGGAAGCCCGAGAGGTATAGCGCCGTCTCTCTCAATGTCTTGGAAGGCAAGGTGCCTGTGTTGGCCGCGGTGCCGCCGGGCACCGGCTCGCGCTCCACCACCGCCACCCGCTTGCCGTGCAGGGCCGCGTGCAGCGCGCCCTTCTCGCCCGCGGGGCCCGAGCCGATCACCACCAGATCGAAGTCAGCCATGAGCGGGACGCTATGCGAGCCGTCTGGTGGGGTGGAAGAGGCGCCGGGTGTTGGAGCAGGCCGGGGCACGTGGCGCCCATTCTCGAAACCGTTGCTTGAAACAGTCTCTCCTCCTGGGGCAAACGGGGCTCCCCCCCAACCCAGAGGTACCTGATGAAGCGTCTCGTCCCCGTTCTCGCCGCGCTGGCCCTCATGCTCGGCTTCGCCGCTCCCGCCCAGGCCGTGGAGCTGGTGCAGGTTCCGCTCAGCTCGTCGCTCGCCTCCACGGTCTCCTCCATCCAGCCCCAGTGCTACTACTGCACCGTGCTGTCGGTGACGGCCTTCGACGTCAGGTCCTCCGGCTTCGTCTCCCAGGATGACGCCGCCCTGGCCGCCTTCGACTGGCTCGACGCCCAGTCGTACCAGCAGATCTACGGCGGCGCGGGCCAGACCCTCACCCAGGCCCAGTTCGCGTCCGCCCTGGCTGGCAAGGAGTACGAGGAGCTCCCGTCGGCCATCCAGGGCTTCATCGGCACCTACGGCAACGACTACACGGTCAGCGTGTCCTCGTGGCGGTACATGAGCGCGCCCGACTATTACAACTTCGGTGACTTCTACACGCTCGTGTTCCACTCGGCGCGCAAGGTGGTCACCGTCGAGGTCCTGTACGAGTACGAGTGGTAGGCCTCGCCGCTCCTCTCCGGAGGGGCGTGTGTCCCTGGCCGTGGGCCTGCTCCGCTGACGTGGGGCAGGCCTGGTCCCTCTCGATTCAAGAGGAGATCGGCGTGCAGAGCTCCACGAGCACTCCGTCGAGGTCCCTCACGTAGGCCACCGTCTGCCCCCAGGGCTTCTGCTTGGGCGGCTGCGCGGCCCGGGCGCCCGCCTTCACCGCGCGCTCGTAGGCGGCCTCGACGTCTGGCGTGACGAGCGCCACCTCCACCGCCGCCGCGTCCTCCTTCGGCCGGTTGAAGCGCACGGTGAGGCCATTGTCCTTCGCCATCTCCTCCGCGGCGAAGGCCAGCGCCGTCGCGCCGGTCTCCATCTCCGCGTACTGGCCACTCTCGTGGAGGAAGCGGCGTTGCAGGCCGAAGGCCTTCTCGTAGAAGTCGACGGTGGCGGGCACGTTCGCGACGTAGAGGATGACGTAGCCGAGCTTCATGACGGCGGACTCCAATGCACAGGTGGAACAGCGTGCGGCGGTATTCGCACGGCCCGCCCCGGTCTGTCTTGAAGGAATCGGACAGGGCTCATCCCTGGAGCTGGAGCGCCGTGGGCGTGAGGCCCGCCAGGTCCCGTACCTCGCGCGAGAGATGCGCCTGGTCTGCGTAACCGCACGCGAGCGCCACGGCGCTCAGGTCTTCCCCTCCGCCCGAGCGCAGCAGCGCCACGGCTCGCTGGAAGCGGAGCACCCGGGCCAGCAGCTTCGGTGGCACCCCCGCCTCGTCCAGCACGTCCCGGTGCAGGGTGCGCTCGCTCACGCCCAGCGTCCGCGCCAGCGAGGACATGCGCACCTGTCCTCCCGAGGACTGGAGCCAGCGCAGGGCCTGGGTGGCTCGTGGCCGCGACGCCTCCCGGAAGGACGCCAGCCGCCGGGCGACGCTCTCCTGGAGGAGGGCCTGGGCTTCCGCGGGTGAGCGACAGTCCTCGAGTCGCCGCTGGAGCAGGGCGAGGGCTGGCGAGCAGTCCGCGACGGGAACACTGAGTCCACGGACCTCGCGGGGACTCACGCCGAGCAGCGGGAGCGCCCACCCGGGCTTGAACCGGACGCCCAGGCTCACCGAGCCGGGCTCGATGGTGACGAGGGCGAAGCGCTCCATGGGGCCGACCACCTCCAGGGACGGGTCGGCCATCCACACCGGGCCTCCCGTGTCCCGGAAATGGAAGATGAGATCGGTGCAGCCGTCCGGAAGAATCCGGTGGCGCTCGGGCCCGGTTCCGGCATCAAGCGGTGGCGCGGAGTAGCTCCAGAACGCGTCCACCGCATCCGCCATGGTGGCGGGCGGAGCCAGCTCCTCGTAGCCCTTCATCTCCGCACCGGCTGTCATCTCGCACCTGTTCCCCTGGACCCGGGGATACAGCGTGCCCGAAGCGGCACCGGGATCGCCAGTGCCGTGCCTGGGTGCGTCAGGGATGCATTCTCTCCAGCGTCTTTCTTCGCTGTAAGCACATGGGGTCGTAGCTCAGCGGGAGAGCGCTCGGTTCGCATCCGAGAGGTCCCGGGTTCAATCCCCGGCGGCTCCACTCAGCAGTCGCGGGTCCGCATCCCGCATGTTTCCCGCACGCCGAGCCAGCTGGAGACGGCATCGGTCTGACGTACCGACTTCGCCGGGTTCGATCCCCGGGGCGTGCACTTCCACGACACCTTCGCGGCTCCGGGGGTTCAGAGCAGGCCTTGCGCCTGGAGCTCGTCCACCGCCGCATGGAGCGCGACGGGGCCCTCGAGGTGCTCGCCCGTCATCAGGCTCGCGAAGACGTACTCGCCTCGGAGCGAGCGCACGTGGCCCACCAGCCAGCTCACGTCTCCGTCCTCCTTCGTGTTCGTGCTGCCCGTCTTCCCGCTCACCACCGCACCCGACGGCCACGGCCCCGCCAGCCGCTTCATCCGCTCCGGGGCCGTGTCCGGTGATTGCACCAGGATGCGCTTCACCGTCTCGCGCGAGCGCTCGCTCACGGGCAGTTCCCCGCGATACAGGCGCGCGAGGAATCGCACCTGCTCCTCGGGAGAGATGCGCAGCGGGCCTCCGAGCCAGAAGCCCGTGAGCTCCCCCGACGTGTCCTCGTTGCCGTAGCCGAAGCGGTGCACCCAGTCCTTCATCCGCTCGCGGCCTATCTGCTTCGCCGTGCCCTGGAAGAACCACACCGCGGACGCGCTGATGGCCGACTCCAACGAATGGTCCCGGTTCCAATCCGCTACGCTCCGCTTCTTCCCGTCCCACTTGCGCTTCGCCGCCGGGTCCGTCACCACGCCCGTTTCGAGCGCGATGAGCGCGTGCGGTATCTTGAAGGTCGACGCTGGTGGCAGCCGCTTCGCGCAGCGCTCGGGGTCGTTGCGCTTCAGCTCCCCCGTCTTCAGGTCCAGCAGCACGAAGCAGCCGGGGTGTTTGCTGGCTGGTGTGGCCGCGGGTTGGGTCTCGGCCCGGGTGGTCGGGCTCAGTGTGAGGGTCACGAACAGTGCGAACAGTGGCGCACGGCGGAGGGGGGCGGGTTGTGCTCGGGTCATGTTGGTTCCTGGGGAAAGGGGTGGAACTCGGGCGCACTGGAGCAAGGTGTGGGCCAGGGACCGCATACCCTCACCCCGTCCCTCTCCCAGAGGGAGAGGGGTGGGGGGCGTGGCTCCGCAACCTCGTCACCGTGGTGGATCGCCCGCTCGTGGGGAGGTGACTGCATGGAGGTGGTGACGCTACAACACGGGAATGTCCGTTCTCGGATTCTCGGCCCTGAGCGCGCTCTGGCTCGCGGCGGTGGATGCTCCCGTTACCTCCGTCACCGTCTACAGCGACCAGGCCCGCGTCGTGCGCACGGCTCGCGTGGCCCTCTCCGGCGCTCAACGTGTCGAGCTGCCCTTGCTCCATGGTTCGGTGGACCCCTCCAGCATCCGCGTGGAGGCCCAGGGCGCCGAGGTGACGCGCGTGGACATCCGCCCCGTGCAATCCGACGCCCTTCCCGCCGCCGAGGCCCGCCGGCTCGTCACCGAGCTCGAGCGGCTCGATGAGCAGCTCGCCCGGGTCCGCGCCGAGCACGAGGCCTATGCCGCCCAGCTCGCCGCGCTCGGTCAGGTCCGGCCCGTCGTCTCCGAGGAGGGGGATGATTCGACTCCCTCTTCCTCGAAGGCTTCCCGGCAGGACCCTTCCCGGCTCGATGCCTCCGGCTGGCGTGCCGCCACCGACTTCGTGGTGGAGACCACCGCCCGCCTCCAGGCGAAGTTGCGCGAGGTGGCCCTGCGTGAGGATGCGCTCGAGCGTGAGCTCACGCGGCATGTCCAGGAGGCGAAGCAGCTCGGGGGCGTGCCGTCGCGCTCGGGCCTGGAGGTCATCCCCACCCTCTCGGGCCAGGGCTCCGCGACCCTCACGCTGACCTACGTCACCACGGGCGCGCGCTGGTTCCCCACCTATGAGCTGCGGCTCGAGCCCGAGTCCAACCGCGTGCAGGTGGCCTTCTCCGGGCGCGTCAGCCAGCAGACCGGAGAGGACTGGGAGGACGCGGCGCTCACGCTCAGTACCGCTCTTCCCTCCACCGCCACCACCGTGCCCGAGCTCGCCACCTGGAAGATCGGCCAGCGCGAGCGCTTCATCCCCACGCCCGCTCCGGTCGCCGACTCCTGGCGCCCTCCTCCTTCCGCTCCTCCTTCGCCACCCAGGGAGCCGAGCGAGGACGCGCGGCTCCGCTCCCGCCTCCTCTCCCTCATCGGGTCGGCTCCCTCTTCGTCGGAGCAGCAGGCCTCGGAGACCCAGGGCTCCAGCGTCATCCTCGGCACCGTCGTGCGCGCGGATGGAAGGAAGCCCCTGTCGGACGTGCTCGTCACGGCGACCTCTCCCCATCTCCAGGGTGAACAGGTCGTGGTGACGGACGCCCAGGGCCAGTACCGCATTCCCCAGCTTCCGCCGGGCCCCTACGAGCTGCGGTTCGACAAGGAGTCGTTCCAGTCGCTCACACGTGAAGTCCAGCTGCGTCCGGGTCGCACCCTCCGCGTGAACGTGGAGCTGCTTCCCGAGTCCTTCACGGAGTTGAGCGAAGTGGCGCCCAGCGCCCCCTCCATCGATGTCGGTTCGACCAGCGCGGGCGTCAGCGTGGATCAGGACTACGTCAAACGCATCGAGGTGAACCGTCCCGGTGGGAGGAGCGGTGCCGCGCGCTCCTTCGAGCCCGGGGCGACGCAGCCCGAGTCGGCGTTCGTGTCCGATGCCTCGCGGGAGGACGTCTCCGTGGGCCTCGCGCCGCCGGAGGGCTGGCGGCCTCCGGTGCTGGATCCGGACCTGCCGGCCTCGCTGGCGGGCGGCCATGCCCTGGCCTTCCCCTCGCAGCGCCGCGAGACGGTGCGCAGCGGCAAGGGCGAGCGGCGCGTGCCTCTCTTCACCGAGACGTGGCCCGTGCAGGTGGAGCGCAAGCTGTACCCCGCCCTCACTTCCAATGCCTTCCTCGTGGCGGAGCTGCGCAGCCCGTCCCAGCGGGTCATGCCCGGCGGCGAGGCGCAGCTCTTCGTCGGGGCGGATCCGGCCGGTCAGGCCCGGCTCGCGCTGGTGTCCCCGGGGGAGCCCTTCACCCTGCCGCTCGGCATCGACTCCGCGGTGCGCCCGGTGCGCAACGTGAAGCTCATGACGTCCGAGAAGGGCCTCATCGGCAAGGATGAGCACACCGAGTACCTCGTCACCATCGAGGTGGCCAACCCGTACCCCTTCGCCCTCCCGGTGCGCATCCACGACCAGTGGCCGCTCTCACGCAGCCAGGACGTGGAGGTGAAGCTCGTGCGCACCGAGCCCTTCGCCGAACAGGACCCGGTCCGGGGCACGCTGGAGTGGCGCCTGTCGGTGCCGCCCTCGGAGAAGAAGGTCGTGTCCTTCCTGTACACCGTCCGCCACCCCAAGGGCTGGCGCCTGGAGCAGAGCCAGTAACGAGGAGCCGCCATGCACCCCCTGCCCTTGATGTTGCTGGCGCTCGTCGCCCCCGCGAAGGTGTCCTCCGTCGTCGTCTATCCCGACCGCGCCCTGGTGACGCGGGTGGAGTCGGTGGCGTGTTCCGGTCATGCGCTCGCCGTCTTTGAGTCCGTGCCGCCCGCCGCGGATCCGTCCAGCTTCCGCGCCCGCTCCGAGGACGCCACCGTGGAGAGCCTCGTGTCCGAGGAGCGTCCCCTGCGGAGCGAATTCGCCCCCGAGCTCGAGGCGCTCCGGGGGAAGCGTGAGGCCCTGGAGCGTGAAATCACGGAGCTGGTGGACGCCCGCGCACGGGGCCAGACGTTGCAGCGGCTCGGCGAGAGCCTCACCGACGTGGCCGTGAAGCGCGTGACGCGCGAGCTCACCGAGCCCAAGCCGGACACCCGTGCGTGGGCTCAGGCCCTCGACACCGCGTTGGATGCGAGGCTGCGCGCCGCCGCCACCCTGTCGGAGCGGTCCGCCCGCCTGCGCGAGGCGCAGCGCGAGCTGGAGACGTTGCAAGCGAAGCAGTCGTTCCTCGCCTTCTCGGCCGAGCGCATGGCGCGGCGGGTGGAGGTGCGGCTGGCCTGTCCGTCCGAGGGCCGTGCGCGCGTGGAGTTGCAGTATGTGGTGGGAGGCGCGGGCTGGGCTCCCGCCTACGAGGCGCGCGCCGACGAGGCCGCCGGCCAGGTGGAGCTCTCCACCTTCGCCACCGTGAGCCAGGGCACCGGCGAGGACTGGAGCGGGGTGCGGCTGGTGCTCTCCACCGCCCGGCCACGCGCCAACGCGACGCCGCCGGAGCTTCAGCCCCTGACGTTGAATGCCTGGGAGCGGCGTGCCGAGCGCAAGGTGCTCGTCCGGCGCGACGAGCAGCAGCAGCATGCCCAGGCGGGAGGGCAGATGCCGGGAGAAACCGAGGGCTCGCTGCACGTGGCCTCGCAGGGCCTCTCCGTGCAGCTCCTGGTGCCCGAGCTGGCGCAGGTGCCCGGGGATGGCTCGTCCGTGCGGCTGCGCGTGGCGCGCACGAAGATGAGGTCCTCCTTCGTCTGGCGCACCGTGCCCAAGCTGCACCCCGTGGTGTTTCGCGTGGCCCGGCTCGTCAACGGCGCGCCCTTCCCGCTGCTGCCCGGCCCCGTGGACATGTTCCGCGCATCGGGCTTCATCGGCCGTCAGTCGCTCGAGCAGATTCCACAGGGCGGCGCCTTCCAGCTCACATTCGGCATCGAGGAGTCGCTGCGCGTGGAGCGCGTGGTGGTACAGGAGATCGCCCGCGACGCGGGCCTCTTCGGCGGCTGGCGCCGCTTCCACTACGCCTACCGCTTCAACCTGGGCAACTTCCGCGCGCGCCCCGAGGTGGTGGAGGTGGCCGAGCACATCCCCGTCTCCGAGCTCGACGACGTGAAGGTGGAGCTGGACGACCCGAAGACCACCGGCGGCTACGCGCTCGAGGCGATGGATGGCATCGTCACCTGGAAGCTGACGCTCGCCCCCTCCGAGCAGCGCTCCGTGGACCTCGCCTTCCACGTGAGCGTGCCCTCCAGCTACGACATGGGCGGGCTGTAGGGCGGAGACCGACACCCGGCGGGAAAATATGGAGGCGGGGCCGCGTGCTTCCGCGCGCGCCGTTCGACTACCAGCTCCGGCTCAACGACTTCCAGCCCGGCCTGCTGGGCACGGCCTACGTCTTCATCCACTGATACCTCCCGCCCGGAGGGTGGGGGAGCGGACGGGCGAGGGCCATGGCGCCCGTCTTCCACTTCGGGGCGTGTGGTTGTCAGCCGACATGCTGTCCGCATCTTCCCTCCAGGGAGGATGCCCCTTGATGAAGTTTGCCAGCTCGGCCTTCTTGAAGAAGTTCGCCTTGTTTCAGGTCCTCATACTGTCGGTTTCCACCGGGTGTGAGGCCCGTACCCGGGAGCAGGCACAGTCCCAGCCGCCCTGGCAGCAGCGCGCGGCCCCGGCTCCTGCCGAGCAGGGGAGCCGGGCGGAGCAGGGCCAGCCCCCTGCTTCCTCTCCGCAGGAGCAGGCACCCGGCACGGGGGGCTCCGCCCAGCAGTCACAAGCCCAGCAGCAACCGCCGCAGGTCACGCCTCAAATGCAGGCCGCGATGGGAGGCTCGGGAGCGTCATCCATCGCGGACCTGGTCGAGGCCGTGAATGACTCGGTCGTCAACGTGGAGGTCCAGGCGCGCGCGCCTTCCATGGAGGGAGTGCCGAGCGATCTCTTCGAGCGCTTCTTCGGTGGGCCGGGCGGACCGGGCATGCCGGGAGCGCCAGGGGGGGGGCCCGAGTCGCGCGAGCGCATCCAGCAGGGGGCGGGCTCGGGCTTCATCATTGACCCGAACGGGCTCATCCTCACCAACAACCACGTGGTGGAGAACGCCATCGACATCCGTGTCCGCCTCACCGACGGCCGCGAGTTCGACGCGAAGGTGCTCGGGCGCGACCCGCTCACCGACGTGGCCCTCATCAAGCTCCAGGGCGACGTGAAGAACCTGCCGGTGGCCCGGCTCGGCAACTCGGACGACATCCGCGTGGGAGATCCGGTGGTGGCCATCGGCAACCCGTTCGGGCTCACCTCCAGCGTCAGTGCCGGCATCCTCTCGGCCCGGGCCCGCGACATCCAGGCGGGCCCCTACGACAACTTCCTGCAGACGGACGCCGCCATCAACCCGGGCAACTCGGGCGGGCCGCTCTTCAACATGAAGGGAGAGGTCATCGGCATCAACACCGCCATCGTCGGTGGTGGCACGGGCATCGGCTTCGCCGTCCCCTCCAACATGGCCAAGGCGCTCCTGCCGCAGTTGGAGAAGGGGGAGATCCGCCGCGGTTGGCTGGGCGTGTCGGTGCAGGACCTGACGCCGGAGCTCTCCCAGGCGCTCAATGTGCCGGTGCGCAAGGGCGCCATCGTCACCGACGTGCAGCCGGACGCTCCCTCCGCCCGGGCCGGGTTGAAGCAGGATGACGTCATCACCGCCATCAACGGCACGGCCGTCGAGTCCTCACGCGGCCTCACCCGCGACATCGGCTTCCGCGCGCCCGGTGAGACCGTGCGGCTGACCCTCTTCCGCAACGGCAAGCAGCAGGAGGTGCAGGTGAAGCTCGGAGAGCGGCCAGATCTCGAGGGGCTCGCCTCCGCCCCCGGTGGGAGCCGTGAGGAGGAGACCGGTCACAGGCTGGGCCTGCGCCTCCAGGATGTGGACCCGCGCATGGCGCCGGGCGTCCGGCAGGGCGCGATGATCATCGACGTGGAACCCGGCTCGCCCGCGGATCGGGCAGGACTCCAGCCCGGCATGGTCGTCGTCGAGGCCGCTGGGAAGCCGGTGCGCAATCCGCGCGAGTTCGCGCAGATCGTTCGTGCTCAAAAGCCTGGCGCCGTGTTGCTCCTGCGCATCCAGGTGGGCGACAACCGGCTGCTGCGCGCCCTCACGATTCCAGAGCGGAAGTGACCTTGCTCCCCTGCTCTCTCTTGAACACTGGGAGAGGGCAGGGGAAAGTGGTCTCCAACCGACAGCTGTTCCAGGGGACTATTCACCGCGCGTGTGGAACGCGGCACAACCGGTGTCGAACGTGCGCGCCGGTGCGTGCCCCCCCCCCCGCGAGCCTCATGGGCCAGAACATTCTCCTCAGGAACAACGTCAAGGTCATGGGTCGTGGAACGCAGCCCATGCTGTTCGCGCACGGTTTCGGCTGTGATCAGAACATGTGGCGATTCGTGGCGCCCTCCTTCGCGGATGACTACCGGCTCATCCTGTTCGACTACGTCGGCTCGGGCCGGTCGGATGTCCGTGCGTACAACCCCGAGCGCTACTCCAACCTGAATGGCTACGCGCGGGACATCCTCGACATCTGCGAGGCGCTCGAGCTGAAGGACGTCATCCTCGTCGGGCACTCCGTCAGCGGGATGATCGGTCTGCTGGCCGCCATCAAGGAGCCCAAGCGCTTCCAGCGCCTCATCTTCGTGAGCCCCTCGCCCCGCTACATCAACGATGCGCCCCACTACGTGGGCGGCTTCGAGCGGAGGGACATCGAGGAGCTGCTGGCGACGATGGACAAGAACTACATCGGCTGGGCGAACTTCCTGGGGCCCATGGTCATGGGGAACCCGGACCGGCCGGAGCTCGGCGCGGAGCTCACCGAGAGCTTCTGCTCCACGGATCCGGTCATCGCCCGGCGGTTCGCGCAGGTGACGTTCTTCTCGGACAACCGCCAGGATCTGCCCAACCTGACCGTCCCCTCGCTCATCCTCCAGTGCTCGGAAGATCTGATTGCCCCGAGAGGGGTGGGCGAATATCTCCATCGGAACGTGCCGCGCAGCACGCTGCGGATCCTGAACGCCAAGGGCCATTGCCCGCACATGAGCGCACCCGAAGAGACCAGCGGAACCATCAAGGACTACCTGAGCCACTCGTGAAGCCCATGTCGACGAGCCCCCTGGCCCTACCCCTGGTCGACCCCATGGACGACTTGTTGAGCTCCGCGCCCTGTGGGCTCTTCTCGTTCACCGATGACGGAGTCCTCGTCGCCGTCAACGAGACGCTGCTGGAGGTGTTGGGGTACGCCCGTGACGAGCTGCTGGGCCGCCACGTGGAGCAGCTCCTCTCGCTGGCGAGCCGCATGTTCTACGAGACCCACTTCTTCCCGCTGATCCGGATGCACGGGAGGGCGCAGGAGCTCTCCCTCGCGTTGCGCTCGAGGACGGGCGAGTCCGTCCCCGTGCTCGTCAACGCCGTTCGCAAGGCGCGCCAGGGTGGGGTCGTCAATCACTGCGCGTTCATGCCGGTCCGCGAGCGCGCGAAGTACGAGGACGAGCTGCTGAAGGCGAAGTGGGCGGCGGAAGAGGCGCTGCTGAGCAACGAGGAGCTGACCCGGGCCAGGCAGGCGCTGGAGCAGCAGGCCCGGGAGCTCGAGCAGAAGCTCCGCATGCTGGAGCGCAGGAACCAGCAGCTCACCCGCGTGAGCACCATCCTGTCCCATGATCTCCGCGAGCCGGCCCGGAAGCTCTCCATGTTCGCGTGCCTCTTCACCCGGGAGGACCGGGAGGGGTTGTCGTTGACGGGCCAGCGCTCGCTCGACCGCATCAAGTCCATCAGCGTGAAGCTGGAGCAGCTGGTCACGGCGCTCCATCAGCTCGTGACGTTGGACGTGACGGACGAGCCGGTCGAGGACGTGGATCTCCTCGAGGTGGTGGGCAACGCCCGGCAGCGGGTGTCCGAGGCGGCCATGGCCGGTTCGGTGACGCTGCGGTGCGCTCCCCTGCCCATGGTCCAGGGCCGGCGCCGGCAGTTGATGATGCTGTTCCACGAGCTGTTCGACAACGCGGTGAAGTTCCGCAAGCCCGACACTCACCCGCGGATCGACATCGAGTGTCAGCTCGTCCAGGAGAACAGCTTCCGGGTGATGAAGGACAAGTACCGCTACACCGACTTCGCCCGCATCGTCGTCGCGGACAACGGCCTCGGCTTCGACAACCGCTACAGCGACTATGTGTTCGAGGTGCTGAGGAAGGTGGACACGAACACCCCGGGCCTCGGCGTCGGTCTGGCCCTCTGCCACAAGGTGGTGGAGAACCACGGCGGCAGCATCTCGGTCGAATCGGAGCCGGGGGTCGGCACCCGGTTCACGCTCCTCCTTCCCTTGCGGCAGTAGGGAAGTTCGCGAGGGTGAGGGACTCGGGAGGGACGGGGAGCGCACCGGGCGCGAGCGCTTCGCCGGACAGGTAGCGCCAGCCGGTGCCGTCGTGCCGGAACTCCGAGCGCTCGACGAAGGAGCGGTCCTTGCCCTTCTCGAAGACGCGCGCATGGAAGAGCACCACGGCGGTGCCCGTCGCGTCGGGCGGTTGCCTGTCCAGCACCTGCAGCCGGGGGTACTTGTGCGCGCTGGCCACGGCGCGCAGCTCGCGCAGCACGTCCTCCCTGGGCCTCGAGCGGTCCGGGTGCCGAGGGTGCAGCGTGTGCCACAGGTACTCCACTTCACGCAGGGCGAAGGCGCTGTAGCGCGAGCGCATCAGGGCCTCGGCGTCCGGTGCCTCGGCCTGGCCCCGGTGGTAGCGGGCACAGCATTCGCGGTAGCGCAGTCCGGAGGAGCAGGGGCAGGGGGGGGCAGGGGGCATGGGCGTTCCCAGACGACAGGGCCGTGCGGAAGGCCCTTGCTGCCCCGCAGGGTAGCGCATACATCCGGTTCCCCACACGTATGAGTCTTCTTCAAGCCATCGTCCTCGGGCTGGTGCAGGGGCTGACCGAGTTCCTGCCCATCAGCTCCACCGCGCATCTGCGCATCGTCCCGGAGCTGCTCGGCTGGCCCGACCCTGGCGCGGCGTACTCGGCCGTCATCCAGCTGGGCACCGTGGCCGCCGTCCTCATCTACTTCCGCAAGGATCTCGTCACCCTCACCCGCGCCTTCTTCCAGGGCCTCGCGCGGCGCGAGCCCTTCGGCACCACCGAGTCGCGCCTCGCCTGGTTCGTGCTCATCGGCACCCTGCCCATCGGCATCTGCGGGCTGGCCTTCAAGAAGACCATCGAGACGTCGCTGCGCTCGCTCTACGTCATCTCCGCGAGCCTCATCGTCCTGGCCGTCATCCTCTTCGTCGTCGAGCGTCTGGCCTCCCACAAGCGCACCCTGGACGACATGCGCTGGAGGGATGGCCTCATCGTGGGGTTGTGGCAGGCGCTGGCCCTGATTCCGGGCTCCTCGCGCTCGGGCACCACCATCACCGGAGGCCTGTCGCTGGGCCTGCGGCGTGAGGACGCGGCGCGTTATTCCTTCCTGCTGTCCATCCCCGCCACCACCCTGGCCGGCATCTTCGAGCTGAAGCACCTGTTGGAGGCAACCGAGCGGCCCTCGGCCGTGGCGCTCTGGGTGGGCACGGTGGTGGCCTTCGCCTCGGGCATGGCCTCCATCGCGTGGCTGTTGAGCTATCTGCGCAAGCGCTCCACCCTCGTCTTCATCGTCTACCGGGTGGCTCTGGGCGTGGTGCTGCTGGCGTTGCTCCAGGCGGGTGTGCTGCGCCCGCAGTCGGGCCTGGAGAACACGGACACCGCCAACAAGCCCTTCAAGCTCCCCGTGGAGAAGCAACTGACGGAGTAGCCGTGAATCCCCTCTTCGACGCACTCGAGAACCACCTGGCCTCCCGGCCGCCCCGGACCCTCAACCTGCCCGGGCTCGTGCTGCGCGAGGCGGCGGTGTTGGTGCCCCTGCTCCTGCGTGAGGGCGCTCCCCACATCCTCTTCACCAAGCGTCCCACCACGCTGCGTCACCACGCCGGCCAGTATTCGTTTCCTGGCGGCTCCAGGGATCCAGAGGACCACACCCCCCTGCACACCGCGCTGCGCGAGACGCGGGAGGAGCTGGGCATCGACGTGTCCGGAGTGCGGGTGCTCGGCGCCCTGGACGAGGTGCCCACCCTCACCGAGTTCCGCATCCAGCCCTTCGTGGGCGTCATCCCCCAGGGTCTGGAGTACCGGCCCAACCCCGACGAGGTGGAGTTCATCATCGAGGTGCCCCTGTCGCACCTGATGGACCCGGCCATCCGCCGCACCGAGCGTCGCACCGTCCGGGGCGTGGAGTACGAGGTGGACTTCTATACCTACGGCTCCCACGTCATCTGGGGGGCCACCGGACGCATCCTCCGCAACCTGCTGCGGCTGGCGTCGGATCTGCTATGATTCCAGGAGTCGCTGAATTTTCTGGCCGGGCCTGGAATCACAGGGGGCCATTCAAACTCCTGCTATCGGGATTTCCATGCTTTCGTGCTCGCCGCTGTCCTCGTCGCTCGCAGCTGACTCCGCCGTGAAGGAGCCTGGTTGGCGGCTCGTCGATCCGGCTCGCATCTGAGCGCCCGGTAGCCAGTCCCAGCGGTGCCCTGGCACGAGGAATTCCCAGCGGCTGGTGTAGCGTGGATCCACGTGCCGGTGTGGCTCGGAGCCCCCCATGGCCAGGATTCTCATCGTCGACGATGAAGTGCATGTTGTCGGAGCCCTCCGCCGTCTGTTGCGGCGCGAAGGTTTCTCCATCGAGGTGGCGCTCAATGGCGAGGAGGCCCTCGAGAAGCTCGCCACCTTCCCGGCGGACGTCGTCATCTCCGACTTCCGCATGCGGGGGATGAATGGCCTGGAGCTGCTCGCGCGGGTGCTGAGCATCGCGCCCAAGGCGGTCCGGGTGCTCATCTCCGGGCACGCGGACCTGTCCGGCGGGTCTCAGTCGGGGATCATCTCCCACTTCATCAGCAAGCCCTGGGACGATGATCGCCTCGTCGCCGACGTCCGCGCCCTGCTGGACGGACGGGGCTCCGTCACCCCGGGGCCCTGAGCGGTCCGCGTTCGTCATCGATGCAAGCGGAAGCGAAGCAGGCCCAGGGGGCATGGGAGGAGATGGACCCGGAGCATGTCCATCGGGGCATCATGCCCGTCGCGTCCCTGGGCCCGCTGGCGCTCAACCTCGCGCTCGTCATCCGGTTCTGGGGCCAGTGGGACGTGGTGCTCGGCGTCGTGGCCATCCTCGTGGGCTCCGGCCTGCTCCATCTGCTGACCACCGAGTGGCTCGCCACGCGCCTCAGCCGCGCCACGGCCGAGTCGGTGCGGACGCTGAACAACGTGCTGGGCATCGCGTTGGGGGGCGTCCTCACCCACTGGTCGCCGCTGCTGTGGGCCGTCGTCCCGTACAACATGGTCTGGTTCTACGGGATGGACCGTTGGATCTACCCGCGCATGGCCTTCTACCTGGTGGCGGTGAACGCGGTGGCCCTGAGCACCGGGAGCGACGTGGAGCTGGCCCTGGCCTTCGATCTGTTCGGTGTCTCCATCTTCCTGGTGTCGCAGAAGCGGACCGAGCTGCTGCGGCTGGTGCTGGGCAACGCGCTGAGGCAGCGCACGGAGCTGGAGAAGGCCCACCAGGAGGTGCAGCAGATGCACCAGCGCGCCCTGGAGCGGGAGCGGCTCTCCAGCCTGGGCATGCTGGCGGCGGGTGTGGCGCATGAAATCAACAACCCGATGAGCTTCGTGACGAGCAACGTCAACTCGATGCTCCGGGACATGAGGGACGAGCCGCACCTGTCCGAGCTGATGAAGGAGTACCGGGACGACGTGCTCCCGGCCACGCTGGACGGCATCAAGCGGGTGAACTCCATCGTCGCGGACCTGCGCCGCTTCGCGCGAGGGGACCCCGAGGCCCATGTCGCGTTCGACTTCGACGCCGAGGTGCGGACGGCGCTGCGCATCGCGCAGGGGCAGCTCGGCCATGTGCGGGTGGAGACGGAGCTGGGCGAGGTGGGGACGGTGGTGGGCCGCCCGCGGCAGATCGTCCAGGTGCTGGTGAACCTGCTGGTGAACGCGGGACAGGCCACCGCGTCCGGAGGCCTGGTGCGCGTCACCACGCGCCGCGACAGTCAATGGATCCTCGTGGAGGTGCGCGACACCGGCACGGGCATGTCCGAGGAGACGAAGCGTCACCTCTTCGAGCCGTTCTTCACCACCAAACCCGAGGGGGAGGGCACGGGGCTCGGGCTCTCCGTGGTGCATGGCATCGTGCGCTCCCATGGCGGTCGCATCGAGGTGGAGAGCGAGCCGGGCCGGGGCACCTGTTTCACCCTCCGTCTGCCGCTCGTGCCGCCGTTGCTCGAGTACGAGCCGTCCTCGGACGGGGGGATGCGGCGGCGCCCGGGCTGAGGCGGCCCGGAGGGCTCTTCGCGCCGGGAAGGGCTCGGCTCTGACAGCTATGGCTGATATTTCGAGTCTCACTGCTTGTGTGAGAACTTGGAATTCCGGTATGGATCCTCCACCAGCGCACTGACGGCTGGTGTGGGTCGATCTTGACCTCCCCCGGAGGGGGACAGACATATGACTGACAAGCGGATGAACCGCGGAGCCGTCCGCGGTGGCACCCTGGCGCTGGCGTTGGCGCTCGCGGGCTGTGGGGAAGTGCACTCGGAGTCCGGTGAGACGTCCGTGCGGAGCACGGAGTCACTGGAGGGGCGCTGCGAGGTGAAGCCGCCCTTCACGCCCAGCTTCGAGCCGGAGCTGGAGTGGCAGTGGACGGGCAGCACGGTGATGCCCAACCACAAGCAGGTGATGATGACCCCGGCGGTGGTGGACGTGAGCGGGGATGGCGTGCCGGACGTCATCTTCAACGCGTTCGCGGGCAGCGCGTACACCACCGACGGCGTCATGCGGGCCATCAGCGGTGCCGACGGTCACGACCTGTGGACCGTGACGGACACGCGCTATCAGGTGCGCGGTGCGGCGAGCATCGCGGCCGGTGACATCGATGGCGACGGGAAGGTGGAGCTCTGCACCGTGCCGGAGAGCGGCGTGGGCGTCATCTGCTTCGAGCACGACGGCACGTTCAAGTTCCGGACGGCGGGGTCGAGCAACAGCTGGGGTGGCCCCTCACTGGCGGACCTGGACGGCGACGGCACGGTGGAGATCCTCAACGGCAACGCGGTCTACAGCAACACGGGCGTGCTGAAGTGGACGGGGAGCGATGGCACGGGGGGCGGGAGCCAGGGCCCTCTGTCCTTCGCCGCGGACATCGACCAGGACGGAAAGCTCGAGGTGGTCAACGACCGTGCCGTGTACCGGCATGACGGCAAGCTCAAGTGCGTCAACACCTCCATCGCGCACGGCCTCGCGGGCGTGGGCAACTTCGACGGCGATGCCTTCGGAGAGATCGCCATCGTGGGGTCCGGCAAGGTGTCCCTGCTGGATGACAACTGCACGCTGCTGTGGACCCGGTCCATCCCGGGCGGGGGGAACGGTGGCGCGCCGAACATCGCGGACTTCGACAACGATGGCCAGGCGGAGATTGGCGTGGCGGGGGCGAACGCCTACTCCGTCTTCGAGTCCAATGGCGCCGTGAAGTGGTCGAAGGCCACGCGCGACCACAGCTCCAACGTCACCGGCTCGTCGACCTTCGACTTCGAGGGCGATGGCAAGGCCGAGGTGGTCTACGCCGATGAGATCCGGTTGCGCATCTACGACGGTGCCACGGGGGCCGTGCGCTTCGAGGTGCCGCACAGCTCGGGCACCACCTACGAGAATCCGGTCATCGTGGACGTGGACGGCGACGACAACGCCGAGATCGTGATGATCGCCAACAACTATCACGGCTTCGACACGTTCACCGGCATCCGCGTGTTCCGTGACAAGAACGACGGGTGGGTGAACACGCGGCGCATCTGGAACCAGCACGCCTACTCCGTCACCAACGTCAACGACGACGGCACCATCCCCGCCCACCCGGCCACCAACTGGCTGACGCCGGGCCTCAACACCTTCCGCTCCAACAGCCAGGGCGTTGGCTCCACCAGCCCCTTCGCGGCGTCGGACCTGCAGGTGGTGTCGGCGCCTGCCTCCTCGTGCGACTCCGAGACGCTGACGCTGACGTTGACGGCGCGGGTGCGCAACGACGGTGAGGCCGCTGCCTCGGCGGGCCTGAAGGTGGCCTTCTACCAGGGCAACCCGGCCTCGGGCGGTACGCTGTTGGGCGTGGCCACCGTGCCCTCCGTCATCCCCGCGGGGGGTGAGGCCACCGCCGTCCTGGCGCTCGCGAGCGCTCCGGGCGGGACGGCCGAGGTGTGGGCCGTGGCCGATGACGATGGCACCGGCACCGGCCGCGAGACCGAGTGCCTCGAGGGCAACAACGCCGCCTCCTCCACCCTCAGCCTCGTCTGTGCGCCCGCGCCGACCGGCGGGTGGACGCTGACGGGCAGCATGGCCCTGCCGCGCATGCTGCACACCGCCAACCTGCTGGACGATGGCCGGGTGCTGGTGGCGGGTGGCTTCAACCTCACCTCGGAGCTCTACGACCCCACCACGGGCACCTGGAGCGCCACGGGCAACACCCTGGCCCCCCACCGCGGCCACACGGCCACGAAGCTGCTGGACGGCCGGGTGCTCATCGCGGGCGGAGGCCAGTGCCCCCTCACCTACGCCACCGCCGAGTTGTACGTCCCGGCCCTGGGCAAGTGGAGGCAGGCGGGCCAGCTCAACCAGCAGCGCTACCACCATGCCGCGGCCCTGCTGCCCAACGGCAAGGTGCTGGTGATGGGCGGCAACGACTCCGAGCACGGTGGCGGCGTGCTGGCCTCGGCCGAGCTGTATGACCCGGCCACCGGCACCTGGTCCTTCACGGGCTCCCTGGGCACGCCGCGCGGCCATCACACGGCCACGCCGCTGCCGGATGGCCGGGTGCTCGTCGCGGGCGGTATCGATGGCCATGGGAACCTGCTCGCGTCGGCCGAGCTGTATGACCCGGCCACCGGGACCTTCTCGCCCGTGGGCGCCATGGGCATCGGCCGCGGCTACCACACGGCCACGCCGCTGCCGGGCGGCCGGGTGCTCGTCGCGGGCGGCGCCGGTATCGAGCCGGGCCTCAGCGCCTCGGCCGAGCTGTATGACCCGGCCACCGGTACCTGGTCGGCCACCGGCGGCATGAAGACGCCGCGCGGTCGCCACACGGCCAACCTGCTGCCGGACGGCCGGGTGCTCGTCGCGGGCGGCTACCACGAGGCCACGGGCATTCTCACCTCATCCGAGCTGTATGACCCGGCCACCGGCACCTGGAGCGACACGTGGTTCATGAACGTGGACCGCTACGGGCACACGGCCACGCTGCTCGGCAACGGCACGGTGCTCGCGGTGGGCGGAACCAGCAACGACGACCCGTCCTCCGCCGAGTACTACACACCGTGACGGGGCCGTGAGCCGGAATTTCCGGCTTCCAGACGGTGCACCGGGACGAGCCGCGAGTGTTGCTCCCGGTGCACCCGCGGTGTGGGCCCATGGCGGGGAGCGGGCGGGGAGGGGTATGATTCCCCCGTCGCCCCCCGAGCGTTGCAGCACCGGTAGAAAGACGTGACTTGGATTGCCCCCCCGGGTCCAGGCAGTTTGGAGGGGAAATCGTCGAGAGGATTTCCGGCATGATCCTGGCCACCCCCCGCAGCGTGCCCCACTCCGTGGCCTCCACCTTGGATGAAGGCGGTCCTGAGTTCGAAGCACGCTGGGCCTGGGAGGTGATGGCTCGAGCCCTCTCCTGCTACATCAAGTTGTTGCGGACGCTGCGCTCGCCGCGCTGGAAGCGACAGCTGCGCGCGAACGCGGACCGGCTGCGGGAGGCGCGCGAGCTCGAGGGCCCCGTCCAGGAACTGCTGGCCCACGGTCACCACTGCCCCCTCGGGTTGCTGCGGCTCAAGCGCAACCGGTTGGAGGCGCTCGCGCGCAAGCGGCTCTCCCACTTCACCCGGCAGGAGGGCGCGTCGTTGGGCGAGGTGTTCGGCCGACTGGAGAACCTGATGAGCGAGCCGTTGCCCCAGCCACCCGGCCACGACGAGCCGGTGCTGCTCGAGGGCTCCCAGGGGTGGCGCAACTTCCTGTCCTGGCCCGGCTCGTGGGTGTTCGCGCTGTTCGTCATCACCAACCGCTACGGGCTGGAGCGGTATGGCAAGCCCGTCCCGTTGCTCATCGCGGGGGGCGCCCTCGCGCTCTACTTCCACCTGCGGTGCACGGGGCGTTTCTGGCTCACCGCGAAGCGGCTGGTGTGGAAGCCGCGCTTCGGCGAGCCGGTGCAGGTATCGCTGAAGTCCATTGGCCCCGATGGCATCTCCGCGCTGCCCGCCTGGGGCGAGGTGCGTGTCGAGGGCGAGCGGACCCTCACGGTGCGCCACGCGGGCCAGGCCGGCCTGCTGGCCGCGCTGCTGGACCTCCACCGCCGGTCACCCTTCCTTGGAGAGGTGGATGGCTCGCCGCGGGTGCGGGAGGTGTCCGTGCTCCCGGCCTCGCGCCTTCTGGAGGACGCCCGGTCCGGACAGCGCGCGGAGCCTGGTGTGGCGGTGCTCCGGCCCGGTTATGCCGCCTTCCTCCCGGAGGACGGCCAGGCCGAGATCTTCCGCGGCCTCGCCGGTCCGGATGCCCGGAGCCCGGAAGCGGACATGACCGTGGAGCTGCTGGTGGAGCAGATGCGGCTGCTGCCCGAGGCCGAGTTCGACGCGCACATGCGGCGGGCGGTGCTCTCCAGCGGTGGGGAGCTGTGGCTCGCGGACGAGGTGCGTTCGGGCCCGGTGCCCGGTGCCGGTCAGGTGTACCGGGTCGGGGCCCACGGCGTGGGCATGGAGCTGCGGCCGGATGCGGCCCAGGCCGAGGCCACGGACCGCATCGTGCGCCGCTGGGCGGCGTGACTCAGAACTGGAAGTAGACGTACGGGCGCGTCTCCACCGACGTCAGGTGGCGCACGCCCAGGCCCACCAGCACCAGCACCACCGCTCGCACGGGCACCGGCATCTTCACGAACAGGTCGCCCGCCTTGTGGAAGAGGCTCAGCGGGGTGACGTGGCTCACCGCCGCCACCGCCAGCACCGACCAGACGAGGGTGCTCACGTTGGCCAGGCCCATGCTGCCCTCGAAGAGCCGCGCGTACATCTCCCCGGCGCGCCCCAGGTTCGGCGCGCGGAAGACGATGCGCGTGAGCACCACCACGAGGAACGTGGCCGCCCAGCCGAACCCCGCGCGCACCCGGGCCACGGGGCCTTCCTTCGGCGGCTTGCCCGTCACCCACCACCACACGCGGATGACGCACTCCATCGCTCCGTGCGCCAGGCCCCAGATGGCGAAGCGCCAGTCCGCCCCGTGCCACAGGCCGCCCAACCCCATGGTGATCATCAGGTTGAGGAGCGCCCGGGGCTTGGAGACGCGGTTGCCGCCCAGCGGCCGGTAGAGGTAGTCGCGCAGCCAGTGGGACAGGCTGATGTGCCAGCGGCCCCAGAAGTCGAAGAGGTTCGTCGCCAGGTAGGGGCGGTTGAAGTTCTCCTCGAACTTGAAGCCGAAGAGCGCCGCCGTGCCGATGGCGATGTCCGAGTACGCCGAGAAGTCGAAGTAGAGCTCGAAGCTGTAGGCCACCGCCGCGATGAAGCACTCGGCGGAGGTGTAGGCGTCCGGCGAGGCGAAGACGGGGTCCACCAGGCCACTGCCCAGCACGTCCGCGATGATGAGCTTCTTCGCCAGTCCCACGGCGATGCGGTACAGGCCCTGGCCCCCCTCCTGAGCCGTCAGCGAGGGCGTGTCGTCGAAGCGCTCGATGAGGTGCGAGGCGCGCACGATGGGGCCCGCCACCAGGTGCGGGAAGAAGAGCAGGTAGAGCAGGTGCTCGAAGTACGTGTGCTCCTTCTGGATTTCCCCCCGGTAGCTGTCCACCACGTAGCTGATGGCCTGGAAGGTGAAGAAGGACAGGCCCACCGGCAGCAGCAGGCCGAAGCGCTCGGTGCGCACGTGGACGCCCAGCGGGCCGAGCAGCGCCACCGCCGTCTCGCGGAACAGGTCCGCGTACTTGAAGACGACCAGCACGCCGAGCGTGCTGACGATGGACACCGTCAACAGGGCCTTGCGCACACCTTGTGACTCCGAGCGCCGGAAGCCCTTGATGCACAGGTGGTTGATGCCCGTGGCCCCGATGAAGAGCAGCAGAGGCCACGGCGTCCACATCGAATAGAAGATGACGCTCGCCACCATCAACACGCCCAGCCGCGCCCACTTGTGGCGGTGCACCGACCAGTAGAGGGCGAAGGTGACGGTGAGGAAGAAGACGAACTGGAGGCTGTGGAAGTACACGTCAGCGTCCTTGGACTTCCGAGGCGAGCGCCGGCGGCTGGGCCTTGAAGGCTTCGTAGGCCGCGAGCAGATCGGTGAGGAACATGCCCGCGAGCTTCTCGTAGCCCTCGGGCGTCAGGTGGGTGCCGTCGGTGTGGCCCAGTCCATCCCGCTGCCAGCGCGGCATGGCGTGGTCCCCACCCATGGCCGCCCGAGCGGACCAGTACGCGCAGCCCTGCGCGCGTGCCACCTCGGGCAGCACCGTCAGCACCCTGGCGAGCGCGGGGGCCTCCGTCCACGTGCCGTCCGGGCCCTGCTGCATCCGATCGGTGGTGCCCATCAGGAGGCACTCGGCGCCGCCCGCGTCCTTCTTGAGGCGGGCGATGAGCTCACCGTACTCGGAGCGCAGCTTCTCCGCGTCCAGGTCCGCCTGGCCGCTCTCGTTGGTGCCGTACCAGAAGACGAGCAGCTGCGGCTTGCGCGAGGAGAGCTGCGCGGCGAGCGCCTGAGGATCCTCGCTGGCCAGGGTGGAGGCGGTGGAGCCCGGCAGGCCCGCCGCGTCGTAGGTGACGCCGCGCTGCTCCAGGTCCAACGCCGCGCCCAGCACGGTGAGGGTCCCGCCGCCCTTGTTGAGCACCTCCACCTCGTGGGCGGTGCCGGTGACGGGGAAGGAGCGGATGCGGACCGTGGGCGTGGTGAAGGGCTCGGGGGGAGGCGGCTCGGGAGGCATGGCGTTGCCGTCCACCTTCACCTCCATCTGCCCGGCACCGGGCCCATCCAGCCAATAGAGGGAGAGCCGCGCGGGAGGCGTGGGGGCGGCGTCGCAGCCCTCGCAGAAGCGGATGCGCAACGCGGCGCCGGGGGCACCCACCGCGCGGATGCCACTGAGGCCCCAGGCCTGCCCCGGCGTGGTGGCCTGCAGCGCGTCCTCGATGGTCCACTCGCCCGTCAGCTCGCGCGAGACGCCCGCGGGCTTCAGCCGATCCGACGCCTTGCCCGCGGCGATGAAGCCGCGCCCGGCGTCCCCGAAGCGCTTCGTCAGCGCGTTGCGCACCACGTCGGTGAAGTAGTGCGAGGCCGTGTGCGAGGCCCCGAGCTGGAGGATGCCCAGCCGGGCCTCCTCGCCCTTCTCCAGCGAGCTCATCCGCTTGAAGGTGGCGGTGAGGGTCTTCTCGGCGTTCTGGAGGCCGGTAGGGTCGTGGGCCACCAGGGGGGGAGGGCGGCTCGCGGCATAGGCGCGCTGGATGGCCAGGTCGAAGAGGTGGCCCAGCAGGTCCGAGCCCTTCGCGCGCGGGTGGATGAGGTCCTCGTTGAGCATGCCGGCCGACAGCCAGCGGATGGCGGAGCCCTCGCCGCCCATGGCGTTGAGCGCGTCCCAGTAGGCGCAGCCGCCTTCCTTCGCCACGTCGCGGAAGATGTCCGCCACCAGTCGCGAGCCCCGGCGCGGCACCAGCTCGCCACCCATGGTGCGTACGGCCGCGTCGATGGGCGACCAGACGAGGCACGCGGCGTCCGGCACGGACTCGCGCACCAGCTCCACGAGCGCCTGCGCCTCCTTCTTGATCTCCTCCGGCTTCGTCCAGTCGCGCGAGAGGCGGAAGGCCTCGTTGCCGCCGAACATGAGCACCACCAGCGACGGCTTGCGCTGGCGCATCTGCGCGCGGAAGAAGGGCTGGTGCGTGCGCAGGAAGACGCCCGCGTAGGCCCCCGGCAGGCCGATGGTGTCGTACACCACGCCGGGGTTGCCGTTCTCCAGCGAGACGCCGTGCAGCTCCACCTTGCCCCGTGTCTTCAGTGTCAGCGTCTTCGCGTCGGCCGGCAGCTTCACCGGCGCGTAGGCCACCTCCGCGGGCGTCCAGCGCGTCTGCACGCGCTGCAGTGGCTTGCCGTCCACGAGCACCTGCACGGAGCCGCCGCCCGGCTGGGCGAGGAAGAAGATCTCCGCCGTGCGCGCGTCCCCGATGGCGAAGCGCACGTCCTGGGGGCCCGCGTTGCCCGCGGCGAAGGCCACGCCCGTGAAGGGCAGCCGGTCCTTCGGCGGGGCGCGATCGATGATGCGGGTGAACACCCAGCCCGGGGAGGCCTGGCCGGCGCGCACGCCGCGGCCGGAGCGGGTGGGACGATCGATGTAGAGGAAGCCCTTGCCGCCCGAGCCGTGGCGATCCTGCAGCCGCACGCGCGCCACGTCGGTGATGTGGTCCGAGGCGATCAGCGAGTCGCCCAGGTGCTCCACGCGCACGGGCTGGGTTCGGCGGCCCTCGTGCAGGGCGCGCAGCGCGTCGAAGAAGGGGGCGAGCCCGCTCTCCTCGCACCCGGAGGCGCCCATGCGCCGGCAGCCGGGCTCGAGGTCCACGTGCTGGGCACCCATCTTCTCGCGCAGGGCCTCCATGCGCAGGGCCTTGGCGCGCTGGGTGGGGCCCAGGCCCGCCAGACCCAGGGGGTCGGACTCGGCGACCTCGGGCGCGGGCTCGGGAGTTCCGGCGTCGGAGCCCTCGGCCTCGGCCACCTCGGTTGCATCCTCCTCGGGCTCATCCTCCTCGGGGAGGATGGGCACCTCGGGCGCGTTCGTGTCGGTATCGGGCTCGACGCCCACGGCCTTGCGCTTGGAGGCGGCGCTGGAGGTGGTGACGAGCGCGACGAGCTGCGGCATCACCGGCCCCTTGGCGAGGCTGGGAATGGGCCGCCACGCCTCCGGCAGCTGTGGGACGAGGGACAACCCCACAGCGAGCGCCAGCGTGAGGGCGAGCGTCACCAAGACCGATGTGTGCTTTGACTCCAACGCACCGGCATGAGACTGGCTTTTCGCGGCGCGGTCAAAACTCCTGCCGGTGTTCGTTGGGCAACCGAGCAGGCGTGCCCCTGGCGGTCGGCAGGCGAGGCGCTATGGTGCGCGCCCCATGAACATCCATCCCGTCATCATGGCCGGTGGTTCCGGCACCCGTTTCTGGCCGCTGTCGCGCAAGGCGCGGCCCAAGCAGTTCCTCCCCCTGGCCTCGAAGAACCCGCTCATCACCGACACCGCCTCCCGCCTCAAGGGACTGGCCTCGGTGAAGGACACCCTCATCGTCTGCGGTCCCCTGCACGCGAAGCAGGCGGCGAAGCTGGTGAAGGGTCTGCCGAAGAAGAACCTCCTGGTGGAGCCGGTGGCGCGCAACACCGCGCCGGCCATCGCCCTGGCGGCGGTGCAGGTGGCCGCGAAGGACCCCGAGGGCATCCTGGTCGTCCTGCCCTCGGACCACCACGTGGCGGATGTGGCCGGCTTCAAGAAGACCATCGCCGAGGCCGCGCAGGTGGCCGCCAAGGGGCACCTCGTCACGCTGGGCATCAAACCGAACCGCCCGGAGACGGGCTACGGCTACATCCAGGTGGGCGGCGCGCTGGAGGGCGGGAGTCGTCAGGTGAAGGCCTTCCGCGAGAAGCCGGACGTGGAGACGGCCCGGCGCTACGTGGAGTCGGGCGAGTACCTGTGGAACGCGGGCATCTTCGTCTTCCGGGCGGACGCCATCCTGGAGGCCTTCGACAAGCATATGCCGGAGATGAAGAAGGGGCTGGACGCGCTGCGCAAGGCGGCCGGCAAGCGCACCTTCGCGGCGGTGCTCAAGAAGGTGTTCCCGAAGCTGCCCTCCATTTCCATCGACTACGGTGTGATGGAGAAGGCCACCAACATCGCGGTGCTGCCGGGTGACTTCGGCTGGTCGGACGTGGGCTCCTTCGCCGCCATCCCCGAGGTGCGTCCCGCGGACGAGCATGGCAACGTGGTCTCCGGTCCCGAGGCGGTGGTGGTGGACTGCAAGGGCTGCGTGGTGATCGCCGACAAGCGCCCGCTGTCCGTGGTGGGCCTCACCGACATGGTGGTGGTGGACTCGGGCGACGCGGTGCTGGTGGTGCCCAAGGACAAGAGCCAGGACGTGCGCAAGGTGGTGGAGGCCCTCAAGGCCCGCAAGCGCGAGAAGTTCCTGTAGGCCGTGGTCATGCGTGTGGGACGGGGCGCACCGGGGTGGATCATCGGCAGCGCCCTGCTGCTCCTGGTGATGGCCTGCGCGGGGCCGGAGTCCGGTAGGGCCTCGCGCACCCGGGCATGGGCCCTCTCCTCCGGTCCGGAGCGCGCGGATTGGAGGCGCTCGGAGCCTCCGTCATCACCGCGAACCACCTCCCGTGGCTCCATGAGTCCGGAGGAGGCCGCGCGCTGGTCGGCGGTGGAGGCGAAGCTGGAGGAGTACCTGCAGTGGGGCATGCGTCTGATGGAGACGCACGCCGCGCACCTGCGGCGCATCGCTCCCGGCCACCGCCTCACCGAGCACCCGCTGCGAGAGAAGTCCCTCGATGCGCTCGTGCGCGCCACGCTCGCCTGGGCCTACGCCCATACGGACGACCCGGACTTCCTGCGTCGGAGTCCCCCGGAGGTCGCGCTCTACCTGCTGGCCAGCCGCTCCGCCCTCGCCACCGCCATCGAGCTGGGCAAGAAGGCCCCGCCCCATCTCGACTACACGCCACCCCCCGAGGACACGTACTCCCCGGAGGAGCTGTTGCTGGAGCTGACCCTCGGCCTCACACCGCTCATCAGTGAGGTGACGGACCTGGAGGCGGCCGTCTCCGGTTACAGCTTCACCGGCCATCGGCTCAGCCATCCCGAGCGGTTCATCCATGTCCTTGGCGTGGTGTTGCCGTTCGCCAACGGCAAGCTGCTGAAGAAGGGCGGCGAGGCCGCGCTACAGCGGGTAGCGCTCGTCACTGGCAGGAGCCTGGACGAGGTGCGGGTGCTCTCCCGCGTTGCCTCCCACTTGAGCCCCGAGGATGTGAAGGAGATTGAACGCGTCCTCCAGCGAGCCGCGGACAGGGGCGGCTCGCTGACGGAGGCGGAGCTGGCCTTCCTCGAGCGGGTGGCTGGGACGCTGGAACAGCCCCTGCGCCTGGCCGCCAATGCCCTGAATCCCGGGCAGGCGCTGCCCGTGCTGGGGATGCGCACGCTCCCTGACGGCACGCGTCTGGTGCCTGGAAGTGCCGAGCACATGGCCCAGCGCTGGGTGGACTACCAGTTCCGCCATCCTCACAAGTACCGGAGTTTCTCCTCCGCGGTGGACCCGGAGTGGGAGCGGCGCTACCGCTCCATCCTCGCCAACAAAAAGGCGGGAAATGTCTTCGAGGACGGCATGCTCGAGGCAGGTGGTTTCGAGAAGAACACCGCGTTGATGATGCCTCCGCCGGGCAGTCATGCGCAGGGCTTCATCCCGGACTCGGTGCGTGGCAACCCGAGTGAGCTGGTGTGGGGCCAGCCCTACCGTTTCGTGGAAGCGAAGGCACGCCAGGAACTGGCCTACACAGGCAACCTCAAGGCCATGATCGAGTACGTGCGGAACCATGGAGGCCATATCGAGCTGTGGATTCGTTCCGCGAAGCACCCCGAGGGGAAGACATACATGACCCAGCCGCTACGCAATGCATTGATGGGCCTGGAGCGTGACGGTATGGCTCACGTGCGGTATTCACCCTGAGAATCGCCCATGGCTCGCCTGCGCTATCTCACGACCGATATCGAGCTTCCGCCAGGCCGCCCTTCGAGCACGGTGGTCCAGGAGATTCTCCGGCTCGTTCTCGTCAAGCATCGCTGGTTCGTGCCGGAGAGATACGGAGGCACGCCCTCCTTCGACGAACAGCTCGATCCCGACCGCATCGACCATGGTGCGCTCCTCGCGACATACGAGGAGCATCGGTCCCTCTGCATCGCGGCCCGGACAGACAGCGATTTCATCAGCATCTCTCCCGCTCGCATTGATTCTCCGCCCTATCGGTATAACGGACGCATTGTCTGGTATTCCTCCGCGAGGCGGGCGTCCAATCCCACCTGGCGTGCGGCTCATGCCGAGCAGGTGGCTGAAGTCATGCGCCTCGTGAGCTCTCCTCTGGCCGTGGCCGCTCTGGACGAGGACGCCGAGCGCAAGACCCGACGGCTGGTTCCCAGCGACGATGGCATCGGCTCGATCGAGACCTTCACCGTGCGGAACTACAGCGAGGGTCTCCCCGGCCTCTTCTGGCGCAACTTCTTCGGCCCTCCGTTCGTGCGCATGTTCGGCGAGCGTCTCGCCTCGCTGCCCGAGGATTGTCGTAGGCCGCTCGGAGAGGGACTCGTGCTCGTCCAGCCCTACGAAGCGCCCACCGAGGCGGGCACCCCGAGGGGCGATGAGCGGGAGCGTGCGCTCATCGAGCACCTCGGGCCCGAGTGCTTCTACGACCACGCGCACCAGACTCCGCCCACCCGCCGTCCGGTTCTCGACTCCCTCTCCGCCGTCTTCCACTGAGCTCCGGGTGTGTTGCCGGGGCTACGGTTCCTCCAGCCAGTTCAGGCCTGACACGACGCGTTCCCGCCCGGTCCCGACGCCCGTGGCGGGGTGAGGAAGAACAGTATTCCTCCCTTTTTTTCAGGGAGGCGTCTGCAGGAATTACAGGCCAACCCCATCTTTCCACGAGCCGCCCACGGCACTTCTGCCCCTTGCCCCGTTGGATCCTCGACGAAGCAAGGGTGCATGGAGGTTGCAAAGCTTCACTGGTGCGCCGCCTTGCAGGCAGGCGCGCTGGGGGGCGGCGATGGGTTGCAACCACTGCTTCACCGAACATCCAACGAACGTTCCATGCACCCGGTCCGAAGGTGCTCCATGTGACAGCGAGGCGCTGTCCGGCATGGGCTACGGGCCGCTCGTCCTCGTGCGCAAACTGGGCGCCGGGGCGCTCGGGACGGTGTACCTCGCCGAGCACTCGTCGAGCGGCGCGCACTTCGCCGTGAAGGTGCTCCACCCGCACATGGCCGACAATCCGGCCGTGCTCGACCGCTTCTACTCGGAGGCCCGCTCCGCCCAGCACCTCGTCCACCCGAGCGTGGCCCGGGTGCTCGACATGCGCCAGGCGCCCAGCGGCCACCATTGTCTCCTCATGGAGTACGTCAATGGCACCGCCCTGTCGGGCCTGCCGCTGCCGCTGCCTCCCGCGGAGGCCGTGTTCCTGCTGTCTCAGGTGCTGGAGGGACTCGAGGCCGCGCACGCCTGGGGCGTCATCCATCGCGACATCAAGCCGGAGAACCTCGTCCTCACCACGGACCGGGACGGCGAGCGGCGCGTGAAGCTCCTCGACTTCGGCATGGCGGCCACGCTGGCCGCGGGGTTCTCCGAGGAGGAGCTCGCCGCCGGCATGGTGGTGGGCAGTCCGGCCTACCTCGCGCCCGAGCTGTGGGTGCGCGCCGAGCCGGATGGGCGCACGGACCTGTACGCGCTCGCGGTGCTGGGCTACCGGCTCCTCACGGGGCGGCTGCCCTTCGGCGGAGGCGGGCGCATGGGCGAGATGCTCCTCGTGCACAAGCCCACCCGGCCGCTGCCGCCCCACGTCATCGAGGAGCGCGTGCCGCGGGCGCTCTCCGCGGTGCTGATGCAGGCCATGTCCCTGCGTCCCGATGACCGCTTCGCCAGCGCCCGGGCCTTCCGCGCCGCGCTGCACGAGGCCATGCGGCGGCCCGCCTTCGGCTGCATCGCGCCCCCGGCCTTCCGCGTGAGGCTCGAGGAGCCTCAAGGCCTGGGGCTGCGACCGGTGCTCGTGAACGACCTGAGCGAGGAGGGCATGCGCATCGCCGCGGACGGGCAGCTGCCACGGCTCGGCACCCGCATGCGGGCGGAGCTCACCCACAATGGATGGGCGCTCGAGTGCTCGTGCGACGTGGTGCGCCTGCTGCCCGCGGAGGAGGCTCGCACCTGGGGCGGTCGCCAGGGTTACATCCTCCGCTTCTCCGAGTCCTCCGAGGACGTGCGCCGCATGGTTGCCCAGGCGCTGGCGCCGCCTCCCACGGAGCCGACGCCGGATCCGGAGCTTGCCCGGCTCCTGTCGCGCGCCGCCGCGTGCAGCCAGGATCCATACACCCTGTTGGCCATCCACCCGCATGCGGACTTCGCGGAGGTGATGCGGCGCGTGGTCCAGGCCGAGCGTCGGCTGGAGCCCTTCTGGCATCGGCCCCTTCCCACCGAGCAGCGCCAGGCGCTCGAGGCGCTCCGGGGGAAGCTGGAGGTCGCCAGACGGACGCTTGGTGAGCCGCTGGCCCGCGCGCGCTTCGATGCCTCCCGGGGCAACTTCCAGGGGGTGGCCCGCTGCATTGCCGCCGGGGTGCCGGTGACGGCGGTGGAGCGGCTGCGTCAGGTCTTCCTCACCACCCGGCCGAACGCGGAGGCCCGCGCGCGTGCCCTCTTCGACGAGGGCATCGTCCTGGAGGCCCAGAACGTGCTCGACGCCGCGTTGGCGCGCTACACCGAGGCGCTCCGCGTGGATCCGCTCAACCTCCTGCTGCACCGCTACTACTACCTGCTGACCGAGCGGATGCGCACGGAAACGACCCGCCCGGCCGAGGCTTCGACCTTCCCCTCCGCGCCACATTGAGTGCTTCCCCGGGGCCTCGTTCCACCCGTCCTGGGAAGCCGGGTTCTCCACATGCTCCCGCGGGTTGCCTCTCATCATCCCGGGAACATCTCTCCGACCCTGGCGCATCACTTGCTCCAGGGTGGGATGCATGAGAACCGCACTTCTCACCGGACTTCTCGTCGTGCTGGGGGCCTGTGGCGGCCGGAGCGAACCGCCCGACGCACACAGGGACCCCACGAACATCGTCGACGTCGGGACGCCCCCGGATGACTCGGGGGTATCCCCGGACGCGGGGTCTCCGGACGCCGGAGCACCGGATGCCGGCACGCCCCCGGATGCCGGCACGCCCCCGGATGCGGGGACCTCTCCGGATGCCGGGACGCCTCCGGACGCCGGGACGTCTCCGGGCGCGCGGCCCTCGCCCGCGAAGCCGGAGTGGCCGCGGCTGCAGACGTCCATTCCCACGTACGAGTTGACGCTGACGCAGCAGGACTATCAGGCCCTCTACGATCACCTCCAGGATCCTCCCTCGAAGAAGTTCCAGGTGATGGGCCGGTTCACCCACGCGGGCCGCACGTACGAGACGGAGCTGAAATTCCGCGGACGCTCCACGAAGACGGACGCGCGCATCGTGAAGAAGTCGTGGGACGTGCGCTTCGACAAGGAGGACCGCTTCGAGGGGAAGAAGAACATCGAGCTGCTCGCGGCGTGGAAGGACGCGGGCTACCTCACCGAGAAGCTCTGGTACGACCTGGCCGCGAGCATGGGCCTGCGCGTGCCGCGAGCCCGCTACGTCCACGTGAAGCTCCACCTCGTGCAGGCCGATGGCTCCGTCATCACGAAGTACGAGGGCGTCTTCACCGAGCTGGAGTCCGTCAACAAGGACTTCCTGGAGGCCCATGGCTTCGACGAGGAAGGGGACCTCTACCGCTGCGGCATGCACGACTGCGAGCTGCGCGAGCCGCCCCAGGAGCCGTACATGGAGCCCTGGGACAAGAAGACGAACGAGAAGCAGCCGTGGGACGGGCTGTGGAGCTTCCTCGAGGGCGTCAACCGCACGCCACCGCACCGCTTCGCCTCCTTCCTCGAGAAACGGCTGGAGCTGGAGGACTACCTCACCTGGCTGGCCATGGAGACGTTCATCAACAATGACCTCCAGGGGGACTCGCGCAGCTACCTGGTCCACGACCCTGGCACGGGGAAGTGGACGTACGTGCCGTGGGACCTGAACAACGCACTGTCCCTCTACAACCGCACCAACGCCGTCATCCAGGGCGTGAAGCCGGACCATCCGCTCTTCAGCTTCACCGCCTACGATCCGCACGTGTACGAGCTCGCCGAGTTCCGCGCCACCTTCCCGGGCATGGAGGACATGAAGCCCCTCTGGAGCACGCTCTCCACGCGGCTCTACGATGATCCGGGATTGCGCGCCCGGTACGTGGCCCGGCTGCGCCTGTTGCTCGACACGTGGTTCACCGAGGAGAACATCGGTGCGCGAGTCGATGCCATGCACGCGCTGCTGGCTCCGTACATCCTGCCCGGCGCGGACGGCAGGACGGTGGACCCGTACGTCAGCCCCGCGCACGCCGAGCTCAGCGCCGAGTTCCTCCATCGCTTCGTGCGCGAGCGCCGAGCGTGGTTGCTCCAACACCTGCATGACATCGAGTCGCCCGGGAGCGGGGCGCTCGTCATCGACCGGGTGGGCCGTGAGGCCTCCGGCGCCTTCTGGGTGCAGCTCTACAACCGGGGCTCCACGCCCGTGTCCCTGGGAGGCCTCCACCTGTCGGGCTTCACTCGGGTGCCCAAGCAGTGGACGCTGCCCGATCTGACAGTGCAGCCCGGGGAGGTCGTTACCTTCAGCCAGGGCGTCACCGGTCCGTGGTCGCTGGGCGCGACGTTCGACCCGCGGCGCCCCGAGGTGTCCCTCTTCGCGGCGGACGGGAAGACGGCGATGGACTTGCTGTGGCTGGCACCGCTGAAGCCGGGTGAGGCCTACGGGCGTCAGCCTCGCGGCGCCGAGTCCTTTGGCACCCAACCCGGGCCGTGAGCGGGTTGCGACGACAGGGGCGGGACTGCATCCTGGAGGCATGAGCGACAAGCCGTCACGGCGCGAAGCCACGTACGAAGACCTGGAGCGCGTCCCGCCCCACTTCGTCGGGGAGCTCGTCGGAGGCGAGCTGTACGTGAGCCCGCGTCCCAGGACGGTGCACGCCCGGGCCGCCTTCCGGTTGGGCAGGGCACTGGGTCCGTTCGATCGGAACCCGGTAGGGGAGGGCCCTGGAGGTTGGGTGCTCCTCTTCGAGCCCGAGCTACACCTGGGCGGCGAAGCGCTGGTTCCAGACCTCGCCGGGTGGCGGCGTGAGCGCATGCCCGAGCTGCCCGATGTCACCGCACTGACGCTCGCCCCTGACTGGGTCTGCGAGGTGTTGTCGCCCTCCACGGAGGCGCTGGATCGCGTGGGGTGAGGCACCTGTGGCTCGTGGACCCGGGTCCGCGGATGCTGGAGGTGTACCGATTGGAGGACGGGCGCTGGTCTCGGCTGGGGGCGCACCTGGGGAACGTCACCGTCCACGCCGAGCCCTTCGAATCACTCGCCCTGGAGTTGGCTCCCCTGTGGGAGCGCTGACTTGATACCTTCGGCGGCCCATCGCGCTTCCGGAGGTCCGTTTGGTCGAGATTGAGACTCTCGCGGCATTCGAGCAGCACCTGGCGAGCGGCAGGAGCCTCGCCAACGTCATCCTCCAGGGCCTGGACCTGACGGCGCAGACGCGCGTGCTGCTGGGCGCCGACCTCTCCGGCACCATCTTCCTGGGCTGCCAGCTCGAGAAGGATGCGCTGTTGGCCGTGCTCGCGCACGGAGCCATGGTCTTCCCGCCCTTCTCGGGGCTGCCCTACTCGCCCTACCGGGGGAGCCTCTACTCGCCGGAGGAGCTCTACGCCGGCTTCGACTCCGCGCGCCCCGAGAGCTACGCGGACACGCCCGACGCCCGCATCTACGCCCACTGGAACTCGCGGGGCGGCGCCAATCCGCCCTCCCTGTTGGAGACGCTGGCGCAGCGGCTCCACGACCATGCCGTCACCGACGCCATGGAGGATGTGCTCGCCCAGCACAGCCAGGGCCGGCCGCGGCGGGTGGTGGCCATCATGGGGGGCCACTCCATGCTCCGGGGGCAGCCCGACTACCGCGCGGTGGCGGAGCTGGCCCGCGAGCTGGCGCGCCTCGGCTTCTTCCTGGTGAGCGGTGGCGGACCGGGCGCCATGGAGGCCACGCACCTGGGCGCCTGGTTCGCGGGCCGGAGCGAGGCGGAGCTGTCCGAGGCCCTCGCGCTCCTCGCCCGGGCGCCGAGCTACAAGGACAAGGAGTGGCTCTCTCGTGCCTTCGAGGTTCGCGCGGCCTGGCCCCTGCGTGACGAGGACCGCCCCTTCTGCGAGAGCCTGGGCATCCCCACCTGGCACTACGGCCACGAGCCGCCCAACCCCTTCGCCACCCATATCGCCAAGTACTTCGCCAACAGCGTCCGCGAGGACGGCCTGCTCACCATCGCGAAGGGCGGCGTCATCTACTCCCCGGGCAGCGCCGGCACCATCCAGGAGGTCTTCCAGGACGCCTGCCAGAACCACTACAACACCGTGGGCGTGGTCAGCCCCATGATCTTCCTGGGCCAGGAGTTCTGGACGCGGACGCGGCCCGTCTACCCGTTGCTCGAGCACCTCGCCCGGGGCCAGGACTACGCGCGCTACCTGCTGCTCACCGACTCCCGGGAGGCCATCGTCCAGGCACTCGTGGATTTCGACCGCGAGCAGGAATCCCGAAATCTCACGCGCTAGGATTTCCTTGGGATTTCACAGGGTTCACACCCACTTACACCCTTTCGGGCAGCCGGGCAGGGGGACACCCCTTCGTTCGGGCTCCAAGGGCTCGGGAGGGCCAGCGTTCGGCCAGACTCCACTTGGATACCCCCCGGGTCCGCGCTTGTGTACAGTGCGCGGCCCTCGACCCAGCCCCCCTTCTTTCGAGGGCTTCAGGAAATAGCCTCATGAACGCGCATATCTTCCGCGAGTACGACATCCGTGGCCTGGTGGACAAGGACCTCACCGTCGAGGTGGTGGAGCTACTGGGCAAGGGGCTTGGCACCATGGTGCGGCGCAAGGGTGGACGCTCCATCGTGGTGGGCCGTGATTGCCGCGAGTCCTCCACGCGCTTCCGCGACGCCCTCTGCCGTGGCCTGACCTCCACCGGACTGAACGTGCTCGACGTGGGCGTGGTGCCCACGCCGCTGACCTACTTCGCCGCCAACACCCTGCCGGTGGATGGCCTGGCGATGATCACCGGCAGCCACAACCCGCCCGAGTACAACGGCTTCAAGATTGGCGCCGGCAAGACGACCTTCCACGGCCCTGAAATCCAGGCGCTGCGCAAGCTCATCGAGGCGCGCGACTTCGAGCAGTCCCCGCTGCCGGGCACGGTGACGCCCTACGACATCCACACGCCGTACTACCACTTCGTCCGTCAGACGGTGAAGGTGGGCCGCAAGGGGATGAAGATCGTCATCGACGCGGGCAACGGCACCGGCGGCGCGGTGGCGGTGCCGCTCTTCCAGAGCATGGGCTTCGAGGTCGTCCCGCTCTTCTGCGACATGGACGCCACCTTCCCCAACCACCACCCGGATCCGACGGTGGTGGAGAACATGCAGGACCTCATCGCGGCGGTGAAGCGCGAGAAGGCCGAGGTGGGCATCGCCTATGACGGCGACAGCGACCGCATCGGCGTGGTGGACGACCAGGGCAACATCCTCTGGGGCGATCAGATCATGATCCTCTTCAGCCGCTACGTGCTGAAGGAGAGCCCGGGCGCGGCCATCGTGGGCGAGGTGAAGTGCTCCTACACGCTCTACGACGACATCGCCAAGCAGGGCGGCAAGCCGGTGATGTGGAAGGCGGGCCACTCGCTCATCAAGGCGAAGATGAAGGAGGAGCACGCGGAGCTGGCCGGCGAGATGAGCGGCCACATCTTCTTCAAGAACCGCTACTTCGGCTTCGACGACGCCATCTATTCCTCGGCGCGCCTGCTGGAGATCCTCACCCACGAGAAGGCGAAGCTGTCGGAGCTGCTCGCGGACGTGCCCAAGACGTTCGCCTCGCCCGAGCTGCGCGTGGACACGGTGGAGGAGAAGAAGTTCGAGATCGTCAAGCGCGCCACCGAGTGGCTGCGTCAGGCGGGCCACGCGCTGGTGGACGTGGACGGAGTGCGGGTGACCTTCCCGGACGGGTGGGGCCTCATCCGGGCCTCCAACACCCAGCCCATCCTGGTGCTGCGCTTCGAGGCCCGTACCCCCGAGCGGCTGGAGGAGATCCGCCAGCTCATCGAGGGAACGGTGGAGAAGATGCAGCGCGAGGTCGGGGCCTGAGGTAGAGAGGGGGGCCTCGCAGGGGGCCCCCGCTGATTGGAGGATACGGATGCCCACGCTCGGAATCGATCTCGGAGGCACGTTCGCTCGCGCGGCGGTGGTGGATGAGCAGGGGAAGATCGTCGCGTCCGCCAAGATGGCGCTCGGCGAGCGCAGCCCCTCCGCGGTGGTGGAGTCCATCGCCCACGCGGCCAAGGCGGCGGTGGAGTCGGCTGGCACGCCCGTGAAGTTCTGCGGCGTGGGCGCGGCCGGGCAGATCCACGGCGAATCGGGCGTGTTGGCGGTGGCGCCCAACCTCGGCTGGCGCAACGTGCCGCTGGGGGCGTTGCTGCAGACGCGGCTCGGTTACGAGGTCAAGGTGGTGAACGACCTGGCCGCCGCCGCCTGGGGCGAGCTCAACGCCGGTGCGGGACGCGGCAGCCAGGACATGTACACCGTGTTCGTGGGCTCGGGCGTGGGCAGCGCCATCATCGCCGGTGGCCGGCTGGTGCAAGGCTCGGGCGGAGTGGCCGGCGAGCTGGGCCACACCAAGGTGGTGCCCAATGGGCGCCGGTGCGGCTGCGGCGAACTGGGCTGCCTGGAGGCCTATGTGGGCGGCCACAACCTCATCGCGCAGACGCGCGAGCTGCTGGCCACCGGACGCTCGCACGTGCTGATGGAGCTGACGGGCGGGGACCCCGCCCGGGTGACGCCGGTGACGCTGGAGCAGGCGGTGGAGGCGGGCGACGCCGAGGCGCGTGAGGTGTACGAGCGGGCGAGCCTCATGCTGGCCATCGCCGTGGCCAACCAGGTGACGGTGCTCAACCCGGCGCGGCTCATCCTGGGAGGTGGGGTGCTGTCGCACTGCCCGGGTATCCGGCGGCGCGTGATAGAGGGCGTACAGGCGTACGCCTCCACGACCGCTCGCGAGGGGCTGCTCATCACCGACGCCGAGCTGGGTGACGACAGCGGCCTGATCGGCGCGGCGCTCCTGGCCTGACCGGGGCCTGACTTGATGGGGAGGGCGTGCCTCTGCTACAGGCGCGCCATGCCCACTCCTCGTCCCTTCCTGCGACTGTCCCTGTTGTCCGCCCTGGTGCTCGTGTCCGCCTGCAAGAAGCAGGAGGAGACGAAGCCGGAGGCCACCGCCGCGAAGCCCTCGGAGGGTGCCGCCGCTCCGGCCGCCCCGAAGGAAAAGAGCCTGAAGGTGGGCTTGGTGACGGACGTGGGTGGACGGGGTGACCACTCCTTCAACGACTCGGCGCTGCGCGGCCTGGAGCTGTGGGGCGCGGGCAAGAAGATGGAGGGCGGCAGCTACAAGGATGCCTCCCCGGAGGAGCTGAAGGCGACGCTCCAGCAGGACTTGGCCTCGCGCGACATCGCCCCGGTGGGCATCACCCCCGTGGTGCTGCAGAGCAAGGTGCCCGAGGACTACGAGCCCAACCTGCAGCTGCTGGTGGACCAGAACGTGGCCCTGGCCGTGGGCGTGGGCTTCATGCTCGAGAACGCCGTGGAGACGGTGGCCAGGCGCAACCCGGACGCGAAGTTCCTGCTCATCGACAGCCCGATCGTCTCCGCCGACAACAAGCCCTACACCCTGCCCAACGTGCGCACGGTGACGTTCCGCGAGGAGCAGGGCAGCTTCCTGGTGGGCGCGCTGGCCGGCCTGGTCACCCAGGGCGACAAGGTGGGCTTCGTGGGCGGCATGGAGGTGCCCCTCATCAAGAAGTTCGAGGCGGGCTTCCGCGCGGGCGTGGCCGCCACCAACCCCAAGGCCACCGTGCTGGTGAACTACACGGGCAGCTTCGACAACGTGGCCGCTGGCAAGCAGGTGGGCCAGGACCTGGTGAACAAGGGCGCGGATGTCGTCTACCACGCGGCCGGCTCGGACGGCCTGGGCGTCATCCAGGCGGTGAAGGAGGCGCGCGCCGCCGACAAGAACGTGTTCGTCATCGGCGTGGACTCGGATCAGTCGCACCTGGCTCCGGAGGCCGTGCTGACCTCGATGCTCAAGCGCGTGGACCTGGGTGTCTACGAGGCCGTGCGTGACCTGGCCGCGGGCAAGCTGCAGGGGGGGGACGTGGTGCTGGGCCTGAAGGAGGGCGGCGTCACCTACGCCCCCGTGCGCGTGGAGATCCCGAACAAGGCCGAGCTCCTCGAGAAGGTCGAGGAACTGCGCGCGAAGGTCATCGCCGGGGAGATCCAGGTCCCCAGCGATCCGGCGCAGCTCACGGCCGCTCCTGCCCGGCCGTAACGCGCAGGCGGCTCGGCCGTCGGGCCCCGTTGCCTCCGGGAGGCAGCGGGGCCTTTTTCATTCACGGGGCTGGGACTGCTGGGGCTCCTGCTGGCCGGCGCCGCCCACACCGCGCTCGATGACGATCTCCACCCGGCGGTTGTTCGCGCGGCCCTCGGCGGTCCTGTTGGAGGCGACGGGTTGGGACTCGCCCCGTCCGTCGATGCGGATGCGCGAGCTGTCCAGGCCCCGTTCGACGAGGTAGTCCCTCACGGACTCGGCGCGCTGGTAGGAGAGCTCCTCGTTGAGCTCCTCGGTCCCCTGGCTGTCGGTGTGGCCCTCGATGACGAGCGGGTTCTGGGTCTTCTTCAGCGCCTCGGCGACCTCATCCAGCCTCCGCCGGGCCGTGGGCAACAGGTCCACGCTGCCCGAGCGGAAGAGCACGCTTCCGGAGAGCGTGAGCACCAGTCCCCGTTGCTCCTCCTTCACCTGGACCTGCCGGATGGAGCGCAGGTCTTCCGCCACCTGGGCCTGGGCACGAGCCTCGGCCTCCGCCCGGGCGGCGCGCTGCTCGGCCTCGAGCCGTGCCTGGCGCTCCTGCTCGAGCTGGGCATTGAGCTGATCCATCCGCGCCTGGGCCTCGTCGAGCCGGGCCTGACGCTCCTGCTCCTCGCGCCGCGCCTGCTCCAGCCGCTGCTGCTCGGCCTGCTGCCGCGCCGCCTCCTGTTGCTGTCGCGCGAGCTCGGCCTGTCGCTGCTCCGCCTCCTCGCGCAGACGTTGGGCCTCGGCGAGCTCGGCGCGCGCCCTGTCGAGCTCCTGCCGCGTGCGGAGGCTCTCGGAGGCCTGACTCATGGCGAGCTGTTGCTCCGCCTGTTGGCGCTCCTGCTCGGCGACGAGGGTCCGGGCACGTGACTCGGCGATCTGCGACTTGCGCAGCGCCACGTACGCCAGCGTGCGCGTGCGCTCCGAGTCCCGCTCCCGCTCGTAGGCGCGGTTGGCTTCATGGAGAGCCTCGCGCGCCTCGGCGAGCGCGTCCGGGCTGTACTGGGCCGCGGGACCCGAGGAGGCCCGTTGAAAGGCATAGCGCGCATCCAAGAGCTCGCGCGGCGGGGTGCTCGCGCAGCCCACCAGCGTGGCGGCACCGAGCAGCCCCCAAGTCAGACGCTTCCATCCCCGCATGACCTTCTCCTCCGGCATCGCGTCCGCGACGCGCCTCATGTGTGGTGGCTACTGCACCGTGTCCTGTTGGAGCTGCTGCACCTGCTGGAGCAATCGATCGGCCTCGGCACGGGCCGGGGCCTCGCGCGCCAGGGCCAGGGCCAGCTCCGCGTCCGCCTCGGCGCGCTTCAGGAAGAGCGCGGCCTCGTCCCGCCGGTTGCTCTCGAGCAACCTGCGCGCCTCGTTCGTCTGCTCCCGGGCCCACTGCAGGTGCTGCGCCGCGTCCGGGATGGACTCGGCTCCGGCCGCCTCCGCCTGACGGATGCTGACCTGTGAGTCCACCAGTTGTTCGGTGGGTACCGTCCTCTGCACTCCGACTCCGGCGCAGCCGGCCACTCCCAGCAGCAGCCCCGCGCCCACGATTGCCGTTCGCATCGCTCGTCGCTCCCCCGGATGGGGAACGATCGGGTCTCGGACCCGCCGTCCCCCATGTAGCCCGTCAACGACTCCGAGATGTGCACTGGGCTACAGGGCTACAAGCACGGGCCTCCGAGCGCCTGTTTGCCCAGCGTGCGTACGGGCATCATGTCGGAAAAGGTGTTCTTCCCCTTCCTCTGGCAAGTGTTGACCTGATAACAGTGACATGGAAGTCTTCCAGCGCCACCAGCGAACCCTTCCTGGAGGCACCGCTCTGACCAAGGAGATTGGCCCGTGAAGGTCTCGATGTTCCACCTGTGTCCCTACAGGGACCTGCCCGCGGATTTCGAGAAGCGCTACCAGTCCTCGGTGGTGGATCCGCCCTTCTTCGAGGTGGCGAACCCGGAGCAGGCCGGGCGCACGTACAACGAGACGCTCGATGAGCTGATCCACGCCGCGAAGGCGGGCCTCGACGGCATCTGCGTGAACGAGCATCACCAGGCCGCCTATGGCTTCATGGCCAGCCCCAACCTGATGGCGAGCGCGCTGGCCCGCGCCACCCGGGACCTGGAGGTGGCGATCGTCGTGCTCGGGGCGACGATGGTGAACTCGAGCCCCCCCATCCGCGTCGCGGAGGAGTACGCGATGTTGGATTGCATCAGTGGGGGCCGCCTGGTGGCGGGCCTGCCGCTGGGCAGCTCGGCGGACTCCAACCTCTGTTACGGGATTACGCCCATCGAGCAGCGCGAGATGTTCCGGGAGGCGCATGAGCTGCTGCGCAAGGCCTGGTCCTCGCGCGAGAGCTTCGCCTGGAATGGCAAGTACACGCAGCTGCCCCTGGTGAACCTCTGGCCGCGGCCCATCCAGCAGCCCCCGCCCATCTGGGTGCCGGGAGCGGGCAGCCTGAGCACGTGGGAGTTCGTGGCCCGCAACAACTACAGCTACTCGTACCTCAGCTACTTCGGGCACCAGTTCGCCAGGTCGGTGATGGATGGGTTCTGGGAGTTCGTCGACCGCAACGGGTTGGAGCCCAACCCGTACCGCGCCGGCTTCCTCCAGCTGGTCGTCGTCTCCGAGACGGATGCCCAGGCCGCGGAGGACTACGAGAAGCACCTGCGCTACTTCTACGACAAGTGCCTCCACTTCCCGCCCCACTGGTACGCCGCGCCGGGCTACATGGACCACCCGTCGCTGGTGCGCGCCGTGCGCTCCCAGGGGGCCATCACGCAGAAGCCGTGGAAGGACTGGAAGTTCAAGGACTTCGTCGACAACCAGTTCGTCATCGGCGGAAGCCCGGCGTCCGTGAGGCAGCAGCTGGAGGAGGCCGCCAAGAGCCTGCGCGTGGGCAATCTCATGGTGCTCCTGCAGATCGGCTCCATGCCGCATGAGCTGACGCTCAAGAACATCGATCTCTTCGCCCGGGAGGTGCTCCCCCACGTGCGCGACCTCTGGGATGACCAGTGGGAGAACCACTGGTGGCCGGAGAAGCTGCGTGGCAAGCGCAACGCGGGGCAGAAGGAGGTGTCGCGATGATGCCCAAGGATGTCGCCCTGACGCTCTGGCGCGGTCAGGTGGAGACGCGTGTGAAGGTCGCGGGCAAGGGCCCGCCCCTGGTCTACTTCCACGGCGCCTCCGGCCCGAAGTGGGACGGCTGGCTGAGCCGCCTCGCCGATCGCTACACGGTGTACGCGCCGGAGCACCCCGGCACCTCGGCGGGCCTGCCCAATGCCATCCACGCCATCGACTCCCTCTGGGAGCTCGTCCTCTTCTACGACGAGCTGTTCGACGCGCTGGGCCTGGAGCGGCCCTTCGTCATGGGCCACTCCTTCGGTGGCATGGTGGCCGCGGAGATCGCCGCCACCCGGCCGGATCGGGTGGGCAAGCTCGTGCTCGTCAGCCCCGTGGGCCTGTGGCGCGATGACGCTCCCCTGCTCAACTGGATGATCGTCTCCCCCGAGCAGGTGTTCCAGGCGAGCTTCCACGATCCTCGTGGCGAGAAGGCGCGGCAGTTCTCCGCCTTCCCCGCGGACCCGGAGCAGATGAAGGAGGCCATCGTCCAGGCCACCTGGAGCCTCGCCTGCACCGGCAAGTTCACCTGGCCCATCCCGGACAAGGGACTCAAGCGCCGGATGCACCGCATCAAGGCCCCCACGCTCATCGTCTGGGGTCAGAGCGATCGCATCGTGCCGGTGGTGTACGCGGAGGAGTTCCGCCAGCGCATCGCCCAGGCCCAGGTGCGCCTCTTCGAGCGCTCCGGGCACCTGCCTCACATCGAGGAGGAGGAAGGCGTCACGGCGGCCATCGAGGAGTTCCTCCGCTAGCCTTGCCCCTGGCCGGCGCGGCCCCCAAGCTGGGTGCATGAGCACCTCGCGCGCCCAGCTTCCCCCCGGTCCCCGTCCCCTGCCCGTGCTCGGGTCCGTGCTCGACTACGCGAAGGAGCCGCTCGCCTTCATCGAGCGATGCGCTCGCGGGTACGGGGACGTGGTGTACGTCAACTTCCTGAGTGGGCCCACGTATGTGCTCCAGCATCCGGAGCACATCGAGCACGTCCTCGTCACCCGTCACCGGCACTACGTCAAGGACAAGCTCCAGCAACGGATTCTGGGAGGCCGCCTGCTGGGCAAGGGACTGCTCACCAACGAGGGCGACTCCTGGCTGCGCCAGCGTCGGCTCATGCAGCCCGCCTTCCATCGCCAGCGCCTCGCGGCCTACGGGCAGGTGATGGTCGGGCATGCCCGGCGCCAGCTCGCGTCCTGGCGGGACGGCGAGGTCCACGACGTCTACGCGGACATGATGCGGCTCACGCTCGGCATCGTCATCAAGAGCTTGTTCGACCTGGAGGCGGAGGGAGAGGCGGGGGCCGTGGGCCCGGCGCTCGCCCGGGTGATGGAGCACTTCGCCCGGCTGCAGTCCGTGGTGTTCCCGGATTGGCTGCCCACGCCGGAGAACCTGGGCTACCGGGAGGCGGTGGAGCGGCTGAACGTGTTCGTCTCCCACCTCATCCAGCGGCGGCGCGAGGCGGGCGGTGACGCGGGAGACCTGTTGTCGCTGCTGCTCCACGTCCAGGACGAGGAGGGGGGCCGGATGAGCGACCAGCAGATCCGCGACGAGGTGCTGACGCTGGCGCTCGCGGGCCACGAGACCACGTCCATCACCCTGGCCTTCTGCTTCCACCTGCTGGCCCGGAACCCGGAGGCCGAGGCCGCGCTGCACCGGGAGCTGGACTCGGTCCTGGGAGGGCGGGAGCCCACGGTGGAGGACCTGCCCGCGCTGCCCTTCACCGAGTGCGTGGTGAAGGAGTCCCTGCGGCTCTATCCCCCCGCCTGGTCCCTCAGTCGCGAGGCCTTGGAGGAGGACGAGGTGGGCGGTTGGCGCATCCCCGCGGGGGCGGTGGTGGTGATGAACCCATGGACGGTGCACAGGGACGCGCGCTTCTTCGAGGAGCCCGAGGCCTTCCGTCCCCAGCGGTGGGCGGGCGGGCTGGAGCAGCGCCTGCCACGCTTCGCGTGGTTCCCGTTCGGCGGAGGCCCTCGGCTGTGCATCGGCTCGGGCTTCGCGATGATGGAGGCGCGGCTGGTGCTGGCCACGCTGGCCCAGCGGTTCCGCTTCGAGCGGGTACCCGGCGACGCGGTGGAGTTGCTGCCGTCCATCACCCTGCGCCCGAAGCACGGGGTGAAGGTGCGGCTGCGCGCGCGGTAGCCTCCGCGAGCGGGTCGAGAGGGGAACTGGCTGTAATGGCCGCGTGGGGACCTGTCTCTACGTCCTGGAGCGCACCGAGGGCGGGTTCAAGGGCCGCTCCAACCGCGGCAGCCCGTTGGAGGAGCAGCTCCAGGTGGCCTTCCCGGCGCCCCTGCTGAAGCGGCCGCTCGGCGAGAAGGCGGCCCTGATGACGCTGATGCTGGCCAATGTGGCGAACGTGAGCTCGCCCACGCTCGGGCTGGTCCGCTTCACCCGGCCGCGCCCCGTGCTGCTCGCGCCCGTGAAGAGCCGCCGCCCCTGAGCGCGAACGCTCTCCAGGCGACCATTCCTCGGGTCCCCCGCCCGCGCGGTCACGAAAGCCGGGTGGGTGGGCCATCCGCCGTTGTTACGATGCGCGGGTTCCGACATCGGACAGGGAGAACATGGTCGATTTCCGCAACTTCATCGGGCGTGGCACGGCGGCGGGCACGAAGCTGAACATCCTCGCGCAGGTCATCTTCTTCGTGAACGTGGGCAGCGGCGAGTTCATCGACCTGGGCGCCACCCAGGCCGCCTTCAAGGGGAAGATCGACACGGTCTTCTACAAGGGCGAGCTCTCGCTCACGCTGAAGTTGCTCGAGGATGGCAAGGCGGAGATCAGTCTCAATGGCTCCAGGTCGTCGCAGGCCACGTACACGGCCAACGGCAACAAGCTGACCATCGAGGCGAAGATCGGCTCGCGCTCGCAGGTCATCACCTTCGAGCAGGGCGGCAAGGGCAACGTGGAGACGTACCTGGGCGTGACGGGGACGCAGAGCATCAACGTGCACCTGGCGCCCGGCGCGAAGCCGGCGGTGGCCTGAGTCACGCGTCCGCCGCGGATCAGTCCTGCGGCGTCACGCCCAGCTTCGCGCTGATGCGCTCGAGCATGGCCTTCTCTCCCTCGGCGAGCTTGCCGTCGGAGACGCACATGGCGCGCGCGGCCTCCAGCACCTCGTCCGGACGGGTGCGCAGCACCTCGAGATCCGGCTCGGGCATCGTCCCGCCCGCCTTGAAGCGGTCCATCAAGGCGTGCAGCTCTGTCTCGGGCACGCTCCAGCTGCGGCCCAGACCGAGGACGACCATGCGCTCGGCGGTGGTGATCTCCCGGTCCACCCATGCGACCTGGAGCAGCAGCTTGATGACCTCGATGTTGAAACGATCCTCGGCGGAGAGCGTCATCCGTCTTCCTCGGCGGTAGGTGCGGGGACTCTACACCGGAGGCGGAAGGGGCGAGGGAGTGGGGGGGGAGTGGGCGTCCAGGTGTGGACGCCTCACTCCAGGTACGAGGCGCTCAGTCCAGGAGGAAGGTGTACGAGTACTTCATCTCCGTGGACACGGCCTCGCCATTCTTGATGGCGGGCTTGAAGCGGAAGCGCAGCAGGGCGGTGCGCGCGGCCTCGTCGCAGCCGTAGCCGATGCCCTTGATGACGACGGCCTTCACCACGCGGCCCTCGTTGTCGACGGTGATGGAGAGCGTCACCGTGCCCTCGACGCCCGCGCGCCGGGCCTCGTCGGGATAGGGAATCTTCACCTCCGAGGCCACGGTGGGCTGGGTGTCCACCTGGTACACCGGCACGTACCTGGGCGCCGAGTAGGCCTTCACGTCCTTGGGATCCGCGGCCTTGTCGCCCGTCTTTCCATAGACGGTGTTGCCCACCGGGGCGGCGAAGCCACCCGCGCTCGTGGTGGAGGACATGGAGATGCCCACCACCAGCGGCACCGGCTTGGAGGGCTGCTCGGGCGGAGGCGCGTCATTGGGCGGCGGGGGCGCCGCGTCCGGCGGAGGCGGGGGCGGCGGCTTCTCGGCCTGGGCCACCTTCACCGGAGGCGGCTTGGGCGCGGCCTTGGGTTTGGGTGGCGGCGGCTTGGGCTCCTCCTGGGGCGGCGGAGGCGGGGGAGGAGGCGGCTTCTGAACCTCCACCATCACCAGCTCCACGGGGCGCTGCACCACGGGCGAGGGACGCTCCGCCATGCGCGACAGCAGCACGAAGCCCACGCCGTGCACCGCGAGGGACACGAGCAGGAAGAGGAGCACCGCCAGCGACGAGCGGTCGCGGCGGACGGACAGCGGGGAGTCGAGCGCGGCCTGGCTCATGGCCCTGGGACTCCCTTCAGGGCGCCGCGGGTGCAGCCGCGGGCGCCACGTCCTTCTCGATGTTGAGCGCGAATTTGGCGATGCCCTCGCCCTTCACCACGTCGATGAGCCGCATCACCCGCCCGTACGGCAGGCTCTGGTCCGCGCTGATGATGGCGCGCGTGTCCTTGTCCTTCGCCAGCGACTCGACCACCTTGCGCCGCAGCTCGTCCTCGCTCACCTCCGCTCCGTCGAAGAAGAGCTTGCCCTGCTTGTCGAGCACCACGTTGACGAGCCCCTGGACCGTCTCGCCTCCATTGGCGGCGCGGGGCAGGTCCACCTCCACCGTCTCGCGGACGATGAAGTTGGCCGTCACCATGAAGATGATGAGGAGCACCAGCACCACGTCCACCAGCGGGGTGACGTTGATGCCCGTGATCTCGTCGTCGTTGTCCTGCGCGCCGCCGGCCATGAGCTAACGCGCCTCCCCGGACGCCACGGCGCGCGGAGCGCTCCCGGCACGCTCGGCGCGCAGGCTGCCCACCAGCGCATGACCCAGCGCGTTGGTGCGCGAGGTGAGCGTCTTGAGCTGACGGTTGAAGACGTTGAAGGCCACCACCGCGGGGATGGCCACCGCGAGGCCCACGGCCGTGGCCACGAGCGCCTCGGAGATGCCCGCCATCACCGTCTGCTGGATGGCGGCGCCCTTGGCACCCATGTTCCCCAGGTCGTGGAAGGCCTTGATGATGCCGAGCACCGTGCCGAACAGGCCGATGAAGGGCGCGTTGTTGCCCAGCGTGCCCAGGAACGACAGGTAGCGCTCGTACTGGGGACGCTCGCGCGCCACCGTGGAGGCGATGACCTGCTCCACCGTGTCCGCGCCCTGGTCCACGGAGGCGAGGGCCTCGCGCAGCACGGCGGCCTCCATTCCCTTGTGGTTGCCCACGGCGGTGCGCACCGCCTCGAGCTCACCCCGGGCCAGCCGCAGGGCCAGTTCCTCGGAGTTCGGCAGCCGGTGCGTGGCGAAGTACACGGCCCGCTCCAGCATCAGCGCGATGGAGAGAACGGAGAGGATGACGAGCACCCAGAGCACCCACTCGGCACTGGTGAGCGTCACGCCGAGCAGCTTGCGGCTGAGCCAGCCAACCTGCTCATTGCCCATCTGGGCCAGGAGGACGAAGGACATCATGGAGACCTGCGATGAGGTGAAGGGGTGTGCCCCGGAGTAACGCTGACGCGACGCTTCCATTCTTCCGCATCGCCTTGAAAGTCAAATGAACCCGCCAGCCGCTCCCTCGCTTCCCTGCCTGCCCCTCCTCTCGGGATTTCTGTACGGGACGCAGGGTGGCCCGTGACCCACCACCCGGGAGGTGTCCGAAATCAGGACAGATGGCGGGAACGCCAAACAATCCGTAGTTTCGCGCCCTTGGCGAGGTGTTTGTCAAATGTTGATACTTGTTTCTTGAGAAAGATGGAGCGTTGGTGCTCCAATTAGTTACTCAGGAAAGCGCGTATCAGAGGGGAAGACATTTTTATCTGAACGGCATGCATCCTGCTGAAAGCAAGCCCCGGCTGCGGTGACATCTTCGTCACCGGCCAGCAGGAGGTACCCCCTTTGGTACGTAATCGGATTCTGGCTGCGCTCCTCGCGCTCCCCCTGGCGGCGTGCGGTGTGGAGGGCTCGGACAAGTCTCCGCCGGAGAGCACCGGCGATGTTGGCACCCTTTCCTCGGCCGACGTGAAGGCCGCCTTGAGCGTCATCCCCGGTGCCGAGGTGCTCGGCAGGCACTCGGACGGGGTGATTCCCTTCTTCGTGCGCGGTGACTTCGGCTCCGCGGGCGAGTCGCTTCGGGGTCTCGCGGCCGGAGACGCGAGCGCCCGGGTGGGTGACGCGCTCACCCGCATCGCCCCCATCTTCCGTCTGGATGTGGCGGATCTGGTGGCCTGGCGCACCACGGTGGACGAGCGGGGCCACACCCACATCCGCTATGCCCAGATGAAGAACGGGCTGCCGGTGGTGGGCCACGAGCTCATCGTGCACGTGGACGAGAGCGGCCGCGTCTACGCCGTCAACGGCACCGCCCGCGACGGTGAGAACGTTCCGGCCACCGCGCGCATCGACCGGGATGCCGCCACCACGGCCGCCCTGCGCAACACGAAGGGCACGGGCCTCGCCGCCCGGAGCGCGCGGCTCGTCTACTACCGTCCCGAGGTCGGCGGCCTCCAGCTGGCCTACGAGGTGGAGGTGACGGGCGAGGGCCCGACGCTGCCCGTGCGTGACCACGTCTTCGTGAGCGCGCGCGATGGCTCCCTCCTCGGCCGTGCCTCGGAGATCCACACGGCGCTCAACCGCAAGGTGTACTCGGCCAACAACGGCACGAGTACGCCGGGAACCCTCAAGCGCGGCGAGGGCCAGGCCGCCACGGGCGACGCCCACGTCGACACCAACTACGACAAGCTCGGCGACACCTACAACTGCTACAAGAACCTCTTCGGCCGCGACTCCATCGACAACGCGGGCGGCACGCTCATCAGTACGGTCCACTACAGCCGCAACTACGTGAACGCCTACTGGGACGGCACCCAGATGGTGTACGGCGATGGGGACGGCGTGAACTCCATCGAGCTGGGCAAGGACCTGGACGTGACCGTGCACGAGCTCACCCACGCGGTGACCGAGCACGAGTCCAACCTCATCTACTCGGGCCAGTCCGGCGGCCTCAACGAGTCCATGTCCGACATCTTCGCCGGCGTGTGCGAGAGCTACTTCACCGGCACCTGGGCCACGACCCCGGACATCTTCATGATCGGCGAGGACATCTGGACGCCGGCCACGCCCAACGACGCGCTCCGTTACATGGACGACCCGGCCAAGGACGGTGACTCGCTCGACTGGTTCCCGGACTACTCCTCGGGCGTGGACGTGCACTACAGCTCGGGTATCAGCAACCTGGCCTTCGCGCTCATGTCGAAGGGTGGCACGCACCCGCGCGGCAAGAGCACCACGGTGGTGCCGACGCTGGGCGTGGAGACGGCGGGCCGCATCTTCTACAAGGCCAACACGGACTACTTCACGGCGTCCACCACGTTCGCCCAGGCCAAGACGTACACCGAGCAGGCCGCGACGGCGCTCGGCTACGACACGGCCACCGTGGAGGGCGTGACGGCGGCCTGGACGGCCGTGGGGGTGGGCGCCACCACGCCTCCGCCGCCGACCTGCACGACGCCCGTCGCGCTCACCAACGGCACGGCGGTGACCGGCATCTCCGTGGCCTCCGGCGCGTGGAGCTGCACCTATACGCTGGCCGTGCCCGCGGGCTCCTCCAACCTGAAGTTCGACCTGAGCGGTGGCTCGGGTGACGGCGACATGTACGTGAAGTTCGGCGCCGAGCCGACCAGCTCCTCGTACGACTGCCGTCCGTACAAGAGCGGCAACACGGAGAGCTGCTCCTTCGCCACGCCGAGCGCCGGTACCTGGTATGTGAAGATCTACGGCTACTCGGCCGCCTCGAGCATGAGCCTGAAGGGCGCGTACACCACGGGCTCCGACGGAGGGGGCAACGTGCTGACCAGCGGCGTGGAGTCGGCCCAGTACTCGGGCGCCAAGAGCTCGTGGACCTGCTTCACGCTGAGCGTGCCGAGCGGGAAGACGTCGGTGGTCTTCAACCAGACGGGCAAGACGGGCACCTCGGGCGACGCGGACCTGTACGTGCGCTTCGGCGCGCAGCCCACCACCAGCAGCTACAACTGCCGTCCGTACAAGAGCGGCAACACGGAGAGCTGCACCATCAGCAATCCGAGCGCCGGCACCTGGTACGCCTGCTCGTACGGCTACAGCGCGTACACCAACGTGACGATGAAGGGCACCTACTGAAGCCCTCGCGCTGAAGCGCTGAAGTCCTGACGCCCGGGTGCCCCAAGGCCCCGGGCGTCTTCTTTTCGGGTGTGCCCGAGCCGGGCCCTGTGTTCGTTCGCGAGCCCCACCGGCCTTCCGGCCGCGTTCTTCGCGAACGTGTCCGACTGTCGGACAAGTCGGAGCCACTCGTGGCCGGAAGGTGTCCTCGCGGTGGGGGCGGGGAGTCGCCGGTGCCGTCGAGCGCTGGAAACGCGGCCGCCGGCCACGTCCTGGCGCCGGCGGCTCCACTGATGGACGACGGACCTACGGCGTTCCGCAGGTGCCGTCGGGCATGCACACCAGGCTGGGGTCGCAGTCCTGGTCTCTCGTGCACCCGGTGCCCGCCGGGCAGTCGTAGCCGCCGCCACCGGACAGCCCGTTGACCTTGAAGGAGGCGCTCCCGTTGACGTTCTCGGTCATGGCGCGGTTGCCGTACGCGCCCTCCAATTGGTGCTCGACGGTCACGGTGTTTCCGCTTGCCGTCGCGGAGATATCGAAGGGAACGGTCACCTTCGTATTGATGGCTTCCGCGACGTAGTTGGCGATCTGGCTCGACGAATCGGAGTTCGCGTAGGGGATCGCGATATTGCTCCCGCCGACTCCACCTCCGAACCTGTCGAACTCGAAGGTGACCGTGGTGCTGTTGATGCCATCGATGATGGTGAACCTGTCGCCATCATTGAGGCTCGTGCCCCCAACGGTGGTGATGGTGCCGGTGGCCCTCTCGAGCTGGTTCTGCGTGCACGAGGCATTGCAGGTGCCGCAGGTATTGGAGTTGCCGTCGTCGCACACCTCGGAGTTGGTGACGAGCCCGTCACCGCAGTAGGGGCCGTTGAGGTTGAGGGGGGCCGAGCAGGTCGCGTCGCACCGGGTGCAGCTCAAGGTGCCGTAGGGGCATGAGGTCTCGGTGATGGTGTTGCCGTCGTCGCAGACCTCGCTCTCGTCCTTCGTGCCGTCCCCGCAGTGGGGGCCGGTGAGGTTGAGGACGGCGGAGCAGGTCGCGTTGCAGCGGGTGCAGCTCGCCTCGCCGTAGGGGCAGGACGTCTCGGTGGTGGTATTGCCGTCGTCGCAGGTCTCGCTCGCGTCCTTCGTGCCGTCACCACAGTAGCGGCCCGTGAGCGCGATGGTTTCCGTGCACGTCGCGTTGCACAGGGTGCAGGTCTGCTGGCCATAGGGACACTCGGTGTTGGTGATCTTGTCGCCGTCGTCACAGACCTCGCTCGGGTCGTTCTTGATGCCATCACCGCAGTGGGGGCCGGTGAGGTTGAGGACGGTGGAGCAGGTCGCGTTGCACCGGGTGCAGTTCTCCTGGCCGTAGGGGCAGCTGGTCTCGGTGACCTTGTTGCCGTCGTCGCACGCCTCGCTGGGGTCGTTCTTCGCGCCGTCGCCGCAATAGCGGCCCGTGAGGTTGAGGGTGGCCGAGCAGGTCTCGTTACACAGGGTGCAGGTCTCGTCGCCGTACCTGCACTCCGTCTCGGTGACCTTGTTGCCGTCGTCGCACGCCTCGCTGGGGTCGTTCTTCGCGCCGTCGCCGCAGTAGCGGCCCGTGAGGTTGAGCACCGTCGAGCAGGCCGCGTCACACGCCGAGCAGCTCGCGTTGCCGTACGAGCACTCGGTCTCGGTGGTGGTGTTGCCGTCGTCGCACCGCTCGCTCGGGTCGTTCCTCGAGCCGTCGCCGCAGTAGCGGCCCGTGAGGTCGAGGACGGCGGAGCAGGTCGCGTTGCAGTAGGTGCAGGTGCGGGTGTTGTACGCGCACTCGGACTCGGTGGTGGTGTTGCCGTCGTCGCAGGCCTCGGTGCGCGTCGGACCGGAGACGTTGACCCTGCCATCGCCGCAGATGTTGGGCTGGCACGAGCCGAGGCAGTCGTCGTCGTTGCTGGTGTTGCCGTCGTCGCACCGCTCGCCGGCCGCCGTGTTGAGGGTGTTGTCACCACACAGGGGCGGCGTGCAGTCGTTGTCGCAGTAGGGCGAGTTCGGGCCATCGTCGCACTGCTCGCCAGCCGCCGTGTTGAGGTACTTGTCGCCGCAGGCGGCCGGTTTGCAGTTGGCGTTGCACGTCGGCGTATTGCCGCCCGTGTCGCACACCTCGCCGAGAGTGCCGTTGACGTGGCTGTCGCCGCAGAAGGGGATGGTGCAGTCGTTGTCGCAGTTGGGGCTGTCCGCGGTGGTACCGTTGTCGCACTGCTCCCCGGCCCTGGAGTTCACGATGCCATCGCCGCACTGGCGCAGCGTGCAGTTGGCGTTGCAGTTGGGCGACTCGCCCCTGTCGTCGCACTGCTCCCCCGCGGTGTGGTTGACGATGCCGTCACCGCAGATGCGCAGCGTGCAGTTGGCGTTGCAGTTGGGCGACTCGCCCCCGTCGTCGCACTGCTCGTCGGAGTCGCGCACGCCGTTGCCACAGCCCTCGCCCGACTTGCAGTCGGCGCTGCAGCCGTCGCCGCTCACGTTGTTGCCGTCGTCGCAGAACTCGCCGACCGAGATGTCCTTGACGCCGTTGCCGCACGTCTCGTTGGACTTGCAGTCGGAGCTGCAGCCATCGGTGTTCACGTTGTTGCCGTCGTCGCAGACCTCGCCCTTGGCGATGTCCACGTAGCCGTTGCCGCAGCTCTCCTGGGAGCGGCAGTCGGCGCTGCAGCCGTCACCGCTGTCGGTGTTGCCGTCGTCGCACTTCTCGTTCTTGGCGGTGTCCACGTAGCCGTTGCCGCACGTCTCGATGGACAGACAGTCGGCGCTGCAGCCGTCACCCGAGCGGGTGTTGTAGTCGTCGCAGACCTCGCCCACGGCCCGGTCCACGATGCCGTTGCCGCACAGCTCGCTGGACTTGCAGTCGGCGCTGCAGCCGTCCTTGCCGCGGGTGTTGCCGTCGTCGCAGACCTCCTCCCGCGCCGTGTCGACGATCTGGTTGCCGCAGATCTCCGTCGACGTACAGGTGCGGCTACAGCCGTCGCCGTCGACGATGTTGCCGTCGTCGCAGGCCTCGCCCTCCTGGATGATGCCGTCGCCACAGTCCGTCTTGATGCACACGTCCTGTTTGGCGGCGCACTTCTGGCCGGTGGGGCAGAAGAGCCCGGAGGGGCACTCGACGCTCGTGGGCTCGAAGCAGGAGGGGAGGAAGGGGAGGACCAGCAGCGCCAGCGCGATCGTGGCGATACGGCCGGTCATGGGAGGAGGCTGCTCACGTCTCATGGGAGACCTCAGAAACGGAACGTCGTCAGGAGACCGCCCGTGCCGCCGCCGATCAGGGGGGTGACACCCACGACCTCCACCTTCTTCTGGGTGGGATCGATGCGATGGGGCTGGGGTTGATTGAGGTAGACGAGCACCACGCCGGTGATGAGCGCGGCCCCGCCGACGGCATACCCACCGATGGCCAGGGTCTGGTAGGTGTTGGCGCGGGTTCGGTTGGCGTCGAGGCTCGGCGTCAGGAAGCAGCCACCACACTCCGTGACCCCGGCATCGAGGGCGCGGATGTTGTCGCGGGCCTGCAGGTGGAGCCAGCTGCTTCCCCCGCCCACGGCCATGCCCGCACCGGCCACCAGCCAGGGCATCCACGCGGGCCACTTCCTCCGGTACTCGATGAGGTCCTCGGAGGTGAACATCTTCAGCTCGAGGGTCGTCGTCTCACCGGGCAGCAGCGTGCGGCTCTGGTCGGTGGGGAGGAAGCCCTCCTTCGAGGCGACGATGCTGTGCGCGCCGGGGCGTACCAGCCCCGTGTAGCGTCCGGGGGCCACGAACAGCGTCTGGCCGTCCATCGTCACGGTGGCGCCGGGCGTGTCACAGGAGATGTCCACCCGGGCGAGCTGCCGCTCCATGAGCGTCTTGTAGTTGCGGGCGTACTCGAACTTCTCGTTCTCGAGGGGCGCCGGGCCGTAGCGCAGCGCCGCCACCAGGTGCTCGTGGACCTCGATGGGTTGATCGAGGTTCATCAGCGCCAGCGCCAGGTTGTAGTGGATGGCCGGGTGATCCCATGCCGCGAGCGCCTGGCGGTACTTCTCGGCGGCCTGGACGAAGACGGACTCCTTGAGCAGCGTGTTGCCCGCCTGGAAGAGCGCCATCGCGGTGTCCTGCTGCTGCTTGGACACGCCGTTGGCCCAGGGCCGCTCCCCGACCGGCTCGAGCGAGGTGTTCGGCTGCTGTGGAGAGGTGGGCTGTGACGCCAGGACGGGGGCATCCGGGGTCGTGCCCGCATGGGCGGACTCGGCGGCGGGCGAGTCGGGCCGGGCGCGGCCCCGCTGTTTGGAGCCGGTTTGCTTCCTGGCGGACTTCTGCGCGCCGGCCTGCTGCCGGGGGCGGGGCCGCTGGGCCTCCGCGGGCACCGCCCACAGCGCCAGGAGCGCCGCCGACATGGTGAGAGCGACCTTGGACGTGTTCATCATCCTTCTCACTTCAGGACCTCGATGACCGGACTGCCGAGCTGGGACTGCAGGCGCTGGACGCGCTCCTGCTCGCGGCGCAGCAACGTGGCGAGGCTCTCCGCCGCCCGGATGGCTTCTTCCTTGGCCTCGCGTGCCTCCCTCGCGCTCCTCTCGGCGCGTCTCCTGGCGCCCTTGGCACGCAGCTGCGCTTCCTGGGCCCGCTCGAGCGCGGACAGCAGCTCGTCGTTCTTGCGCAGCAGCTCCTCGTTGGTGAGCTCCACCTGCGCGTTGGCGGCCTCCGCCTCCTGTTGCGCCTTCTGACGCTCCAACTCCTTGGCCTGCACCTCGGCCAGACGCTGCTTCGCCTCCATCTCCGCGGTGCGCGCCACGACCTCCGCCTTCAAGGCCACCTCCGCCTGGCGCTCGGCCTCCTGCTGCGCGTTGCGGATGACCACCAGCGCCACCGCCGCCGCGATGACCAGCAGGCCCAGGAAGGTCGTGGCGCCGATGAGCAGCGCCCGCCTCAGCCTCTTGCCCTTCTTCGCCTGCGAGAAGACCGCCTCGAGGTAGTCCTGGTGGAGCCGGGGCAGCTCCCCGCGGAAGCGGCGCTGGAAGCGCTGCGCTTCCTCCACCATCTCTCCGCGCCACAGCAGGTTGTCGTCGAAGTTCTTGGCCTGCCACTGCCGGGCCGCGTTGCGCAGCTGCTCCAGGAAGCCCGCGTCCTCCTGTCCCTCGTCCAGCCAGCGCCGCAGCGTGGGCCAGCTGTGCAGCAGCGACTCGTGCACGATCTCCACCGTGGCGCCCGTGGCGCCGCCTCCCGTCTGCACGACGAGCAGGCGCGCCTGGACGAGGTGGTCGATGAGCCGCTGCATCTCCCCCGAGTCCTTCGTCAGCTCGCGCAGCTCGTCCAGGGAGACGATGGCGCGCGTGCGATCCGGGGTGACGAGGCGCAGGAAGAGCGCGCGCACCAGCGTGCGCTCCGTGTTGGACATGCTCGCGAGCACGTTGTCGGCGTGGCTGGCGAGCGCGCCCGCGATGCCCCCAATCGACTGGTAGGCGCTCTCGGTGAGCAGCTTGCGCTTCGTGTCCCGGGACTCCCAGAGCTGCGTGGCGGCGAACTGCAGCAGCGGCAGGGCGCCCTGGGTGGCGTCCAGGTGCTCCAGCATGTTGTCCACCATCGCTGGAGTCTCGAACTGGTAGCCGGCCATCTCCGCCGGCTGCACCAGCGCGTCGCGCAGGCCCTCGCGGCTGGGCGAGGTGAGGAAGTAGAGCCCCTGGCTCAGCTCGGCCATGAAGCGCTCGTCCTCGGGCACCCGGTCCAGGAAGTCCGAGCGGATGGAGAGGATGACGCGGATGGGGGAGGTGGCGTCGTCCGCGATGCCCGACAGGCACGCGGTGAAGGCCAGGCGCTCCCGGGCGTCCGGCACCAGCGTGTAGAGCTCCTCGAACTGGTCGATGAAGAGCAATATCTTCCGCCGCTCGCGCCGGGCGCGGCTGCGCAGCACGCTGCCCACGTAGCCGGGCTCGGCGTGCAGGCGCTCGACGAGCTTCTGCTGCTCCTGGATGTCCTCCTCGACGGTGGTGGAGGAGCTCATCAGCGGCGCGATGATGTTCGCCAGGGCCGTCAGCGGGCTGCGCCCGGGGCGGATGACGAGCGACTCCCAGGCCGTTCCGGAGCGCTTGAGGACGGGCACGAGGCCCGCGCGCACGAACGAGGACTTTCCCGTACCCGATGGGCCCACGACGGCCAGCAGTGGCCGGTCGCTGATGCGGTTCACCAGGGCGGCGATCTCCCGGGTGCGGCCGAAGAAGCGGTCCGCGTCCGCTTCCTGGAAGGAGCTGAGGCCCGCGTAGGGACTCTCGTCGATGCGCAGCTCGCGGCTGTAGCGGCCGGGCAGGAAGGGCTCCAGGGCGCGCAGCAACGACTGCGCGTCCGGGAAGCGCTCGTCCTTGGGTTTGAGCAGGCAGCGGTCGATGACGGCGGCAAGGTCCGGCGGGGCGTCCGGTACCACGCTCTGCAGGCGCGGCATCGGCTCGTCCATCATCGCCGTGACCATGAGCTGCGGGCCGCGCAGCGGGTCCAACGGGTGCTTGCCGGCGATCATCCGGAACAACATGATGCCCACGGCCCAGATGTCGGCCCGGTGGTCGATGGGGACGCCGATGCCCCACTGCTCCGGGGCCATGTACGCCATCGTTCCCATGATGGCGCCGCGGCGGGTGAGGTTGGAGATGTCCTCGCCGAGCTCCTCGACGGAGGGCAGGTGGGGCTTGCCGTGGGCCTGGGTGAGGAGCCCTTCGTTGGGCTCGTCGCCCTGGAGCACCTTGGCGATGCCGAAGTCGAGCACCTTGATGCCGCCCGAGTCCGTCACGACGATGTTCTCGGGCTTGAGGTCGCGGTGGACGATGCCCTGCTCGTGGGCGCACGCCAGCGCGCGCACCACCGGCACCATCAGCTCCACGGCCCGCGCGGGCGGCAGGCGCTGTTTGCCCATCACCTTCGTGAGCGGTTGGCCCTGGAGGAACTCGAGCACCATGAACGGGCCGGCGTGCGACTCGCCCACCTCGTAGATGATGACGATGTTCTCGTGGCTGCAGCGCGCGGTGGTCCGCGCCTCGAGGATGAATCGTTTGGTGAGGTCCGCGTCCTGGGTGTGCAGGAACTTGATGGCCACGCGCCGGCCGAGCCGGGTGTCACGGGCGAGGAAGACGGTCCCCATGCCACCACTGCCGAGCTCGCGGATGAGCTCGTAGTGCTGGATGCGCGTGCCGGGCCTGAGCGCGTTGCCCTGCTGCTCCCCTTCGCCCGTGATGCCAGAGCCCGAAATGCCGGAGCCGGAGATTCCGGAGCCGGAGATGCCCGAGCCCGAGGGGCCATCCCAGGTATTGGGTTGCGAGCGCTCGTCTCGGGGGGGCGAAGTGGAGGAGAAGAGCGACTCCACGTCCGCGGCCTGCGTGCGCTCGTCCAGATCCGGGTCCACCACCACGGAGGCGGCGGGGGTCCAGCTCACGGAACCTGCTTCGTTCTTCTTCATGTCCGGCGGCGTCCCCTACGAAGCACTCACGCTCGAAGGGGAGCTTCGGGAGGACTCCACGAGATGGTCCGGATTCCGGAGCTTCCTGTGTCGTCCCCTTTATTCCCCGCGAGTGTGCGTAATCATACACCGGGAATGAAACTCGGATAGTCCGTGCCCCTACTAAGTTTCTGGTTCCTCGGAAAACGAGGTCTCCCGCCAGGAGAGCGGCCAGACAGGCAAGAGCGGGATGGAGCTCAGCGGCTGGTGAAGACGAGGAGGCGGTTGTTGTTGGTGTCCGGCACCACCACGTGAGGCCACGCCAGGAGGAGGCCACCCGGCTGGTGGAGGCCGCGGTCGCTCGGGGCGGACTCCGTCGCGGAGGTGAAGTCCGGCTGTCCGAGGACGAGGTCCGCTTCCGCCCCGTTCGTGGTGGGGAACTGGTTCCACCCCAGCACCCGGTGGTTCTGGCTGTCGGCCACGAAGAGCTGCAGCCCGGTGGAGGCGACGTAGGAGGGGATTCTCAGTCCGGACGCGGTGGTGGCCGTGCCGCGGGAGGTGAAGTCCGGCTGCCCGAGGACGAGGTCCGCGCCCTGCCCGTTCGAGGTGGGGAACTGGTTCCAGATGAGCACGCGGCTGTTCGCGCCATCCACCACGACGAGGCGCGTTCCATCCGTCCACACGCCCATGGGGTTCCAGAGGGTGGAGGCGGAGGGGGCGCCGTCACTCACGCCGTCCCCCGTCGTGTCATTGGAGGCGCAGGTGTCGAACGAGCGCTGTCCGAGGACGAGGTCCGCCGGGGCTCCGTTCGTGGTGGGAATCGTGTTCCACACGAGGACGCGGTTGTGGGCGCTGTCGGCCACGAGCACCTTGCCGTGGCCGATGAACGCGCCCTCGGGGAGGTGGAACGAGCTCGCGTCACACGGGCCGGGTTCGGTGTCGTTCTCGTCGAAGCCGGGTTGGCCGAGCACCCGCGTGGCCGGAGCCTCGCTGCTCGTGGGGAGCGCCGGGTAGAGGAGGACGCGGTTGTTGAGATAGTCCACCACGGCCAGGCGGGTCCCATCACTGGCGAGGCCCTCGGGTCTCTCGAGTCCGCTCTGCCCGAATCCCGGCGTGCTGCCCGTGAAATCCGCCTGCCCGAGCACGAAGGTCGCGGAGGCGTCGTGGGCCGCGGGCACTCCGTCGAAGCCGAGGACGCGGTGGGAGCTCTGGTCCGAGACGTAGAGCCGTCCGCCCGCGAGCACCGGGTTGCCCCAGGGCCCATTCAGGGTGTTCGCACCCGCGGTGGCGTTTCCCTGGTCCGGAACGCCGCTGGTGAAGTCCTTCTGGCCGATGACCACGCTGGCGGCCTGATGGTTGTCCAGCACGTACCAGTGGACGCACCGGACCGAGAGGTCCTCCACGTTGCCCGCCACCGTCCCGCTCCCGTTCGACACGGAGCAGCGCTGGTTCGCGGGCTGCGAGGCCACGCCCACCGTGTACGTGCCGCCCCGGGGCAGCTTCGTCGCGAAGGTGTAGCGGCCATTCGTGGTGACCCGGAGCGTCTCGCCGCCGAGGCTCAGCTCGAGCGTCCCGTCCAGGCCCTCCACCGTGCCGCCGAGCGAGTACGTCCTCGCCGCGCAGCGCACCTGGACCGAGCCCACGTCCGCGCCGGCCACCTTCCCCGTTCCCCCCTCGACGGTGCAGTCCTGCTCGGGAGGCGCGGTGGCCACCGTCACCGCGTAGTCCTCCCCATCCTCGACACGGGTCTCGAACGAGAACGGTCCGTCCGCCTCCCGGGTGAGGTCTTCCTGCCCGTTGAGCTGGAGGGTGATACCGCCGGAGAGCCCGCTGATCGTTCCTCCGACGCGGAACTCCTTCCCACCGCACGAGGCCACCAGCGTGGCCACACCCACGAGACCGAGACGTCCGATGCGCATGCACCGTTTTATGTCACGTGCCTCGACGCAGCGACAAGCAAGCGGGCTTCCGGCTCAGGGCATGTCCTGGCCGCGCGTCTTCCACCAGTTCTCGCCGTAGCTGATGCACAGCTGCTCGCCCGGCTCGATGTCACGCAGCGCGTAGAAGGTGAAGACGTCCTTGGGCGCCTCCCCCCGCTGGTAGCCCCGGTAGTACGACACGTTGGGCTCCTGCGCGTGGTTGTAGATCATCCCGAAGCCCATCACGATCGCCACCCACTCGCCGCCCCGGTCCTCTTCGTGCGGGCCCCACTCGATGTTGAACACGTAGTCCGTGACGATCGAGCTGCGCACCGAGCGGAAGGGCACCTTGAGGTAGTGGCACTCCTCGATGACAGCGCCCTCGGGGATGGCCTGGTCCGTGAAGACGCCGTAACCCCACTCGCACGGACGTACCTTCAGCCCGGGATGAACGAAGAGCGGCTCACCTGCCTGCATCCTTGAAACCTTGTCGCGGTGCCGGGGAAGGGGAAGTCCTCCGCGCGGACCGGCCCGTGACCGCCTTGCTACCACGAATGCCCCCGCCCCTGGGGTGCATGCTCCCGGTGGGCTTCGAGGGCGACAGCGCTCGGCGGGGCTCCAAGGAGGTATCGTTTGTAGTTCTACAATTTATGTTATTTCCTAACCTCCCTCGTCGGCGATAAGTTCTCGTGTTGGTGGATAAGACCGCCTTTCGCGCGAACCGGAGCTATCGGGTTCGGGCAAGCCCCCACGAAGAAGCACCAGTGCCGAGGAGAATCCCATGGGTACGAGGAAGTTCGGGCCGATCGCCGTGTGGCTCGTGTGTTCCACCCCCGCGTTCGCGGAGGCCCCCCAGCAGGACAAGGACGTGTGGATCACCATCGGGACGGACGCGCTGCCCACGGTACGTGCTTCGTTCAAGGCGCAGGGCGTGGCGCTGTCGGCCTCGCTGCGCGAGAAGGGGGGCGTGGCGGCGCTGCGCATCCGCGAGTCGCAGATCGACAAGCTCGCGGGCGTGATGCACGACAAGCTCCACCGGTGCGCGGGCTTCGTCGCCCATGACTCGGAGGAGAAGGCCCTGGCGGAGGTGGAGAGCGCCAGCGCGCCGCCGCAGGCCCTGGCGGCGGCGATCAGCTACAACATCAACAACGGTCCGTCGGTGAACGCGATGATGGCGGGGGTGCAGGAAATCAACATCCGCAACACCATCAACTCGCTGTCGACGAACTGGACGTCGCGCCGTTACAACCTGCAGTCGGGTATCGACGCGGCCACGTGGCTGAAGGACCAGTGGACCACCATCGCCAACGGGCGGACCGACGTCACGGTGGCGTTCCACGCGCACCCCAGCAGCGTCTCTCCGCAGCCGTCCGTCATCGCCACCATCAAGGGCACCACGTTGCCCGACGAGGTGGTGGTGATTGGAGGCCACCTGGACTCCATCAACACCAACGGCTCCTCCTACGCCGCGCCGGGCGCGGATGACGATGCCTCGGGCGTGGCCTCGCTCACCGAGGCCTTCCGGGTGGCCATGGCCAGTGGCTACAAGCCGGCGCGTACGGTGAAGTTCATGGCCTATGCCGCCGAGGAGATCGGCCTGAAGGGCTCGGCGGACATCGCCAACCAGCACAAGAGCAGCATGGCGAACGTGGTGGGCGTGTTGCAGCTGGACATGACCAACTACAAGGGCTCCACCTACGATTTCGGCATGGTGACGGACAACACCAACGAGTCGCTGACCTCCTTCACCACCAGCCTCATCACCACGTACCTGCCGGGGATGACGTACACCCGCTTCACGTGCGGCTACGGCTGCTCGGACCACGCCTCGTGGAACAGCGCGGGCTACCCGGCCGTGATGCCCTTCGAGGGGACGCTGAGCTCGGACAATCCGAACATCCACACCTCGAGCGACACCCTGTCGGTGACGTCCGGCAACGCGAACAACTCGGTGAAGTTCGCGAAGCTGGCCGCGGCCTTCCTGGGCGAGGTGGCCAAGGGCGCGACGACGGGCAACACCCCGCCGCCGACGGGTGGGGGCTCGGATGGTGGGGGTGGGGGGGGCACCATCAACACCGCCACCTATGACGCGACGCTGAAGGCGCCCAAGTGCGCGGCCGCGGGGGCGGGTTGCGACTCGGGCACGCTGCTCAATGGCCGCGGTGGCGTGGGCCCCGAGACGAACAAGCCCAACACCATCAACGGCACGTGCACGGATGGGACCTCGGGCTCCTACCACTCGGACGAGTCGAACGACCGCCTCAAGGTGACCACGACGGACGGGACGAACCTGGCCGCCGGCAAGCAGGTGAAGGTGGAGGCCACGGTGTGGGCCTACTCCACCACGGCGGACACGCTGGACCTCTACTACTCGGCGAGCGCCAGCAACCCGTCGTGGAAGCTCATCGGCTCGTACAAGCCGGGCAGCAAGGGTGCGACGACGATCTCCGCCACGTACACGTTGCCCACGGGGAGCCTGCAGGCCATCCGCGCGAACTTCCGCTACAACGGCTCCGCGTCCACGTGCAGCACGGGCTCGTACGATGACCGCGACGACCTGATCTTCACGGTGCAGTGAGCGAAGACCCCCCCTCTCCCTTCGGGAGAGGGACGGGGTGAGGGTACCCGTCACCCCGGGTTGAATCCCCGCCCCGGAGCCGTGGCCCGTCAGGAGGCCGCGGCCCGGGGCACTCTCATTTGAGGCCTGGCATCCGCGATGGGAGCGGGGAAGAGGCGGCCGTCGGGCGCGACGAGGAAGGCCTCGAGCACGAAGTCCTGTCCCATGTGCAGCTCGAGCCGGGGAGGGCCGCCGCGGCCGGTGCGCCACTCGGGGCCCACCTGAAGGGTGCCGAGGATTTCGCGGTCCACGCTGGTGGTGTCCAGCGACTCGAAGACGAGCACGGGGACGGGCGTGGTGCCCGGAGGCAGACCCACGAGGGACACGGCCTTGCGGCAGGGCACGGGGGTGTTGGCGGGGATGACCTCGTGCGTGGCGCCGCCGGGGAGCATGACGCTCAGGGGCATGGGCACCACGTCCATCAACCCGGTGCCGCCGGGCCGCGACAGGTTGCGGCCGAGGATGGCGGCGCCCACGGCCACGCCCAGCTCCGGGTGCACGTCCTTCTCCGAGGAGAAGCGGCGGAAGTGCGAGAGGCGCTCGCGCAGGGCGGGCATGCGCGTCTGGCCGCCCACCAGCACCAGCTCATCCACCTGGGCCGCCTTCAGGCCCGCGCGCTCCAGCACGTCGTCGCACGCGGACACGGTGCGATCGATGAGCCGGGAGGTCATCTCCTCCAGCCGCTTGCGGGTGAGGCGGAACTGGAAGTCCAGGAAGCCGCCGTCCGACCCCTGCGCGATGCAGGGCACGCGCATGTCCGCCACCTCGGCCCGGGAGAGTTGAATCTTCACCGACTCGGCGGCGAAGACGAGCCGCTGCATGACGACCTTGTTGCCGCGCAGCTCCACGCCGTGTTGCTGGCGGAACTCCTCCACCAGGTGCTCGACGATGCACTCGTCGAAGTTGGCGCCGCCGAGGAAGGCGTCGCCGCCGGTGGCCATCACCTTCACCACCCGGTTGCGCACGGACATGAGCGTGGCGTCGAAGGTGCCGCCGCCCAGGTCGAACACCATCACCGTCTGCTCGGGGCTGCGCAGGTTGGCGTAGTAGAGCGCCGCGGCGGTGGGCTCGTTGATGATGGCGCGCACCTTCAGGCCGGCGCGCTCGGCCGCGTGGCGCACCGCCTCGCGCTGGCGGATGCTTGCGTGGGCCGGCACGGTGAGCACGCACTCGGTGAAGGGCTCGCCCGCGGCGTGGTTGGCCAGCGTGAGCACCTGCCGGATGATGAACCAGGCCACCTCGTTGAGCGGCGCCACCCGGCCATACACCTTCACGGCGCAGTAGCCATCCGGGCCCTCCATCAGGTTGAAGGCGAAGCGCTCGCGGTGCCGCTGGACGAACTCGGACTGGTAGCGCCGGCCGAGGAAGCGCTTGGTGCCGAAGAGGGTGTGGCGCGGATCGTCGATGATCTGCCGGCGCGCGGCGAGGCCGACGAGGGCCTTGTCCGTGGAGTGGTACCAGGCCACGGACGGGAGGATGAAGTTCTTCTCCGAGATGGGGACGAGCCTGAGCTTGCCCTGACGGTCGAAGAACGCCGCCGCCGTGTTGGTCGTGCCGAAGTCGATGCCGAGGATGGGGCCGCTCATGGGGGCCCCAGTGTACCCCGACCCGGAGTGCGGGAGCGGAACCCGGGATGGCCCCGCTCCCGTCACCGGGGAACGACGAGGGGACTACTGACGCGCGTCCGTCTCGGACTTCGGGATGGGGAAGTGATCGTGGACGGTGAAGTCCATGCCCGCGGGATCCTCCTGGCGCAGCTCCTCCAGCTTTCCGTAGCGGCGCATGTCGATCCACCGGTGCCCGCCCTCGAAGAGCAGCGAGTAGCGGCGCTGGTAGAGCAGCTCGGAGATGGCGGCGTCGCCACTCAGCGCCTCTTCCACCCGGGGAATGTTGCCCGAGCGCGTCCGGATGATGTTGAGGTCTTCATTGGCGGCCGCGTACTGCTCCAGCCGGATGCGGGCCTCGGCGCGCAGGAGGATGAGCTCCTCGTTGCGGATGATGGGGATGGGCGCGGTGTCCGACTTGTACTGGGTGAAGGCCAGATTGAACACCGACTGGGCGCCCGGCATCTCGCCCGTCTTGGTCGTCACGGCCACCTTGCGCTGCACGCGGGCGTCGGGTGTGGTGTCATCCGCCTGCTTGCGCGCGTCCGCCACGAGGCTGGGGTTGGCGTAGATGTTGGGGCCGTTGAGCGTGTTCTTCACGTCACCGGAGCCGGTGCCGAAGGCGTGGTACACGCCCAGGTCGAACGAGGCCGCCTCATCGAGGAACGACTCGTCCAGGTCGGCCAGCGCCCCGCTCCAGTCCTCGCGGTACACGTCCACCCGCGCCTTCAGCGCGCGGTTGAACTCGAGGAAGCTGGCGGGCGTGTCGAATCCCCTGAAGCCGCTGCTGAGCGGGAAGGGGAAGGCGTTCCCGCCGGCCTGCAGGTGCGCCTTGGCCTCGTCGAGCAGCCTGGCGATGTGGCTGTACACCTCCTCCTTCGTCACGATGGGGGCCAGCTCGCTGCCGAAGGGGCGGTTCACGTCGATGGGCGCGCCCGCCTTGTCCCGGGTGGTGATGATGACCAGGAAGTCCAGCGCCTGGATCGTCTTCGCGAAGCCACGGATGGCGTTCTTCTCGGCTTCGCTCACCCCGTCCACCTTCTCCAGGGCGTTGAGCAGGGTGTTGGCGTTGCGGATGTTGGCGTAGGGGGCGTTCCAGAAGTTGCCGCCGAAGGCGGGGCTCCCCCCGTTCAACCCGGGCCCCTGCAACATCTCGCCGATGTAGCGGGGATCCGCCGAGTCCAGCACGACGCCCTCGCGCCCGAGCACGCCCAGGAGGGCCACGTACCCGTTCTGGTTGGACATGACCGCGCGCGTCCCGATGAGCAGGCCCGTGGCCGAGTTGATCACGGCCGTGCGCGTCGGGGTCTCCTCGAACGACTCGAAGCTGGGGTTGTTCAGGTCGGGAACCGTCAGGTCTCCGCAGCCGCCGAGCCCCACGGTGGCGCACAGCGCCAGGACCACCTTCTTCATGTTCTTCATGTCGCGAATCCTCATGGTCCTAGAACCCCACGTCGAGCGACGTCCAGAAGCTACGGCTGGGCGGGAAGGGGGCCACATCGACGTTGCGGGTGATGGCCTGGTTGCCGAAGTTGCTCACCTCGGGGTCCAGCCCCGAGTAGTTGGTGAAGGTCAGCAGGTTGCGGCCGCTGATGCTGAGGCGGGCCGTCTTCGCCGCGGGAATCTTCTCCAGCCACTGCTGGGGCAGGTTGTAGCTGAGCGTCACCTCACGCAGCTTGAGGAACGTGGCGTCCTCCACGTACACGGAGGCGTCGGTCAGCCACGCTTGCTGCCGCTCGAGACCGCGCTCGTAGTCCACCGAGTTCTTGTTGCCGTCGTAGAGGAAGCGGGTCAGGTTGATGATGTCGCTGCCCTGCTGCCAGTCGAGCAGGAAGGACAGGCTGAGGTCCTTGTACTTCACCACGTTGGAGAAGCCCACGCGGAAGTCCGGCTCCGTGTCTCCGATCTTCCTGAGCTCCAGGCCGTTCTCCGTCATCACGTCGCCGACGATCTGCGTGGCGCTGGAGCCCTCCTCGAGGCGGAACTCGCCCAGGCTGGTGCCGAAGACGGGGACGTTGAAGGGGCCGTCGGGCAGCGAGATGACCGTGCTGCGGTTGAGGGTGAAGGTGGCGTTGGAGGTCCACTCCCAGTCGGTGTTGCGCACCGGGGTGACCTGGAGCATCGCCTCGATGCCGCGGTTGCGCAGCTCGCCGCCGTTCGTGTACTCGGTGGTGAAGCCGGTGGAGCCGGGCAGGGTCCGCTGCAGCAGCAGGTCGGAGATGTTGCGCTGGTAGACGGTGAGCTCCACCACGGCGTTGCCGTTGAAGAGCATCGCGTCCACGCCGGCCTCGAACTCACGCTGGCGCTCGGGGTGGATGTCCTTGGAGCCGGCCACGCCGGTACCGATGATGGCGGGCAGGCCCTCGATGTTGTTGTTGGAGGCCAGGGACGTGTACTTCTGGATGTACGTGGGCCGGTTGCCCGTCTCACCGTACGCCAGGCGCACCTTGAACTCGTTCACCGCCGGGTGGAAGGGCTGGAGGCGGTAGGCGGTGGCGAGCTTGGGGAAGAAGAAGAGCTTGTTGGGGTCTCCGTTGGCACTGCTCTGCTCGCCACGCACGGCGCCCACGAGGGTGAGGCGCTCGTCGAGCATCAGCATCTCCTCCTGGAGGTAGAAGCCGCGGTCGCGCAGCATCTGCCGGTTCTGGAGCACCCGGAGCTGCGTGCCGGAGCTCACGTTCTCCTGGTCGGCGATCTGCCCGCTGCTCTTGACGTAGAGCGTGTCCAGGCCGCTCTGCTCGTACTGGAAGCCGGCGGAGGTGGTGGCGTTCACGATGCCACTTTGGGGCCGGTAGTTGTGCACCAGGTTCACGCCGGTGTTGAGGTTGAGGACCTCGCTGGTGGCGAAGAGCGAGGTGCCCGGCAGGTTGTCCAGCGGCAGCTCGAAGGCGAGCGTGCTGGGCGAGAACAGCTTGTTCTTCTGCTGGAAGCGGTCCACGCCGAGGTTGGCGAGCACCTTGAAGCTCTGCGTCTCGCTCTTGTACGCGGTCCACGTCGCGTCGGCCGAGCCCAGCAGGCGCCACACGTCCTCGTCGTTCTGCATGAGGGCGGCCGTCTGCAGCGGGTTGGCCCGGCTGGAGACGAAGGGGTTGGCGGGGTAGATGCCGTCCTGGGCGCGCAGGTCGACGAAGTTGGGCGTCGACGCCAGCGCCATGTAGTAGGTGATGTTGGTGTTGTCGTTGTTGGTGAGGCCGCGGTTGCCCAGCGTGTGGACGAGGTTGGCGTTGGCGTTCACCTCGATGTCGCTGCCCAGCTTCTGCCCCAGGTTGAGGCGGAAGGACTGCTTCTGGTAGCCGGTGTTCTCGATGATGCCCTTGTCGTCCTTCACCATGGCCGAGGCGAAGTAGCGGGTGTCCCCGGCGGTGCCGCTCACGCTGGCGAGCGTCTCGTAGGACAGATCCCTGCGGCCGGCCAGCAGCTTCTCCTGATCGAAGGTCTTGCCGGTCCAGTACTGGGCCGCCACCTCCTCGCCATAGCGCTCCACCACCTCCTCGCGCGTCCTGAAGACGCGTGAGCCGAGCGTGTTGGAGAGCGAGTACATGCCCACGCGCTGGGTGACGTCCACCTTGGGGGCGCCCGCCTTGCCCTTCTTGGTGGTGATGATGACCACGCCGTTGCTGGCCTTGGAGCCGTAGATGGCGGCCGCGGACGCGCCCTTGAGGACCTCGATGCTCTCGATGTCGTTGGGGTTGAGGTCCGCGATGCGGTTGACCTGGTTGTCCTGGGTGGCCGAGGGGTTGGAGCCCCGCACCGACTCGGTCAGCTGGTAGACGCCGGAGGCGATGGCCACGTCGCTGATGATGACGCCGTCCACCACGTAGAGCGGTGCGGACGAGCCGTTGATGGTGGAGACGCCGCGCAGCTTCAGCTGCATGCCGCCACCCGGAGCGCCCGAGTTGCTCTGGATGTTGGCGCCGGCCACCTTGCCCTGCAGCGCCTGGTCCACCGTGGCGGCCGGAGCGCGGTTGAGCTCCTCGGTGTTCACGGAAGCCACCGAGTTGGCCAGGTTCTTGCGGGCCAGCTCACTGGCGCGGCCCACCACCACCATTTCCTCCACGAAGGTCGCGTCCAGCGACACCGTCACGTCGTTGCGGTTGGCGCCGACGGTGACCTCGCGCTCCTTGTGGTCCTGGCTGGAGAAGAGCAGCGTCACCGGGCCCTTGGGGACGTCCAGGGTGAAGGTGCCGTCGAGCTCCGTCTCCACTCCCTTGGTGGTGCCCTTGATGATGACGCGCGTGAGCGGCAGCCCATCGTTCGTCAGCGCGTCCAGCACCTTGCCGGTGATCTTGCGCGTGTTGGCCGGCGCGGGAATCACCGTGGCCGCTGGCTGTTCGGCGGGCGCCGCCTCGGGCTGCGGCGCCGCCGTGCCCTGCTCCTGCGCCCTGGCTTCGACGGAAAGGAGCGCGAGTGCGCACCCCGAAATCAACGCCTGTTTCAGCGTCATTCGCTCTTCACCTCGGTATTGCGGATGGAGCGGCCCCCTGTCTTCAGGCCGCCGTTGACTGCCAATCGTGTGTGGGGCCGGGGCGTACAGTCAATCCCGCTAACTATTGGGAAAAGTGTGTATACTGGGGTCTGTCTTTCCGATGGAGCGGCAATTTTGGAGTGCGAGTCGTTAGATGCCGCGACCGAGCCTGCTCTCGGGGATGTTGCTGGACCAGGCGATCGGGCAGGCGAGCGACAGGCCGCGGGCCGACGCTGAGCCACCTGCCTGGAAACAATCTTTGCTTTTCATGGCTGGCGGGCGGGCTGGCGGAGCAGCGAAACCCGAGCGCACCGCGGGTTGGCGCCGCGCTGTCTGACTCCATCTTTCGTCTGTCTCAGCTCATCAGGCGCGGCAGGCCCGGGCGGAGGTCCAGCAATCCCAGCAGCAGGCCGCCCAGCAGCAGGAGCAGATGGCGCGGACCCAGCAGCAGACGGCCGAGCAGCGGACGCAGCAGCGGCAGCAGATGGTGACGGGTCAGGTGGTGAGCTCGAGCCCGGATGAGTTGCTGCTCAGCAGCTCGGGGCTCCGGAGCAGGCGCAGATCCGCCTGCAGGCCAACGAGCAGACGCAGGTGATGGTGAACGGCCATCAGGGGTCGCTCGCCGACATTCCCAAGGGGAGCCAGGTGCGTGCCTCGTACCAGGACCTGGGCGGCAGCCAGGGCGGGGCGCTCCAGCAGTAGCGCGAGCGACGCCGCGACAGGACGAGAGGTCCACGGGGCTCCGGTCTTCATGAAGACCGGGGCCTTCGTCGTTCGAAGGGGCGGGCCTTCGGCTTGTGGAGAGACGTCCGAGTGTCCGAGACTCGGGGCGTCCATGCCCGCAAGTGACGAACGCCGTCTACAGGCTCTCATCCTCGCGCCTGTCCGGCGCGTGCGGCGGCGCCTCAATGCCGTCATCTGGACCGAGGCCGGCGTGGCTCCCGTGTGGGCCGCCGCCACGGGATGCGTACTGACCCGGCTGATGGCGAGGGACGCCGCCCCCTGGGTGCTCCCGGTGCCGCTGCTCGCCGCGGGGGCCTGGTGGTTCGTCCGGGCCCGCGCCCGGGGCGTGTCCTTGATGCATGCGGCGGTGCTGGCGGACCGCTCGGCCGGCGCCGGCGGGCTGCTGCTCACCCGGCTGGAGCGCCCCGTGGGTGAGTGGGAGCTCGCCGCCAACCAATATGCCCGCGCCGTGACGCCACCCCCGGTGCAATGGAAGCGCCCGGTGGGGGCGCTGCTCGCGGCGCTCGCCTTCCTCACGGTGGGCTTCCTCCTGCCGCTGCCCGCGCGCCAGGTGCGCCCCGCCAACGCGGCCGCCGCGGCGAAGGTGGCCTCCGTGCAGGCCAAGGCCGAGGCCCTCGCTCGTGAGGAGCCGCTGGGCTCCCCCCTGGAAGAGGAGCTGCGTCGGTTGTCCGAGGAGGTGGCCGAGGGACGCTTCGACGCCGCCGACTGGGAGGCCGCCGATGGCCTGGAGAAGTCGCTCGAGGCCCGCGCCGCGAAGGCCGCCGCCGAGCTGGCCTCCGCGTCCGAGGCCGCGCGGGAGTTGGAGGAGTCGCTGGATGCCGCCGCCGGAGCCGAGGCCGCCGCCCGGGAGCGCGAGGCGCTCGAGAGCGCGTTGATGGCCCTGGGCCACGACAACGCCACCTCCCCATCCCAGCGGGGCCAGGATGGAGACGACCCGTCGGGGACCGGGAGCGGTGGCGCGGGGGCGGGGGATGGCGGCACCGGCTCCGGGCAGGCGAGGCAAGGGGGCTCCGGCCGGAGTGGCCCGCGCTCCCGTGACGAGGTGGCCCAGCTGCGCGAGACGCTCGAGCGCCGTCAGCGCGAGCTGGAGCAGCGCTTCGGCCAGGGCGCCGGACGCAACGGCTCGCGCGACGCTCAGGGCCAGGGTCCGGGACAGCCGGGCGGCCATGTGAGCCGTCAGGTGGGGAAGGGCGGCGCGGGGCCCGGGCGTGGCGGGGAGAGTCAGCCGCTCGTCTTCGGCGACAAGGCGGAGATGGATCCGGAGCGGCTCGCCTTCAAACCGCTGCCCGAGGGCCATGGCGGTGAGGCGCAGGGACTCTGGGGCCTGAAGTCCGCGGACCCGGAGAAGCGCGAGGGCGGTGGAGGCGGCGGCGGGCAGGGGACGAGCGCCCGGGGCGACGCGGAGGCGGGACATTCCGCGGGGCCTCTGCTGCCCCGCAACCGGGAGCTGGTGAAGCGGTATTTCGGGGGGGAACCCTAGGAGAGGAGTCGGCTGTGTCGGAACTGTTGAGCCCCGCCGAGGTACAGGGGGCGGCGGAGAAGGTGGCTCAGCTCCAGAAGGGGCTGAACCAGGTGCTGCTCGACCAGACGCAGGTGGTGGAGCAGGTGGCGGCGGCGGTGCTCGCGCGAGGCCACGTGCTGCTCGAGGGCCTGCCGGGTCTCGGCAAGACGGAGTTGTGCAAGGCGCTCGCGCGGCTGCTCGGGCTGCCCTTCCGCCGCATCCAGTTCACCCCGGACCTGCTGCCCGGCGACATCACCGGCACCTACGTCCTCGAGGGCGAGGGCCGCCGCGACTTCACCTTCCGCGAGGGGCCCCTCTTCGCCAACGTGGTGCTCGCGGACGAAATCAACCGCTCCAGCCCCAAGACACAGGCCGCGCTGCTGGAGGCCATGCAGGAGCGCGGCGTCACGGTGCTCGGCCAGACGCGCCCGCTGCCCGAGCCCTTCTTCGTGCTCGCCACCCAGAACCCCATCGAGCTGGAGGGCACCTACCCCCTGCCCGAGGCGCAGCTCGACCGCTTCCTCTTCCGCGTCCAGGTGCCGCCCGTGGGCGCGAAGACGCTCACCACCCTGCTCACCACGCGCGTGCGCGGCACCCCGCCCGTGCTGCCGCCCGCCACGGACGCCGAGGGGCTCGCCTCCCTCTTCGCCGCGGTGGACCGGGTGCACCTGCCCGTGCCGGTGGCGGACTTCATCGGACGGCTGGTGGAGGCGAGTGATCCACGCGGCCCGGGCGCGCCGGAGCCGGTGCGTCGCTTCGTGCGTTACGGGGCCAGCCCTCGCGCGGCACTGGCGTTGGCCGCCGCCGGACGGGCGCTCGCGTTGATGCGGGGCAAGCCCAACGTGGGCTTCGACGAGGTGGTGGCCGCCGCTCCCGCCGTCCTCAACCACCGGCTGGTGCTCGCCTACGAGGCCTCGCTGGAGAAGGTGGGGACGATGGACGTGGTGCGCGCCCTGCTCCAGGCCGTCCCCGAGGTGCCTCGTGCGTGAGCGCCTGACCCCCGTGCTCCTCGCGCTCCTCCTATGCGCGGCGAGCCCCGTGCGGGCGGAAGCCCCGCTCCCCCCGCCTCCCGCTCCCGCCCAGGCCGAGGTGGCTCCGACGGAGGAGGCGGAGCTCGCGGAGGTTGAGGCGGACAGCGAAGTGCGCGGGGAGGACTACGAGGAGGAGAGGGTCCGTGGTTACGACGAGGTGCAGAGCCAGCCGGAGAACGCGACGGAGGGAGACCTGCGCGTCTCCGTGAGCACCGCCGTGCTGCGCCCCCCGCGTGGCTATGCCCCGCTGGAGGTGGTGCTCCACAACCAGGGCTCCACGCCTCGCGTCGCGCGCGTCGACGTCGAGACCACCGGGAGGGGTCGCGGCGAAGTCGCCTCGCGGCAGGTGGAGGTCGGCCCCCGTCAGCGGCTCTCCGTCTGGCTGCCCATTCCGGTCGCCGCCCGCGGCGGCATCGTGCGCGTGCTCACTCCGGGACTCTCCCTGCGCGCCTTCTCCTTCTACACGGTGGAACCCGGGGGGGACCCGGTGCTGGTGTTGGGCTCGGAGCGGGCCTTCCAGTCCGGCACCCGTCTCCCCCGTGTGAAGACTCACTCGCGGCTGTCGGTCCAATTCGTCGCGCCGGAGGCCGCGCCACGCGAGCTCGCCTTGTACGCGGGCCACTCCCTGGTGGTGGTGGCCGGGGACGTCACCTCCCTCCCAGCGGACACCTGGAGCGCGCTCGAGGCCTATGCCTCCACCGGCGGATTCCTGGTCCTCCTCCACCCACCGCGAGACGTGGACGTGCGCCTGCCCCTGCTCGCTGGCACCACCTCGGGCGGCGTGCACCCCTATGGTTTTGGCCAGGTGCGGCTGTGCGGCGCGGCGGACGCGTGTGGCTCCGCGCTGCTCTCCGACGCGGATGCCACGAACAAACCGACCTGGAGCGAGACGGGCGGCGGCACCCCCATCGAGGGCATCATCCTCCCCGCCGCGCCGGCGCCGAGCTGGCAGCGCAACACCTATATGCTGGCCGGTGGCGCGCAGCCGCTGCTGCCTGGAGTCCAGGCGCCCGTGGGCCGCTTCCTCTTCCTCATCACCCTCTTCGTCCTGGCGGTGGGGCCCGGGGGGCTCGCGCTCGCCCGGCGCAAGGGGCCGGTGGCGCTGCTCATCGCCGTGCCCTCCGTGGCGTTCGTCACGTGCCTGTCCCTCGTCGTCTGGTCCGTGTTCGTGGATGGCTTCTCCCTTCATGCCTCTCGCTACAGCCTCATCTGGCTGGATAGGGATGGGGATCGGGCCGTGATGGTCGGCCTCGGGAGCTACTACGCCAACCTGGAACCGGAGGGCTTCCACGTGCCCGCCCTGGCCACGCTCCTGGGGCCAGACGTGGCCTGGGAGCCGCAGGTCGTGGAGGCGGACTGGACGAATGGCATGGCGGTGACGGGCGGCTTCCTGTCCTCGCGCACCTATCGCGAGTGGGGGGAGCTGGCGGTGCTTCCCTCTCGGGCCCGGCTCACCGTGCGGCGCGAGGGTGAGGGGCTGCGCGTCCAGAACGCGCTCGGCGCGCCGCTCGCGGAGGGGTACGTGCGGCTCGACGGCAAGGTGTGGTCGCTGCCGGCGCTCGCCGATGGCGCGGAGGGGGTGCTCACTCCCATACCCGATTCCGCCTCCCGGAAGACGGCCCTGCGGCTCTCGCTCTTCTCCGAGCACGTGGAGAACCGCTTCATCAACGTGCCCTGGGCCGAGCTCGACAAGCCGCTGCCAGAGGGCGGCTTCCTCGCGAGGCTGGAGGGTCCAGGCCTGATGCCCACGGCGGTGCTCCCGGTGGAGCTGCACGAGGGCCTTCATCTCATGAGGGGAAGGGTGGACGGACCATGAGCCTGTTGGAGGTGAAGGGGCTGCGGCGCGACTACGGCGCCCTGCGCGCGGTGGACGACGTGTCCTTCGAGCTGGAGGCGGGCACCATCCTGGGCTTCATCGGTCCCAACGGTGCCGGCAAGAGCACCACCATGCGCATCATCGCCACCCTGGACACGCCCACCGCGGGCCAGGTGACGCTGGACGGGCACTCGCTCGTGGACGCCCCGGACAAGGCGCGGCCGCTCATTGGCTACATGCCGGACCGCTATGGCACCTACGACGATGTCACCGTGCTCGAGTTCCTCGACTTCTTCGCGCGCGCCTATGGCCTCCAGGGCCAGGCCCGGACGAAGCGCGTGGCCTCGGTCATGGAGTTCACCGGGTTGCTCCCGCTCCAGGACAAGCTCACCAGTGCGCTCTCCAAGGGGATGAAGCAGCGCGTGGCGCTCGGGCGCACGCTGCTGCACGATCCGAAGCTGCTCATCCTCGACGAGCCGGCGGACGGCCTGGACCCACGTGCCCGGATCGAATTGCGCGAGCTGTTGCGCGCGCTCGCGGACCAGGGCAAGGCGGTGCTCATCTCCAGCCACATCCTCACCGAGCTGGCCGAGATCTGTGACACCTGCGCCATCATCGAGCAGGGTCGGCTGTTGGCCACGGGCAAGGTGGCGGACCTGCTCGCCCAGGCCGCTGGAGCGTCGGTGGTGGAGTTGATGGTGCGCCTCTTCCCGGGAGAGGAGGGCGAGGCGGTGTGGGCCCGCGCCGAGCGGCTGTTGTTGGAGCAACCCGGGGTGAGTCAGGTGGCCCGCGAGGGTGAAGCGTTGCGAGTCCGGCTGGAGCCCCGGGAGGAGGGAACGGCCTCCAGCAACCAGGCGGACGCGGTGGCGGCGCGGCTGCTGGCGGTACTGGTGGGGGCGGGCGTGCCCGTGTGCGCCTTCAGCCACCGCGAGCGCAACCTGGAGGATGCCTTCATGCACGTGACGAAGGGGAGGGTGGCGTGAGCGCGACGGTCACGGAGAGCGCGGGCACCGCTGCGCGCGAGGAGGCCCGGCCCGGGTTGTTGGAGCGGCTGGGAGACAGGCTCAACCCTCTCGTGGTGAAGGAGGTCCGCCAGGGCGTCCGCTCCCGCGTCTTCTGGGTGAGCTTCGGGTTGATGTTGCTGGCCTGCCTCATCCTGTCGATGGTGGCCTACGTCACCTCTCTGCGCGCGAGCCTCAGCAGCCAGGGACAGGGCTTCTTCTTCGCCTTCTTCGTCTGCCTGGGCGTGGTGCACTTCTTCGTCATCCCCTACAGCGCCTACCGCTCCCTGGCCCGCGAACGCGAGGACGAGACGTGGGTGCTCCTGCTGCTCACCGGCCTGGGGCCCCGGCGGATTCTTCGCGGCAAGGTGTTCTCCTTCCTGGTGCAGGCCGGGCTCTACGCCTCCGCCGTGGGGCCCTTCCTGCTCTTCAGCTACTACCTCAACGGCATCGACCTGCCGACCATCCTCCTGGTGCTCACGCTGGGCGCCTCCTGGCTCGTCTTCCTCACCGTGGTGGCGGTGGGCGCGGCCACGCTCGCCGACGCGCGCATGGGACGTGCCCTGGTGCACCTCGTCCTGCTGGCCCTGCTCGGCCTGTCGCTGATGTACGCGCTGGTGGCGGCCTACTTCCTCAGCGAGCAGGGCTACCGCGTCGTCACCCGCGACGACGACTTCGTCAAATTCACCATCGGCTTCCTCTGGGCGATGCTCACCTATGGGTGGCTGCTCTTCGAGACGGCCGCCGCCCGGCTGTCGCTGTCCACGGAGAACTACTCCCGGGGCCCACGGCTGGCGTTCGCCCTCCAGGTGCTGCTCTCCGGTGCCCTCCTGTTGGGCTGGTGGCTGGCGGGGGGCCAGTCCATCCACAATGCCCAGGCGGCGAGCTGCGCCGGGTGTCTGTTCCTGTCCCTGACGGGGGTCTTCGTTGCCACGGACGCGGACGGCCAGGCCCGGCCCCTGCGCGCCGCCACCCGGCCCTGGTCCCTGCTGCGTCCGGGGGCGGTGCGCGGCTTCCGGCTCGTCATCCTGCTGTTGCTCTTCTGGACGGGCCTGTGCGTCGCGCTCTACTTCCTGTCCGGGAGCTCGAACAGATTCCCCGATGCCGAGTTCCTCACGGTGCTCGTCGCGCCGGCGTACTCGCTCCTCTTCCTCTCGCTGGCGCTGCTGGTGGGGCGCCTGCCGCGCTCGGACCGGCTCGCCTCTCCGGCGGTGGTGCGCGTCCTCTTCTTCGTGCTGGCGGGACTGGCTGGAGCGCTGCCTCCGCTGCTGGCCGTCCTCTTCGGCCAGAACGCGGAGGACCCGCTCTTCAACCTGCTCAACCCCTTCATCGGCCTGGAGAACTTCAGCGACTACGATTACGACCTGGGCGAGCCGAAGATGACCCCGGGGATGCTCGCCTGTGTGTGGTTGGTGGCCGTGCTCACCGCCTTCGCCGCGGACCGGGCCCTCGTGGAGCGCGAGCGCCGGGCCCACGCCTCATGAGCGCGCACCTGGACTTCGATGAAGCGGAGGTGGCCCGGCTGGCCCCGGGCCTCGTCCTGGCGCTGCCTCGCACACCCCAGCGGGGCAGGACGGGCGAGGTGCGCGCGGCCTCGGCCGGGGCCTCGTTGGAGCTGCACGACTTCCGCACCTACCAGCCGGGAGACGACCTGCGGCAGCTGGACTGGAACGCGGTGGCGCGCACCGGCGAGCTGATCCTTCGCGTACGCCAGGACGAGGTGTCCCCGCGCCTGGAGGTGCTGCTGGACGGCTCGCGCAGCATGGCGTTGTCGCCGCGCAAGGCCGGGTGCGCGCGCGAGCTGGCGCTGCTGGCCACGGAGGTGGGTGCGCGGCAGGGACTCGGCCCCACGTTGCTGGTGGGTGGCTCGCGCCCGGAGCGGGTGCTGGGCCAGGTGTGCCGCTCCGCCCTGCGCGCCGTCTCCTTCGACGCGAGGGATGACCTGTACGCGGCCCTCGGGCGCTTGCCGCCGCTGCGCCCGTGCGGCCTGCGCGTGGTGGTGAGTGACTTCCTCTTCGAGGCCCCGCTGCCGGCACTCGTGTCGCGGCTGGCGCAGGGGGCCTCGGCCCTCTTCCTGGTGCAGGTGCTGGACGCGGAGGACCTCGAGCCCACGGGCGGCGAGGGCGCGCGGCTGGTGGACGCGGAGAGCGGCGCGGCGCTGGAGGAGCTCCTCACGGAAGACGTGCTGGCCGCGTACACGCGACGCTTCGCCGAGCACCAGAAGTCCCTCTCGGCCGCGGCGGCGAGGGCCCGGGCCGCCCACCTGGTGGTCCCCGCGTCCCAGTCCCTGCGCGCGCTGGTGGGAGGTCCGCTGCGGCCCCTCTTCCGCCCGGCGGGGGTGGCATGAGCTTCGGCTTCCCCTGGGGACTGCTGGCGCTGGGCGCGCTCGTGCCGCTGGTGGCGGCGTACTTCCTACGGCGCAAGCAGAAGCCGGTGGTGGTGAGCGCCCTCTTCCTCTGGCGCACGCCCCGTCCCCGCGCCGAGGCAGGCCCGCGCTTCGAGCGCTTCACCCGCGAGGCCTCGCTGCTGCTGGAGATGCTGGCGGTGGTGGCCGCGGCCCTCTTCCTCGCGGACGTGCGGCTGGGCGAGGACACCCGGACGCGGCACCTGGTGCTGGTGGTGGATGGAAGCCTCTCGCTGTCCGCTCGGGGGCCGGACGGACGCCCCGTGCTGGAGAAGGTGCGGGCGGAGGCGGCCCGGCGCGTGGAGGAGGAGAAGGCCTCGCGCGTGACGCTGCTGGCCAGCGGCACGATGCCACGCGTGCTGGCGGGGCCGGAGGCGGAGCCCTCGCGCGCCCTGGCCGCGCTGGAGTCCTTCCGTGCCCTGGGGGCGGACCACGACGTGGCGCCCACCCTGCTGTGGGCCCAGGAGTTGGCGGGCCCGGGCAGGCGCGTGCACTTCTTCACCGACGCCCCTCCCGCGGAAGGACTGGCCGTGCCCCCGGCGGTGCGGTGGACGGCCCTGGGCGCGCCCCGGGACAACGTGGCGCTGCTGTCGGCGTGGCGTCGGGACGAGGGCTCCACGGCCACGGTGACGCTGCGGGTGGCGCGCTTCGGCGTGGGACCCGAGGAGACGGAAGTCCACGCTGTGGCGAGGCCCGGTCCGGGCGCGAAGGAAGGCACCGAGCGGCGCGAGCGGGTGCGGCTGCCCGAGGGGGGCGCGGCCACGCTGCGCTTCACTTTCGAGAACGCGGGCGATGTGGAGGTGTCCCTGCCCACGGACGCGCTGCCCGAGGACGGTGAGGTCCGCCTGCCGCCCGCCCCGGAGCGCCGGGTGCGCGTGGCGCTGGCCGAGGGACTGGACGCGCGGGCGCGCTCGGCGCTGGAGCGCTTCCTCTCGGTGGCGCCCGGGCTGGAGCTGGGCCCCGGTGAGGGGGCGCTCCTCGTGGGCCCCCGGGGCTCGGACGCGCGGGTGACGGTGGGCGCGGGCGGCACCGTGCGCACCTTCGTGGGCCCCTTCTTCGTGGAGAAGGGCCACCCGCTGTTGGATGACGTGCAGCTCGGCGGCGTGCGCTGGGCGGCTGGCGGCGAGGCTCCCCCGGGCCGGCCCCTCATGACGGCGGGGGACGTGGTGCTCCTCTCCGAGGACGAGGGCCGCCTGCACCTCAACGTGGACCTCTCGCGCTCCAACGTGCAGCGCACGCCCGCGTGGCCGGTGCTGCTGGGCAACCTGCTGCGCGAGGTGCGGCGCTCACAGGAGGGCTTCCCCCGGCGGCAGCTCTCGCTCGGCGAGCCCCTGTCGGTGGTGACGCGCTCGGGCGCGCGCTACACGCTGAAGGGCCCTGAAGGAGAGCGCTCCCTCTTCGGCGCGGGCTCCCTGGAGCTGCCACCTCCCGCGGAGCCGGGCCGTTACACGCTCGAGCGGGACGGCGAGCCGGTGGATGTGGTGGAGGTGCTGCCGCTGGATGCCCGCGAGTCGGACCTGCGCGGTCGCGGTGGGGGGGACAGGCCCGCTCAGGCCGGAGTTGGTGACGACGAGGGAGGCGCTCCTTCTGGCCGGGCGCGCTGGCCCTTGCTGGTGCTGCTGGCGGCGCTGCTGGCGGACTTCCATCTCACGCGGCGCACGGAGGTGAAATGAGCGCTCGCCAGGAAGCCGCGGGCCCCGCATATACGACGGCGCCGGCCCCTCGCGAGGACCGGCGCCGGCGTGAAGGGAACGGACGCGTGACTTACGGGATGGTCGCGGTCAGCGACACGCCCGAGTACGACGAGTAGCCGCGCACGGAGACGTACCAGGTTCCGGCCGTCGGGTTGCTGAACGAGCAGCTCTCGGTGTTGCCGTCCTCGTACGGGCGGCAGTTGTACGCGCTCGTCGTCGGCTGCGAGCCGGCGCGGACGTAGAGGTCCGCATCACCCGTGCCGCCGGACTGACTCACCGTGAGGCTGGTGGCGCCGGACGGGACGGTGATGGCGAAGTGCTGCCAGCTGCTGCTCGCGCCCGAGAGGCCCGTCTTGGAGAGCAACGTCGACGGCGGCGGCTCGCCGCCGCCACCGCCGATCTTCGAGGTAATCCAGCTCTCGAACTCCGATACGCGCGCGTACATGCCTGGGTAGCGCGAGTCGGCGCAGCCGTAGCCCCAGCTGACGACGCCGGCCAGCACGCGCGTGCTGCCCTTGAGCACCGTGAGCGGACCGCCGCTGTCGCCCTGGCACGAGTCCTTGCCCGCCGCGGCCGCGCCGAGCTGGTCCGCGCCGATGCTCTCACTCGGGTAGGACGACTGGGCCTGGCTGTTGCTGATGATTTTCACGTCCACGGTCTGCAACGTGTCCGGAAGCGTGCTGCCGCCGCTGGTGAGCGTGCCCCAGCCGGTGACGCGCGCGGTGACGCCCGTGTTGGTGACGCCCGCGGACGCGTCGGCCTTCGTGACGAGGCCGATGGCCTTTACGTTCGACCCGCTCAGGTCCAGCGGAGTGGACAGGCGCAGCAGCGCCACGTCCTTGCCGTAGTTGGCATCCTGGTAGCCGGGATAGACGATGACCTCGGCGACCTGGCGGATCTGCCCGGAGGTGCTCATCCCGCTGCGCGTGGTGCTGCCCGCCGCCACCCGGCCCGGCTTGCTGACGGTCCCACCCGACTTCACGCAGTGCTGCGCGGTGAGGATCCAGTTCTCGTTGAGGATCGAGCCGCCGCAGAAGTGGGAGCCCGAGCTGGACTGCAGCGACACCTGCCAGGGATTGGCGGCGATCGTCGTGTTGGTTCCGCCGACAATCTCCTGCTCGCTGGCCTGGACCGGCTCCTGCGTCTGCTTCTCCTCGAGAGCCTCCGAACCACAACCCACCAGCAGCGACATCGTGCTGGCAACGGCCCAGCGGCGCACGAACAAGCTTGGGGACATTCTGACCTCGGGTGACGGGGGGTATGAGACGCGCTTATTGTGGAGTTGCGCGACACACCGAGTCAACGCTGATTTCGCATCTTTCTTTTTGTTACGGCTGTGTCGCCACAGGGCTCGCTTCGAGGGGAAAAGTCCCGGCAACGGGCACGGTCGAATTCTACCAGGAAGCTGAAACCGTGTTGCAGTTGCCACTGCGACAGGGTTCCTGTCGAGGGCCGAGCCTCTGCAGGTTGGACTTACGTGATATTCCACATATTCGAAGAAGATGTGTTTGTAATGATTTCCTGTTCTGCTTAAGGAATGCTTAAGAAAGGCCTTCTACCTTCCTCGTGCTGCAACCCACGGGGGACACAATGATTGAAAATGATCACGATCACGACAAGGGCCTCGAGCACGATCTGAAGATCCTGGCGCAGAGGACGGGCCGCAGACAAATCCTGCAGTTGATGGCTGGGGCCACGCTCATGCCCCTGGTGGGCTGCGGGGCCGGCGCCGAGGAGGGCATCGGTGGCGAGGGCCTCCTCACCGAGGACGGGCTTGCGAGCTGTGCGACGATCCCCGAGGAGACCCAGGGGCCGTATCCGGGTGATGGGTCCAACGGACCCAACGCGCTCAAGCTGTCGGGCATCGTGCGCAGTGACATCCGCTCCAGCATCGCCGGTGCAACCGGTACCGCGGCGGGCGTCCTGCTCACGCTCAAGCTCACCCTGGTCAACTCCAGGCAGAGCTGCGCCCCACTGTCGGGCTACGCCATCTACCTCTGGCAGTGTGACCGTGACGGCAAGTACTCGATGTATGCCCTTCCCAACCAGAACTATCTGAGAGGCGTGCAGGAAACGGGCAGCGACGGGACGGTGACCTTCAAGACCATCTTCCCGGGTTGTTATGACGGCCGGGTGCCGCACCTGCACTTCGAGATCTACCCCAGCCTCGCGAAGGCCACGTCCGCCAGCTACAAGATCAAGACCTCGCAGATCGCCTTCCCGTTGGATGTCTGCAAGACGGTGTATTCCACCACGGGGTACAGCGTGAGCCAGACCAACCTGTCCAGGGTCAGCTTCGCCACGGACATGGTCTTCCGGGACGGGACGTCACTCCAGATGGCGAGCGTCACGGGCAGCCCCACGGCGGGTTACATCGCCACCCTGCCGGTGGGCATCTCGGTGTAGTCCGCGGTCATTCAGCCCGTTCCCTCTCCGCATGTTCCCGCGGAGAGGGAGGCGTGGCCACGGGGCCTCGCAATTCAATACAGCAGGGAGCGGATGGCTGTGGTGGCGTACACGGGCGCTCCATTGCCCAACTGGCCGTAGGGGTTGTATCCCCAGGACCACAGGGTGCCGTCGGAGCGCACCGCCAACACATGGCCGCCGCCAGCGGCCGTGGCCACCACTCCGCTCAGCCCCTGCACCCGCACCGGCGAGGAGAGCCAGGCCGTGGACCCATCTCCCCGCTGGCCGTATTCGTTGGAGCCCCATGCCCACAGGGTGCCGTCGGAGAGCACCGCCAACAAGTGAAGGGTGCCAGCGGCCACGGCCACCACCCCGCTCAGCTCGCGCACCTGCACGGGCTCGGAGCTGGGGTTCGTGGTGCCATCCCCCAGCTGGCCGGTGGAGTTGTCACCTCAGGCCCACACGGTACCGTCGGAGAGCACCGCCAGCGAGTGGTTGGAGCCCACATCCACGGCCGCCACTCCGCTCAGCCCTTGCACCTGCACCGGCGTCCGGCGAGCGCTCGTGGTCCCACCTCCCAGCTGGCCATAGCCGTTGCCGCCCACAGCCCAGACCGTGCCATCCGGGCGCACCGCCAACGAATGGCTGACTCCCGCCGCGATACGGTCTCCCGCCCGCGTGTCTTGCAGAGCGGAGTCCAGCACCTCCGGCTCTTCTGGAACGCCGACGGGCCTCCCACAGCCAACAGTCAGCAGGACTCCGAGCCAGACTCCCAACAGCCCGGGCATCCACTACCCTGTGTTGTTTTGCATCCCGCGACTCCTGGCTCCAAGGGATTTGGAGGGGATTCCCTCATAGATGAGTCCAGGCGGGGTGCCGAGCGCCCAGGAAACCCGGCTATGCGGCTGTTGTAGGGAATTTCACCTATACGGCGTCGCATATGCGATTGTGCGTATGAGGTTACGCGTATGCGATTTCGCGTACCGAGGGCCAGTCCGTCGCTCTCACTCTAGAGGTCCGTGAAGAACAGGTAGCGCGGATGGAGGGAATTCCCCATCCTGAATGTTTTACAGGGTGTTTATTTAGTCTTCACTTTTGGTGTGAGTCCGGCTTATAACGCCTGACTGCCTTTCGAGGCATAAAAGGGGTGATGCTCACATGAGAATCATGTTTGTGCGTCTGATTGTCGTGGCTGCTTTTTCGATCTCGTCGTCGGCGTGGGCGCAAGTCGAGACGCGCTGCTTCCAGGATGATCAAATCCTGTATCCGGAGCAGGCCGTGGGCCGTAACGCGTGGGCGAGGAAATGTGGTTACATCAATGCGGCGCGCGAGACGGCCTACAACTCCTTCGGAGACTACGTCATCTTCGCGAGCGGGTGCCATACCTATCCGAATCACACGACGGGTACCGCCTGCACCTTCCGCGTCCCTGTTTCCGAAGCCGAGCCTTGCCTGTCGTTCACCCCGACGTACCTGGGAACGTGCATGGTGGGTTGCTACACCGGCACGGAAGAGGTGCGCTTCGGTGAGAAGTATTGGCCCATCGCCGAAGCCCCCTTCGCCGGACTGAGCACGGTGACGGCGCTCACCCAGAACGCCACGCTGGCTCGGCCGGAGTTCTCCGAGCAACCCATCCGCACCTTCGTCGCGGGCGACACCGTGGAGGACATCTTCGTCCTGGAGACCGTGGACGGCCGCCGCGTCGAGGTGACCTCCGAGCACCCGATGGTCAACGGTGATGGCATCATGGTGCGCGCGAGGACGCTCAAGGCGGGTGACGTGCTGCTGGGCGTTGACGGCCAGAAGGTGGAATTGAGCCAGGTGAGCGTGTTCCGCTACACGGGCAAGGTCTGGAACGTGCAGCCCGTCAGCAAGGTCAAGATGGAGAACGTGCTGGACGTGGAGGGCCTGATGACCGGCTCCGTGCGCTTCCAGAACGAGTGGTCCCAGGACTACTTCCGCCTGTCGGTCCGTGAGGACGCGGACGTCAGCGGGCTCTGAGCAACGCCGGGCCTGAGCGTCCCCGCGAAAGCGGGGACGCGGGTCTCACCATACACAAGCAATTCCCACAGGGGGGGGCGCGGTGCTTCGAACATTCTCTTCCAAAATATTCTGTCGCACCAGAATCTTCCGTCGCACCAGGCTCGCGGTTGTGCTGTCGACCCTGGGGGCGCTGGGAGCCGGCTGCACCGAGGCGGGCCCGGATGAGCCAGGTGACATCGACATGGATTCAGGGCATGTCGACGTCGCTCCCGGCGAGCTCCCACCGGACATCCAGCGATACCACTACGACTTCAACCTCACCACGCGTGAGGCTCGCTCGAGCCTCTACTTCGACGTGGCCCCTCCTGGGGGGGATTGCATCACGCTGGACGCCCCCGACAATGTCACCGACATCCGGTGGAACACGGGGCAGCCCGTCAGCGTCCAGCCGGCCAGTGGCACCCTGCGCGTTTGCGGCGAGCCGCTCTTCGCCGGCCAGGTCCTGCTGGAAGGCGGCATCACCGTCCCCGAGCAGACGTACGACTTCTCCCCCGTGGGATTCACCCGGACGAGGGATCACGCTGGCAACACCTTCTCATACCTCCTCAACTGGGTCGAGCAATGTGACAGGTTTGGCCCGTGCAATGACGATCCGGGGCAGCTCGCCAGATATGTCCTCGAGGTGACCCATGCCGATGGGGAGGTCACCCTCTGCCCGGGCAAACGCACCCGGGTGAACAGCACCAAGACGCGCTGCGAGCTGCTGCAGACGCCAGCGCCCACCTATTCCTCCTTCGCCGTCGCCTCCAATCGCGCGTGGAGCAGGAATCAATGGCTCGACGTGGATGGCACGAAGCTGGTCTTCTTCGAGGTGCCGGGTGGCCGGCTCGCCGCGTCGCTCTCCAAGAGCGTCATGGCGGGCTACGTGCGGTGGATCAAGGGCCTGCTCGGGCCGCTCCCCTATGGCGAGGAGCTGCGCATCGCCGGGGCGCCCACCCAATGGCTGGGCGTGGAGCATCCCGCCAACATCATCCTGCGTGAGGATCTGCCGGATCTCCCCCCCAGGGAATACGCGGACATGACGCGCCACACGCTCATGCACGAGATCGTCCACCAGTGGGCGGGCAATCGCACCACCCTCGCGGACGCGTATGACTTCGCATGGAAGGAGGCCATCGCCGAATACCTGACCTATGTCTACGAGGTCAGGAACTGGCCCGCGGACGCCGCGCGGACACGCGCGTATTGGGATCGTCTGGCGCGCACCGCCTTCTACCATCCACGGCCGACTGATCGCCCGACCCCCTTCCTGTCCTATGCGATGGAGACGTACGGCACCGGCTCCATGCTCTTCTTCGTGCAGCTGGAGGATCTGCTGCCTGGCGGCCAGGACACCATCGTCCAGGCCATCAAGGAATTCCTCTCGGGTTCGCCTGGCACGCGCGGCGTCGCGGATCTGCAAGCAGAGCTGGAGCGGGCTTCGGGGCGGGACCTGGACGCCTACTTCAATGCCTGGGTGTATGGGGCGGGGGAGACGGACTGGCCCACCTTCACGGTGAACACCACACAGCAGAATGGCGAGCTGCGCGTGGAGGTGACACAGAAGACCTTCTTCTCGGGAAAGATCTATCCTGTGAGCGTGGTGATCCAGGTGAAGGGTCCGACGCAGACGGTGAACGTCCCCGTGAGCTTCGGGCTGCAACCCACCGAGGCCACCACCAGCGCCACGGTGCCCTTCGGGGAGCCGGTCGTCTCGGTGGCGGTGGATCCAGAGAACCGGGTCGTCAGTTGGAATCAGTCCAATGGCTTGCAGTCCCTGGAAGCGCCGCCGCAACGGTGGCTCTTCTAGCCGGAACCGGACTGCTGCCAGGGTCCCATTCGAGGAGGATGATCCATGCGAAGCAATGACCTTCCCCACCGGAAGGCCCTCGTGGCCCGGTGGGTAGCGCCAGCCATTGCCCTGTTGCTGCTCGGTGCGGCTGGCATGTACACCGTCGTCATCCAGTTCTGGCCTCATGCGCTGTCCCGGCAATCCGGAGCCGAGGTTCCCCGGCCGGCGCCTTCCAGCCCTCCAGCGGCGGTCAGGGCGGCTGCCCGGGAGGAGAGGGCTCCGGGCACCGCGGCGGGCGCCTCCACGGGCGATTCCAGCGCGGCGTCACGGGAGGCGGTTGCTTCCGGGGGCAGGGGGGCTGCCCCGGAGCCGCCCCCCATGCCCGCCCCCGCGGATACTCCGGCCGCGCGCCGCGAGGCCATCCGGACGGCCGCGCGCACGTATCGCGAGGGACGCTTCAATGTCTTCTTTCGCGAGGAGACCCTCATCCAGGAGCTGAACCGTGGCGGGCGTGAGAACATCACGGCGCTCCAGCAGGAACTGGCGGATCCCAGCGCACTCGCGGCCCTGCCGGCGGACACGCGGTTCGTGGAGGGCAAGCCCGAGGCCGTGCTGGATCGCATGGCGATGATCGACCTGCTCCACTCCCTGGCTCCCGAGGACGCGGCGGCGCGTGACGCCATGGTTTCGCTCGCGCTGGAGCCCATCGACCCAGCACTGTCCGAGGTGGCGAAGAAGAGCCTGGTCGGTGAGAAGTATGATCTCTTCTTCCGGCTGGCCCAGCTGGATCGTCAGCGCGCGGTGAGCACCTTCAAGCAGTTGGGGAGTGACAAGCTCAAGAGCCTGCTGCGCAACGCGCTGCTGGCGGGGCTGTATGAGTCAGGGGCCACGACGGACGAGGTCCAGCGGCTGACGCATCACCTCTAATCCCGCGGAAACGCGGGCTCCCACATCCGTCCGGCACCCGGACGGTCCATTGTGTTCGGTCCAAGCAGTGTCTCCCGGCCTCACCGGAACGGGAGACGTCTGTCCTCATGCCGAAGCGCAACAGCGGTAGCAACCACATGCAGAGAAGGAGGATGTCTTGAATACGAACTGGAAGCGCAGTCTGGCGGGAGTGTGCCTCATCACCCTGGGTTCAGCGTGCGGCGGTGAGTCCGACGCCGGTGCGTTGGAGGGGGCCGGGGAGACGAAGACAGGCCTGTCGGCCCAGGTTGTCACCGAGGGACCAGGAGGGGTGCCCACGTTCATCCGCGGGAACTTCGGCTCGGTGAAGACGTCGCTGGCCCGCTCCGGGTTGCGTGGCAAGAGCCTGGCGGCCGAGGCCGAGCAGGCGTTGGCGCCCGTGCTCAACGGCGTTGCCCCCCTGTTCCGCCTGAGTCCCAAGGAGCTGCGCGTGCGCTCCGCGCGCGTGGACGAGGTCGGCATCACCCACGTGCGTTACGACCAGGTACGCAACGGGGTGCGCGTGGTGGGCGGCGAGCTCATCCTTCACGTGGACGCGTCGGGTGGGGTGTACGCGGTGAATGGCTCGGCCCGGGGCGCGCCCGAGCCGATGACGCTGGCGCGCATGACGCCGGAGGCCGCGGCCGTCGCTGCGCTGGAGGGCATCTCCACGCTGAAGCCCGAGGGCGAGGCCCAGTTGGTGTACTTCCTGGATGCCCAGGGCACGCTGTCGCTGGCCTATGAGCAGATCCGCTCGGGCGAGCGCGACGGCGAGCCGGCGCGGGACATCGTGTATGTGGATGCCGCCAGCGGCCGCGTGCTGGACGTGCACCCGCAGCTCCACTCGGCCCAGAACCGGCGTGTCCACACCGCCAACAACGGCTCGGCCCTGCCCGGCACGCTGCGGCGCGCGGAGGGCAACGGCGCGGTCGGTGACGCCCACGTGGACCAGAACTACGACCACATCGGCACGACGTATGCCTGCTACGAGACCATCTTCGCGCGTGACTCGTTCAACGACGCGGGCGCCACCATCACCAGCACCGTCCACTACGGCAACAACTACGTCAACGCCTTCTGGAACGGCACGCAGATCGTCTTCGGCGACGGTGACAACTTCAACTCCGGCCAGCTGGGCCGCGACCTGGACGTGGTCTCGCACGAGTTCACCCACGCGGTGACCCAGTACGATTCCGGCCTCGTCTACCGCAACGACTCCGGCGCGCTCAACGAGAGCTTGTCGGACATCGCGGCGGCCATCTGCGAGAGCTGGGCGCGTGGCACCGTGGACGCCGACGTGTGGAAGATCGGCGAGGACATCTGGACGCCGGGTACCGCGGGCGACGCCCTGCGCTACATGGCCAACCCGACGCAGGACGGCTCGTCCCGTGACTACTACCCGGAGCGCTACGTCGGCACCGCGGACAACGGTGGCGTGCACTGGAACTCGGGCATCCCCAACCTCGCCTTCAAGCTGCTCGTCACCGGCGGCTCGCACCCGCGAGGCAAGACGGCCGTCAACGTGGCCGGCGTGGGCATGAACCGCGCGGCGCAGACCTTCTACTTCGCCAACCAGAACTACTTCACCGCCAACATCAACATGTCCGATGCACGCGCCCTCACCATCCAGGCGGCGGCGGACCGGTACCCGGCGGACACCGTCAACGCCGTCCGCGACGCGTGGAGCGCCGTGGGTGTGCAGTGAGCGCCCGTTCCCGCCTCTGAGAAACCCCGAGGGAGACCATTCATGAAGAAGAATATCCTGATCGCGCTCGCCGTCGTCGCCACCTCCATGTCCAGCACGGCCCTGGCCCAGCTCCAGACCCGCTGCTTCCAGGATGACCAGCTGGAGACCTCCGAGCTGGCTCGTGGCCGCAACGCATGGGCCCGGAAGTGCGGCCTCATCACCGCCGCGCGTGAGGCCTACCTGAACGAGGCCAACGAATACCAGGTGTTCACCAACGGTTGCTACGCGTACCCGAACGTGCCGGCCGGTTCGACGTGCTCCTTCCACGTCCCCGCCAGTGAGGCGCAGGCCTGCCTCACGGGGCTGATCAAGCTGGGCACGTGCGTGGCCGGCTGCTTCACCCCCTCCCAGCATGTGGACTTCGGCGGGCGGGACGTGACCGTCCCCGAGGCCTACGCGTCCGGGTTGACCCAGGTCACCGCGCTCACGGCGGACGCCCGGCTGGATGCGCTGAGCTTCGGGAATCAGCCCATCCGCTCCTACGTGGCGGGCGATACCCAGGAGGACATCTTCCTGCTCCAGTCCTCGGACGGCCGCCGCATCGAGGTCACCTCCACGCACCCGATGCTCCTGGCGGATGGCACCATGGTGAAGGCCCACGCGTTGAAGGAAGGCGACCGCCTGCTGGGCTCGGATGGCAGCAAGCTCGAGCTGTCCAGCGTCAGCGTCTTCAGCTTCAAGGGCAAGGTGTGGAACGTGCGCCCGGCGAGCCAGAACAAGACGGAGAACGTGATGAGCGCGGAAGGCTTCCTCACCGGCTCCGTGCGTTACCAGAACGAGTGGGCATCGGACGACTACCGCCTGTCCATCCGTGAAGAGGTGGATGTCAGCGGCCTGTGAGCTGACGCCCCGTGAGGCCGGCGCGGCCGGGTGTTACCCCGGCCGCGCTCCTCCGGAAACGCCTCTTGCCAATGCGACCGGCCGGTCATATGACTGGCCGGTCACATGCCTACGAGCACCTTCTTCCGGCTCCCGGACGAGCGCAGGGACCGCCTCGTGAACGAGGCCATCATCGAGTTCTCCGAGCGGAGCTACACCGAGGCCTCGCTCTCGCAGATCGCGAGCCGCGCGAGCATCCCCAAGGGCAGCGTCTACCAGTACTTCGAGGACAAGCTCGACCTGTACCGCTGGCTCCTCACCGAGGAGGCCCCGCGCCGCAAGCGTGAGTTCATCGGCGCGGCGCCCCCGGAGGGCGACTTCTGGGCTCGTCTCGAGACGTTCATCGAGCGCGGCATGGCGTTCCTCGTCGAGCACCCGCGTCTGGCCCGGCTCTCCGCGGCCGCCGCCGCGCCGACGGCGGTGGTGGAGGTGCGCGGCCTCTACAAGGCCATCTGCGAGGCCGGCATCGTGGAGCTTCGCGCCGTCCTGGAGGAGGGGACCCGAGATGGTGCCCTCGACGCGCCGGACCTCGACATCGCCACCCGCTTCGTCTCCACCGTCATCGGCCCCGGCCTGACGGATGTGATCCTCCACGAACTCGGCGCCGAGCTCCACGAGGTCCTCGCCTCGGACTCCCTGCGCAAGCGACTGAACCTCAAGCGCCGGCGGGCCCTCGCCCGCCAGGCCATCCTCTTCATCCGCAACGGACTGGGCTCGGAAAGGAAGACACGATGATTCGCCATGACTTCACCGGACGCGTCGCCTTCGTCATCGGAGGCACCTCCGGAATCGGCCTCGCCTCGGCGCGAGCCTTCGCCCGGGCGGGCGCCAGCGTCGCGCTCGCCGCCCGGGGCGAGGAGGCGGGACGTGAGGCCCGCGCGGCCCTGGAGGCCGAAGGCGCCCGCGTCCTCTTCTTCTCCACCGACGTGCGGGACGAAGCCTCCGTGGCGAGGGCCGTGGAAGGAACCGTGAAGCACTTCGGCCGGCTCGACTTCGCCGTCAACAGCGCGGGCGCCGGTGACATGGCCCCGCTGGAGAAGACGAACCAGGACGTCTGGGACGACGTCATGGCCGTCAATGCCCGAGGTGTCTGGCTGGCCATGCGCCACGAAATCCCGGCGATGCTGGCCACGGGCGGAGGCTCCATCGTCAACATCAGCTCCATCTTCGGCCTCGCCGGACGGGCGGAGTACCACGCCTATGTCGCCTCGAAGCACGCGGTGGTCGGAATGACGCGGTCCGTGGCGCTCGAGTTCGCGACGCGCGGCATCCGCGTGAATGCCCTCTGCGCCGGGGCCACCCGGACCGACGGCATGCGCAAGGCGGAGACGTTCATGCCCGACATCGTCCGGGGGCTCGTCTCCCAGCACCCGATGGGGCGGATGGCCACGGAAGAGGAGATCGCCAGCTCCGTGCTCTGGCTGTGCTCCGACGGCGCGGGCTTCGTCACCGGCACGCCGCTGGCCGTTGATGGCGGCTTCCTCGCCGCATAGCTAGAATGGCTGCCCATGCCAGATCGAAGGTCTTCGATGTGTCGGGGTCTCCATGAGAGCCGTGTCCTCGCCTTCCTCGTGCCCCTGCTTCTGCTGGAGCCTGCTTCGGCAACCTCTTATGGGATGACCTTCGATCTGCTCTCGCGCTCCAGGAAATGCGAACCGAAGAAGTACGGTGATGGCGCGACACTCTGCACCTATCGTTCCCCCTCTGGCTTCTCGCTGGAGATGGATGGCGTCGGCACGGACAATGTCATCGTCTCGGTGCAGGAGGCCCGCATCGAGGACGGCCTCTATGTCTCTTTTGACTACAAGTCGGGCTGTGTGAAGGTCCTGCCGGGCCTGAGGGGGCCGGGGGGGACCGTGTACATTTCGACTCGTGATGGATGGGTGTACCGGAATCTACAGGATTGCCAGTCGCAGCGCCGTGAGCCGTGTGAAGCCAAGAAGTCCCATGAGCAGTCGCTTTTTCATGCTGTCGTCCTTTGAAGGAGGGGGATGCCCGGGACCTTGAAAGCCCAGGCACCCTAGGGGACATGCATGACTGGCGCGTGACTGGACGGCGTCCGCTGGGCCTCCAGCCGCCGCTCATACAATCGGAACCAGAGCGCGATACCCGCGTCGGCTCTCACCAGGTGGAAGTCCTGCCGGACGGGGTGCCTCGGCTCGCTGTCGCGCAGCAGCGCGTAGTCCTCCGGTTGGATGAATCGCAGCTCCGTTTGAACGAGGAGCCACGCCACCAGCCCGCCCACGAGCGGGAGTTGGCTGCGGTAGCGGAAGACCACCCAGGTGTTCTCCGCGTCGATGGGCGTGGCCGCCACCAGGGCCTGGGTGCGGCGGCCGAAGCGGGCGAGCAGCAGATGAGGAAAGAGCACCCTGAGCTCCGCCTCGAAACCGCTTCGGCCGTCCCAGGGTTTGCCGTCGTCCTCTCTCATGACGCCGTGGGTGTGGATGACGTCGCCCTCGAGGCGCGCCGTGTATGGGTCCAACCAGGTCCCCATCCCCGGAGCCCACCGGCGGTGCGCGAAGGGAAAGTGATGCAGATCCAGGTTCCCCTCCATCACCCGGGCGAAGGGGACATTCCAGGTCAACGTGGCCGTGCACGTGCCCGCTCCCGTCCCGGGAATCTCGTGGTTCCAGGGCAGCGGGGGAAGCTCCTCCCGTTGCTCGCCCCACCACAGCCACACCAGCCCGAGGCTTTCCCGCACCGCGTATCCCTTCACCCGCAGGTCGGCTCGGATCGGTCGCGCCTTTCCCTCGCAGGGCACGCGCACGCACGCGCCATCCGCCGCGAAGCGCATGCCGTGGTAGGGGCACTCCAGGCACCCGCCCACCACCCGGCCCCGCGAGAGGTCGGCGCCCCGGTGGGGGCAGGCTGCCTCCTGGGCCACCGGTTGGCCCTGGCCGTCCCGCCACAGCACGAGCTCGCGGCCGAGCCGGGTGACTCGCACCGGCTGACGGCCCAACCGCTTCGATTCCCATATCGGGTACCACGTGTCGCGCACGAAGTCCTCTCGTGCCTCCATTCCCCGTATCCGCTTGTCCTCATCCGTTATCATCCGTCCAGGGCTTTCCATGTCTCCAAGTTAGAGAAGCCCCATCGGACGTGAGTGATGCCACGCGACAGAAGGAGTGCTCCCACGCGCCAACCGCCCCCGGCACCCGCGGGCCCCACCGCCTGGGCCGGATGGGTGCTGCGCGTGCTCGACTCCGCCGAGGCCAGGGGCCTTCCCCGGCGTGTCCTGCTGGAGGCCTCCGGGCTCGAGCGCGTGCGGCTCACCGAGCCGGAGGCGCGAGTGCCTCTGCTCTCCGTCTACACGCTCCTGGAGGAAGCGGCGGCTCGGTTGGGGGACGGATGTCTCGGGTTGCACGTGGGCGAGGCCCTCCGGGCGGAGGATCTCGATGCGCTCGGTTTCCTCATGGTGAGCAGCCGCACGTTCGGTGAGGCGCTGGAGCACGTGCTGCGGTACCAGCGCCTGTGGAGCGAGGGGGAGCGCTTCGCGATGGAGCGAGGAGCCGGGCGGGTGTCGGTGACGTACCACCCGTACGGGCCCGAGCGCCCCGCGCACCGCTTGATGGCCCAGCTCGTCTTCGCGGATCTCCTCGTGAATGGGGGGCGGCTGGTGGGAGGACTGCCGGGGGCCCGCCTCCGGTTGCGCGGGCCTCGCCCCAGGGAGGCCTCGGTGTATGCGCGCGTGCTTGGCGTGCCGGTCTCCTTCCGTGCGCCCCAGGACGAGCTGGTGTTTCCGGTCGCCCTTCTCGCGAGACCGTTGCCCGGAGGAGACGCGGGCTTGTCGGGTGTGCTCGAGCGGGCCGCGGAGCGGATGCTGGCGGGCCTTCCCTCCTCGTCCCGCACGGTGGATCGGGTCCGGGCACTGATGCCCGAGCTGTTGCCTGAGCCGGGCGCGGAGCTCACGCAGCTGGCGGCCCGCCTGCGGATGAGCCCCCGTACGCTTCAGCGACGCCTTCGTGACGAGGGCACGTCACTGGAGGCCGAGCGCGAGGCCTTCCGGCGGCAGCAGGCGTGCACGCTCCTCGAAGCGGGCACCCCTATCGCCGAGGTCGCGTGGCGGCTCGGCTATTCCGCGCCGAGCGCCTTCCACCACGCCTTCCGTCGTTGGACGGGCCTGTCTCCGCGGGCGTGGCGCGTGAACGGAGAGGGCGGTACGGCAGCCGAATGAGGGGGATTGGGACTGATGACTACCGGGACGTGGCGGGAAGCAACGAGCGTGACGCGCGCCCGTGCGCCCTCGCTGATGCCCATCAACCAGCCGGTACAAATCTCCATCAACAAGCGTGCGCGGTAACACCAGCCCCAGGGTCGGGCGCAGCGCCTCGCGATGGGTGGCCGAGCCGTCCGCCCAGTAGGCCCTCAGCGGATCCCAGAAGGACTGGAGGCCCTCTTCATAGGCGTTGCCGTTCTGCACGATGAGCGCGGTAACCCGCTTCGGGTGCTTCAACGCCAACCGGAAGCCGACCGGCGCACCGTAATCCATCACATACAACGTGTAGCGCGTGGCGCCGAGCTGGCTCAGGAGCCCATCGACGAGGTCCGTGAACGTCGCGAAGCTGTAGTTGAATTCCCTCCGGTCCGGCATCGCGCTCAGCCCGAAGCCGGGGTAGTCGGGCGCGATGACGTGATAGCGGTCCGCCAGCGCGGGGATGAGGTTGAGATACATGTGAGATGACGTCGGGAAGCCATGCAGCAATACGAGCAGTGGAGACTGACATGGACGGACTCCTCGGTTCAGACGTCGGATGGCGTCCGCGACGCGGCATCGCGTCTGTGTGAGGAGAGATAGTCCGCTGCGTGGAGCGCCTGAACCTCTAGGCTCCACCACAAGTCACTCTTTCGCGAAGAGGAAGAATGGATCGGTTTGATGCGATGCGGGTATTCGTGACGGCGGTGGACGAGGGGAGCCTGGCAGGGGCCCGGTCGGCGCCTGGGCCGCTCTCCGGCCGCTGTCACTCGAGCCATCGCCTTCCTGGAGGGCCATGTCGGGGTGCAGCTCCTGCACCGCACCACGCCTTCCACTCGCTGGTGCTGGACGGTGTTTTCGTGCCAAGGGAGGGCGGCGTGCGCTTCGAGCCTTTGCCGCCGCCCACGCAAGCAGAGGTGGTGCGGCTGCTGAGGGTGGTGCGCCACCGGGTGCTGCGGTTGTTGGAAAGAAGAGGGGTCCTGCCCGCGCAAGGGACCGAGGATGCGCGGCAGGCGTACCAGGCGCAGTCGCTACAGCAGCGGCTGCGTCTTCACCGGCCTGGAACTGTTACGGCGTGTGACATCCCTGGTGCCTCCACCTCGGGCAAATCTCACGAGGTTCCACGGCGTCTTCGCTCCAGGCGCCCAACTGCGGCCATTTCTGGTCCCCCAAGCAGGGGTGAAGCGGGAGCCAGAGGAGGAGAGCCCGTCTTTTGCCGAGAAGGAGGAGGAGCCGAAGAAGGAGCGCACACTCCGATGGGACCAGGCCGGGCTGCTGCGCAGGACGGAAAGCACGGGACGTGTTCGCGTGTGTGAGGTGTGGAGGAAGGCGGCGGGTGCTGGCGTAGGTGAAGGAAGGGGGGGGAGAGCGATTGTGGAGCACCTGGGCCAGCCCCCGACAGGAGAGAGGCAGGCCCCGGCGCGCGAGCCCCCTCAAGCCGCGTGGTGTTGAGGCTCGAGCCGCCCCAGCCAAGAGAGCCAGGCCCCTGCCTCGCACCTGCTGGGAGCGCGGCCAGGGCCGGCGTGTACCCCAACGGGCTGCGCGGCTTCTCCACCGACTGGTGCACTGCTCGGGCGGCCCCCGTCAGCGGCCCTCCTCGGCCCCTCCGCTCCAGTCCACCACCTCTCAACATGCCTTCAATCCTTCCTATGCTCTCTGGCCACACTTGCCTGAGCGCCCGCCAGCTGTTTCCGCTCCGGCCTTCCCCGCCTTCTCTCCCCTGGCTGTCCGGCCCGTGCACCCTCTGTCCTGGCCTTCCACGGCGATCCGCTTTCAGCCGCCGTCCGGAGGGATGCGCCCTCTTTGCCCGAGAATGTCTGGACTTGCTCCCCGCCTCTTCAAACCCTCTCCTGCGGACCTTGGATCAGTCCTGTCCACTCCAGCGCCCGGTCCCGAGGAATGTTGCACCCCCGCCGCCCCACCACCACCACCGCGAGCTCGGCTTCGTGATCGAGTTGCTCCGAGCAGGTGGGCACCGCGAGTGGCACATCGTGCGCGAGAAGACTCATCAGCCACCCGAACGTTCGCTCCACGATCCAGCGCTCCTCGTTGGCGACCTGGCGTCGGGTCCGCCGTTGCGTTCAAGCGCTCCGTCCGATCGCTGCCTATGTTCGGAGGTATGAACCGTCATCTCCAGATAGCGTCCGCTGATGAGTCCCTCGCGCCAACGCCCCTCCAAATGCTCGTCACTCACACCGCGTGGGCCAACCGACAGCTCTTCGCCGCCCTTCGCGCGGTCGAGTCCTTCGAGTCGCAGAAGGGCGCAGACTTGATCGTGCGGGCCCTCGATCACATCCATGTCGTCAGACACATCTTTCAGGCCCACCTGCAGGGTGTTCCGCACGGTTACGAGTCTACACAGAGGGCGGTCATTCCCTCTCTCGAGGAGCTCGATCTCGAATCCGAGACCATCGACCGCTGGTATGTGGAGACCACGGCGTCGCTCCGACCGGAGGAGCTCGCACGACCTCGCGACGTGCGCTTCACCGACGGGAAGATCGTGACGATGAGCGCCGCCACGATGATTCTCCACGTGGTCACACACACGACCCATCATCGCGGAAACGTGGACGTCATCATGTACCAAGCCGGGATGCCGCGCCGGAGGGACGGATTCCCCGAGTTCCTCGTCAGTCGAGCGTCCGCCACGTGACCGAGCTCAGCCCCTGCGTTGGCGTCATGCCGAACTGCTCCCGGAAGACGCGGCTCAGGTGGGCGCTGTCCGCGAACCCGGCAGAGGCCGCGGCGGCACTCAGGCTCGCCCCCTCCTCCACCGCGGCGATGGCGCGGCGCAAGCGCTTCCACCGCAGATACGCGCGCATCGGGAGCCCGACGTCACGCGCGAAGGCATGACGCATCTGCCGGGGCGAGAGCCCGGCCTCGTGTGAGAGGCTCGCGAGGTCGACGGGGTCGGAGCTATCGAGGTACGCGCACATCCTGCGTGCCGCCGGGTGTCGCGGTCCCGGTGGCTGGCGCAGGTCGACGGCGGAGAGAATCGAGGCGATGAGAGCGCGTGCCTGCTCCGGCGTAGGATCGCGAGGGACCCTCACACCGAGCGTGTCGCGCCCCCACGTCTCGCACCGAGGCTCGGCGTTACGAGAGAGCGCTCGGCTCGCCAAGTCGTCTCCGTCGAGGAACAGGACGGCAGCATGTGGGCACGCGCCGTGTCCATGGGGCTGGCGTGGGGGAATGACGGCCGTGCAGGTGCGAATGCGTCCGTTGGCACCGTCATCAATGGATAGCCCCTGCGGCGCCATGACGATCTGGGCCGCATGGTGCGCGTGCCGCCTCGTGGCAACCAGGGGGCCCACATAGAGCATCCGCGTCCCCGACGCGAATACCGTACCGTCCAACCGTGCCGGAGTGCTCATTTGGCTTCCTCGGGTGACGTCGATATTCGCCGGTCCATCAGCTTCCCATCCTAATCTGCAAGACCTGTTAACGCACGCCATGATGCACACGCTCTATCGGCCAAGGCCACCGCTCGATCGGCTCGTCGAATCCCTATGGGTCTCCGACAACTACGTCGGGCAGGCACCGCGACAGCGCGTGCTGCCGACCGGTGCGCAGGCGCTCGTGGTCCTCCTCGGCGAGAGCCCGGTTCGTATCTACGCCGGCGAGAGCACGAGCGAGTCCGCCGACCACTCCGGCGCAATCTTATGCGGTGCACGGAGCAGCCCGCTGCTCATCGGTACCTCTCTTGGCCCCATCGTCGGCGTCAAATTCAGACCTGGCGGCGCCCTCCCTTTCTTCGATGTCCCTGCCGATGCACTTGCAGAGCAGACTCTCTCTCTGGAAGCGCTGTGGGGCTCCTCGAGCCGCTCGCTGCGTGAGCGGCTCATGGCTCCCCCAAGCCGGAGGGGAGGAGGCGAGGGTGGAGCCCCAGGCAGCGGCCAGGAAGGAGGCGAAGAGGGAGAGGAGGCAGCGTGTGGACCAGGCAGAGGTGCTGAGGAGGACGTTCGACTGCGACGTATTCGCCTGCGTGAGGTGTGGAGGAAGGCGGCGGGTGCTGGCGTACATGAAGGGAGCAGGAGGGGTGAGAGCGATTGTGAAGAACCTGGGACTGCCCACGGCAGGAGAGAGGCTGGCCCCTCCGCTCCAGTCCTCCACCTCTCAACAGGCCTTCAATCCGTCCTATGCTCTTGGTGACTTCCACTCCCACAATCGTTCGTGGCCCTCCCAGCGCCTCCCGGCCACCGCCAATTGCAGGTTGTAGGCGGGTCGGAAGCCCCCATCGGCCATCTTCATCACCCGCGCATCCGCATCCGTGGTGCAGGAGTTGAGGGCGCGCTCAGACGCGCACGCCGCGCTCGCGCAGGGCCCCGATGAGTGCGGCCCGGCCGTCGTTCATCACCACCGCGCCATGGCCCGGAAGGAGGTGGTCGAACTCCAGCGCCGTGATCTTCTTCAGGGAGGACTCGAAGGCCGGGCGATCCTTCGCGTACCTCAGGAACAGTCTGCTGACGCCGAGTCGGCGGTAGGTGCCGAACAGCGAGAAGATGAGCCACGCCCCCAGGCCTCGCGCATCGACCACATTGAAGACCAGGTCGGAGACCAGCAGGGAACGGCTCGCCTTGTGGAGGAAGACGTGCTCGTGGAACCCCGGCATCCCCTCCACCTGGAACACCGGCAGCTCGCCCTCATGGGGCCAGGGGTCCTTGCCGAGCAGCCCGTGCCAGGTGACGCCCGGCTGCTTCTCACGGCATCCGGGAGGGCCCCACACGCGCGCCTGTGGGTGGGCGGCGGAAGCGGCCTGGATGCCCCCGGTATGGAACAGGTTCGGCGCCACGATGTCCGTCACCGGTCCTGCTCGAAGGAGCGCCTCCTGCGTCAGGGTCGACGCGGGCGACAGCAACACCCGGCCGGAGGCGAGGGGGGCAATCACGGTCCGCACAGGCAGCGGCGTCAGAGGCATCTGAACGGTGCTTTCGATACACTCCAATCCTGCGATTGCCATCCCGGCTCCCTGCCTTGGTCATGAAAAGCGAATCCTGGCGTTCGATCCTACCTCAACCAGGGAGACCTACGACAGGATTTTGGTGAACTGGGAAACCTTGAAGAGGACCTTGCATTTCTGGAGGGCGGGAATCTGTTCCAGCTTTGCGTTCCCGGTATTGCCGTTACGCACCCTTGCGTGGGCCATTACCCGGCTTCCCGGGTGGATGTCTCGCCCCCAGTACAAGGGGTAGGCGCCGCCATCAATGGGCTCGACCTCTGAAGCCTCACAGTGGGTCGCCTCGAGCAGCGCCTTCCCTGCCGCCTTGTTATCTGGATAAGCAAATATGCCGTATACTGAGCCAGACGGGAGCTTGACGGGCGTCGTTTCGGCCTTTCTGGCGCTTGAGCGCCTGAAGTCAATCTCGCCATACAGCTCATTGAACATGGCGTATTTCTTCTTGGTTGTTCTTCGCTGACAGGCCCTACTGAAAATTCTGGAGACAGGCCAGGTGGGCGCCTCGGTGTAGGGCACCCGGCCCGGTGTCACTCCCGATAGAGGGTGCGCCGCAGGAAGCCGAGCGCCCGGTCCCAGGCGTCGTTCCAGTCCTCCCCGCGCATGTAGTGGTCCGACTCCGGGTACTCGTAGTGCCCGACGTGCGAGCCCAGCCAGGGGAACTCGCCCCAGAGCCGGTGCGCGAAGTCCCGGGCCTGGTGCGCGGGGACGAGCTGATCCTTCCCCGCGTTCAGCAGGAGCAGCGGGGCGCGCGCGCAGTCCCAGGGACGGTGGACGGGCGCGTCCTGCATCAGCCAGCGCAGCTCATCGGTGACGTGGCCATCCCGGGGCGTCCAGTCCGGCGAGCCGAGAATGGACACCGTCGCCTGGACGCGAGAGTCCCGGGCCGCCACCGCCAGCGCCGTGTATGCGCCGAACGACACGCCCGCGAGCCCGATGGGCCCGTGGCCTTCCCCCACCAGATGGTCGATGACCCGTGAAACCTCGGGGACGGCCTCGCGGATGAAGTAGAGCAGGCGCGCGTGGTAGTCCGTCGGGCCGAGCGAGGGCATCCCGTCGAGCCAGCTGTCACGCCGGGCGCCATGGTGCGGGGCGTCCATGCCGACGGCGGCCATGCCCCACTTCGCGAGCGCGTCCAGTTCCCAGCGCTGCGCGTCGGCATTGGAGAAGAGCCCGTGTAGCACGACGACGGCGGGGCCGGGCCGGGGCTCGTAGTGCACCTTGAGGACGGGGATGTGACCATCCACGCGGAAGCGGTACGCGTCGGGCATGTGAGGAGTCTGCCCGTCCCCGGTACTGTCTGGCGAGCCCTCCGCTCGCGATGGCGTCAGTTGGGCACGGCCCCGGGTGGGCATGGGCACCATGAGGCCCTCTCGGGTGTCGAGCGCTCTCTGGGAGTTGAAGCACCCAGGGCCACCTGGGCCGGCGTGTGCCCAAAGGGGCTGCACCGCCTCGAAGGCAATCTGCTCGTTGAGGTGCAGCAGGAGGCTCAGCAGCGGGGCCACCTCCGCCTTCAGCCTGCCCGGCAACGCCAGGGTGCGTGCGTCCCGCTTGTCCGTCTTCACCCGGCGGCTGCGCGTGGCGTACATGGGCGCGAAGTTGGTGCCTTTCACTACCACCTCCTGCCCCCACCCCTCCAGGCACCGCGCCACCCACTCGCTCTCGGTGGAAGCCTCCAGCAGCACCCGGGACTTCGAGCGCTTGCTCAGCAGCTCCCCCAACCGCTCCCGTTGCGTGCGCACCCGCTGCTCCAGCACCACCTCTCCACCCTCGCCCAGAATGCACACCTGGCTGTCCCGCTTGTGCACATCGATGCCGATGTATTCCATCGCCCACTTCCCCCACTTCGGCGGTCACCTCCGCACCGCCGCAAGGTAGGGCTCGGTGGGCCTCCACGCATGTGGCCGGCCAGCCGCTTCATCACCGCTATGCTCGAGGCTACCTCGCGCCCGAGCTGGGCGAGGAGTCCGTCGGTCCCGAAGAGTGGCACCAAGAAGGACTCGAGGCCGTGACGCTGGAGAATCCGGCAGCGCATGCCCTGCCAGACATACAAGTCCAGGGCGCCGAACTCAGAGCGGAGTGCCGCCGCCACCTGGAGGCTCAGGGGCATTCCGTCATGCCGCAGCGACGCCGCGAAGTCAGGTGAGAGGGGGAACAGCAGCTCCTGCTCACCGGCGGGCCCCGTCTCCGCGATCCGGATCCCGCTATCGCAGAGAAGCTCGAAGCGGGCAGCGCGCAACCGCTCGTTGTCCGCTCGGCGGCCTGTGCCCTGGCGCTCGTCACGGACGAAGAGCATGGCCGAAGCGAGCCGGTTGAAACCCGTGAGAAGGACCCAGCTCTCCTCCTCGTCCTTCGACAGCCCAAAGGCCTCGACGATGTGCTCCTCACTTGCGACGTGAATGGTGCCATCCGCAGGCCGGCCGCTCGCGTCGAAGGCGGCCGCAAGCCAGAGCGTGGAGAGCCTGTCCAGGCCGAAGGGCACCGGCCGCTCGTGGGAGCGGAGGGGGGGAGAGAAGCACCTCCGTCCTTTCGCTCATACCGTGGCTCTGCCTGCTTGGTGTAGGGCAGGCCGATGACGAAGCGCTCGAGGCTGAACGTGAAGTAGTGATCCACGTTGCGCCGTGCCTCTCGCTCCTCTGACAACAACGTCACCTTGACGCCGTGCTTGGGCCCCCCTCGCTTCTTCCCATGTTCCCCTCGTCCGGGAGCTTGTCTGGCCTCCCGCCTCACGACTGTATGTCGTTGCTGCTTTCTCCGGTATTGTCTCTTGCCAACAGAGCAACCGCCCGTTGCATCCTTCTCATTGAGAGCAGCGCCGTGATGACGTGGGGGACCCGGGACGATGGCGTTTCACAACACCACGGCGGATGCGGTGCCCTCAGCCAGTCACAGGGCAATCGGGGCTAATAGCCCTCGATGCCCAAACCGTGCTACTGATTGGGCCCGCTCAAGTCTCTGGCTTTCCTTGAGAAAGGTGTCATTCTCGTTCTATGGTGTCTAGCCCCCTGGGGGGCGTCATCTGTTCGGGTTGTCAGTTCATGCAAGAAGAAAGGAGAGCCTGTGGAAAGGAACCCTGTGTCACGCGCTTGTCGTAGAAGTAAGGGGCGCACCTGTACGCAAAGCACCGCGCATCATCGTCCGATTGCCGTCGCAGCTCGCGTCGGCCTTTTATTGATTTTGCTGGCTGCTGGCGGCGAGGCCGTCGCCGCCCCGGTCACGGTCACCAACGGAGTGCAGTTCACCGACACCGCCGGCAACGTGGTGCGCGGGCACGACGGCGGCATGATCAAGGTGGGCAAGTACTACTACTGGTTCGGCGCGAACCCCCACCCCGACAACAGCTTCCAGTACATCTCGGTGTACCGCTCGACTGATCTGCATGCCTGGGAGTTTCGCAAACACGTGCTGACCGAGACCTCGGCCCGCGGAGTGAAGAACCTCCACCGCCCCAAGGTCATCTACAACTCCCGCACCGGGCAATACGTACTCTTCATGCGCAAGGAGAACCACCCATTTCCCTTGGTGGAGAACCGGGTCGGGGTCGCCACGTCGCCCACGGTGGACGGCGACTACACATACCGGGGCGACTTCCATCCCCTCGGGGAATTATCCTCCGACGTGAGCGTGTTCCAGGATGATGATCGCGACCGCACTGCGTACCTGATCTCGACGACCGGTGAGAAGCAGCTGCACCTCACCATCTACCGCCTGACCCCCGACTACCTCGATGTCGCCGCCAGGGAGCACGTCTTCTCCAACGTCAAACGGGAAGCGCAGACGATGTTCAAGCGCAACGGTGTCTACTTCCTGGTAACCTCTGGCCTCACCGGCTGGCATCCCAATCAAGCCAAATACGCTACCGCGACCAGCATCAAAGGCCCTTGGAGCGGCATGGCGAACCTCGGCGACAGCACCACCTACGGCTCGCAGCCCACGTACATCCTGCCGATCCAGGGCAGCAACACGACCTCCTACCTCTACATGGGCGACCGGCATGGGAACGCCTGGCATGGCAACCTCAGCGACAGCGAGCACGTCTGGCTGCCGCTCCAATTCCCGACCGACAGGTCGCTGTCGATGCGCTGGCACCCGCAGGTGTCCATCGACACCACAACCGGCGTGGTGAGGGGCGTCGGCTCCGGACACGCGTACGAGCAGTTGCGAGCCCAGCACAAGGACGAGTGCCTGGCTGTGCGGCGCTTTACCGATGGCCCCCTACTCAAGGATGAGAGCTCGAGGGGCGACGGGGTAGGGGTGACCCAGCGACCCTGCGGCACCGCTGCGGCCTCGAACCAGCACTGGCAAGTGCTCCACCTGGGAGCCGGCTACCACCGGATCGTCGCCCGGCACAGCCACAAATGCCTCACCGTGCCGTCGTCGTCCACCGCCGACAACGCACGGGTGTCACAGGCACCCTGCGGCAACGGCGCGAACCAGCAGTGGAAGATCACCTCCCTCCCCGGAGGCAACTTCCAGATCACCGCCCGCCACAGCGGCAAGTGTCTGACCATCGCCTACGATCCGGCCACCGAGGGCCCGAAGGCCATCCAGTTCACCTGCAGAGGCACCGCCAACCAGCAGTGGAAGCGAGCCGGCGCCCCCTACTGACCCTAGAGCACGGAACGGTTTGAAGGTACCCCAGTTCCTTGGGGATGCGGCTCCCGGTCGCCCGCCTCGCGATGAGCTCACCGCGAGGCGGCCTGCGCAGCAAGACTGGGAAGCTCCCAGCACTGCTTCCATAGCGTAAGCCTCCCCCAGACCCAGTCCTCCACGCGCCAGCACTGGGGCAACACTACCGCGAAGGTATTCGCCACTGGCGAGGGCGCGTGCGGCATTTGCGGGTGCACCACTACGGGCAGCAGTGGCTCTGCCCTCGCCTCCACGCCTGCAACATCGGCCCCGCTACCCACAGCCTTTCCACCACTTGCGGGGCTTCACCGAGCGACTCGGTGCGACCTGGGCCTCGTCTCCGCTGCCTGCTCACGTGCGCACCCGGGCCGAGGAGCTCGTCACACAGCGTCACGGCCGCGACGACTGGACGCGTGACGCGGCCTGCTGAGCGTCCACCTTCCCGGTCGTGTTCGCGAGGCCCATGACCGGGCTTGCTCCTGCTTTGTTTCAGTCCAGGAGGTTCGCCAGTCCCGCGTACGTATTGGCTCCGGGGCTGCCGTCAATCGGGCCCGCGTAGTAGCCGCCGCGGCTCGCCAGGGACTGGAGCACCTTATAGGTGTGGGTTCCCGGTACCCCGTCGATGGGGCCCGTGTATCCAAAGCCCCGCAGGACAGTCTGCACGCCCTTCCCTCCGGGAAGGCCCGGGAAGGTGTCAAAGGACTTGTTGCATCTCGTCCCCTACGAATTGTCTGACACCCTGCCACCGGGGGGGCTCACCGTCTGGCGGGCGAGTCCCGTTCCCTGATGCTTGAGGAGCGAACCACGCATGTCGTTCTCCGGCGTCTGCTCCGGTTCCTTCGTGCTAGATGAGGAAGGGCCATGCTCCTCCCCTCCCACCGGGAGTGTCGCGAACCGGAGGAGTCGGGCCATGTGGCGCGCGCATGGGGGATGCTCGAGCCGCCTCTGTCCTCGTTCCCCCGGTAGGGAACTCGAATGAGAGTGACAGAGGTGGTTCGGCTGCTCCTCGCCGGAATGCTCGCCGTACTCGGTGGCTGCATGCGGACGCAGGGGGTGGATGACACCCGCGTGCTGGCTCCGAGCACCGTGACCCAGGCCTTGCCCCTGGGGACCGCGCAGGTTCGGGACATCAACACCCGCCCGGTCCGGTTTCCCCAGCGCCCCTCCGGGTCCGTGGCGCTGGGGGGAGGCGTGGCGCTCTTCGTGGCGAGCGACGAGTTGCATGGCACGGAGCTGTGGCGCGGGGACGGGACCGAGGCAGGCACCTCGCTCGTGAAGGATCTCGCGCCTGGACTGGCGAGTTCGGAGCCCGGGTTGCTGACCCTCGCGCAGGGAAAGGTCTTCTTCACGGCCCAGAGTGGGGGCGTGGTGGACGGGATCGGGGCGGTGGAGCTCTGGAAGACGGACGGCACCCCAGCGGGAACCGTCATGGTGAAGCGCCTGTTCAAGACCAGGGACACGGCGGGGATCAGTGCCATGGCACAGGTAGGTGGAACGGTGTTCTTCGTCTACTCGGGCTCTCCACAGCAGCTCTGGAAGAGCGATGGCACCGAGGCGGGCACCGTGCTCCTCCAGCAACTGTCTTCCCAGGATTACCGCGGCTGGACTTTCGAGTTGCTCTCCACGGGCACCACCTTGTTCTTCACCGGGGGGGACGCCGCGAACAACCTGGAGCTGTGGAAGTGGGAGGGGGCCACGGGAGCCGTTCGCCTCAGGACGATCTCCGTGGCTGCCAACTCCTATCTGCCGAGTCACTTCCTCACCCAGGTGGGCAGCTCACTCTTCTTCACCGTGGACAAGACCCTGTGGAAGAGCGACGGGACGCCAGCGGGGACCGTCCCCGTGTCCACACTGTCATCCAGGATCTCCGACCTGGAAGCCATCAACGGCACCCTCTTCCTCACGAACTCCACGTCGCTCTGGAAGAGTGATGGCACGACGCCGGTCCTGCTCCGCAGCTTCGATGAGGCGCCAGGCTCGCTCACCGCGTTCGGCAACGCGCTCTATTTCATTGGCGCCGACGCCCTGGGCGGGCGTGAGTTGTGGACGAGCGATGGCACGGCGGCGGGCACGCGCCGGGTGACGGATCTGGTCCCGGGCGTTGATGGCTCGGCCCCCCAGGAACTTCTCGCCTGGAACGGTGGCCTCTACTTCACGGCCTCGACCACCGTGGGCACGCGTGGGCTGTGGCGCAGCGACGGCACCACCGCCGGGACCCTTGCCCTCAAGACGTGGGCCGAGGAGGCGAGCACCTGGTACGAGGAGTCCCATGACCTCACCCCGGTGGGCAGCGCGCTGTTGTTCTCCGTGCCGGAGGCCGCAGCGGACGCGCCGGGATCCCCACTCATCCCGGCGCTCACGTGGAGGACGAACGGGACCGCGAAGGGGACCCGAGAGCTGGCGGGCGTCTGGGCAGGCACCCGGAACTCCCAGTCCCACTACCACCCCTTCGGCGTCGTGGGGGGGATGGTGTTCTTCGGTGCTTCGGATGGCAGCCCCGGCGAGGCGCTCTGGATGAGCGATGGGACGCCGGCCGGCACGGTCCATCTCAGGACCCTGGCGCGAGTGGCACTGGAGACGAATTCGTGGTTGCTCAAGCCCGCGGCGGCGCATGTGGGCCGGACGCTCTTCTTCGCGGCGGACGACGGGGTGCATGGCCTCGAGCTGTGGAAGAGCGATGGCACCGCCGTCGGGACGGTCCTGGTCAAGGACCTCCGCGCGGGTCCTGACTCCTCTTCCCTCGGGAACCTCACCGCGCTGAACGGCACGCTGTTCTTCAGTGCGCATGACGACGTCAACGGCTGGTCCCTTTGGCGCAGCGACGGAAGCGAGGCTGGCACCGTTCCCGTCAAGTCCATGGGCCTGGAGGCTTCCTCGGGTGCCGTCGACGGGCTCACGGTGATGGACGGCCTCCTCTACTTCGAGGCGGATGACAGCCTCCACGATTCGGGATTGTGGAAGAGTGATGGCACCCCGGAGGGGACGAGCCTGATCAAGGTTCCCTTCGCCGGTAGGTACGCCTCGCTCCGCCTGTTCACGGGGGTGAACGGCACCTTGTTCTTCGGCGCTCACAACGGATATGGCGCGAGTCAGCTCTGGAAGAGTGACGGCACGGAGACCGGCACGGTCCTCGTCAAGGATGGGTTCTACTCCCTGCAGATGTTCCATCCGGTGCCGTCGCGGGGCGAGTTGTACTTCACCGCGGACGATGATGTTCACGGCTACGAGCTGTGGCGCAGTGATGGCACGGAGGCCGGGACATACATGCTCGCGGACATCCATCCCGGTCTCAGGGGCTCCGCGCCGCATTCGCTCACGGCCGTGGGCTCGGGACTGGTGTTCGTGGCCTACGAAGACACCCATGGCTGGGAGCTTTGGAGGACCGACGGCACGCAGGCCGGGACTCGCCTTCTCGTGGATCTGCTTCCGGGTCCGCCGGGAGGCATGCGCCCCTGGAATTCGGACTCCCTGGTCGACATCCTCGGATTGGAAGAGCAGGGATTGGCGCTCTTCACCGGCGTGGACGCGGCCGGTGGCGCGGAGCTGTGGCGGACCGATGGGACGGTGGCGGGCACGTTCCGGATGCTGGACCTCGTGCCCGGCCCCGACTCCTCCGAACCCCGTTCGTTCGCCCGCGTGGGGGATCGGCTCTTCTTCATGGCTGGAGACAAGGCCCATGGCCGCGAGCCACGCTTCCTCGGCATCCCCAGGGACTTGGGGTCGGCCACCGGCACCGCCGTGTTCCAGGGCTCCACGTGCACCGGGCAGAGTCAGGTCACTCCCAGTTGCACCAACAACTCCCTGGCTCCGGACTCCACGTTCGCCTGGACGGCTCCTTCGGCGGGGCGCTTCACCTTCACCACGGAGGGGTCCGGCTACGACACGAGCCTCGAGGTGTCGGACCCGGCTTCCGGCACGTCGCTCGGGTGCAACGACGACACGAATGAGACGCTTCAGTCGTCCGTGGGGGTGAGCTTGTCGGCCGGGCAGACCGTGCTCATCACCGTCGACGGTTACGACACGGAGTGCGGTCCCTTCCTCCTCCACATCCTTCCCAGTCCGTCCTGACGCTGGGGGGGGACGGGAGGAGCCCCTCTCCTCCCGGAGGCCCTCGCTCATGCCGCCATCTTCTGACGGTGCCCCGGGGCGCCCGCGGACGAGCGGTAGATGGGATGAGCACCGCCGCGCTCGGAGCCATCCCCCACGTGGAAGAAGGACACCAACCGCAGCAGCGCCTCGGCCTGCGCCGACAGCTCCTCCACCGTGGCTGCCATCTCCTCGGAGGCCAAGGCATTGCGCTGCGTCACCTGGTCCACGTGCCCCATGACCTTGTTCGGTTGGGTCACCCCGCCGGCCTGCTCCACCGACGCCGCCACCACCTCCTGCACCAGATCCGCCGTCTTCTGGATGGACGGCACCAGCTCTTCCAGCAACCGCCCCGAGCGCGTCGCCACCTCCACGCTTCCGGAGGCCAGCCCGGAGATCTCCCGCGCCGCCGTCCGGCTGCGCTCCGCCAGCTTGCGCACCTCCGTGGCCACCACAGCGAAGCCCTTGCCGTGCGCTCCCGCCCTCGCCGCCTCGATGGCCGCGTTGAGCGCCAGCAGGTTCGTCTGGTAGGCGATCTCCTCGATGATGAAGAGCTTCTCCGCGATGGAGCCCATCGCCTCCACCGTCTCCTTCACCGCCGTGCCGCTCTCCTCCGCGTCGCGGCGCCCTGCACGGCCATCCGCTCCATCCGGTGGCCGTGGTCGCGGTTCTGGGTGATGCTGGCCGTCATCTGCTCCAGGCTGGAGGTGGCCTGCTCCACGCTGCTGGCCTGCTCGCCGGTTCCCTGCGACAGGTTCTGCGAGGAGAGCGACACCTGGGCCGATGCCGAGGCCAACGCGTTGGCGCCCTCGCGCACCTCGCCAATGACCTGGGCGAGCTTGCGTACCATGCGCTCCAGGGCCATCAGCAGCCGGCCCGTCTCGTCTCGCGCCTCCGTGGAGATGCGCACCGTGAGGTCCCCCTCGGCGATGCGGTCCGCCACCCTCACCGCCTCTCCCAGTGGTCTGGAGATCACCCGGGCGACGAAGAAGCAGAACAGCAGGCACACGGCGAGGCTGCCCCCAGGACTCCGAGGAGCCACTTGCGTGCGTCCTCGTGGGTGGCGTTCGAGTTGCCCACCGCCTTCTGGCTGGCCTTGTAGTTGATGTTCCTCAGCGCCTGCAGCTGGGTGTTCGCGGCGGAGAAACTTCTGCTTCGCCTTCGAGAGCCGGATGATCTTGTCGTGGTCGACCACGTAGCTCTTCCAGCGGCTCCTGAACTCCTCGAGCGCGCGATGCTCCTCCTCGGAGGAGCTGTGCGACTCGAACCGCGAGAGGCTTTGCTCGAGCTTGTCCTGGTCGTCACTCATCCGCCGCTCGTAATCGCGCTGGAGCGCTTCATCCCGAGCGAGCGCGCATGAACTCTATCACTTTTCTTTCGGGATTCCTTTTTGAATCGCGCGCTTTCTTATCGCATCAGCCCATTCTTGGTAGCGCCTCCGGAGTGCAGGCCGTACATGCTCCGAACTGAGCACACCTAGAGCATCTGCAACGGCAGCTTCATCGCTATGGCACATCCATAGCCCGATAGAGCTATACACTTCATGCGCATATTTGCGATCCGCAAAGGGATAGAGCCTCCCCATGAGATATCCTGAAAGACCTGGCTTCACGTCCATGATGACCTCGAGGAGCGACATGATACGTCGCACGCGTTCATGGTTTTCCGCATGAAGTCCGACCTGATCGCGCAGAGCATCGAAGAGAGCAGAACCGCACCCTTCGTTGATTATCTGCATCGCTTCAGACAACACACCATCATCATGTGGATTCCCAAGCAACGCGGAAGCCACAAGTCGAATACGGTCTAGGTTTTCTGAGTGCTTACTCATCTTGAATCGGAATATGGGTGCGGGCGGGATCATTCGACTTCTTCGCGTTATCATCAAGGGTCGTTGCACGACCGGGCTTGAAGTTTCCGCGTTTGTTTGTCGCGGAGGTTGGCACGATCTCCTTGTGTGCGTGCGGAACCTCGTCGGCGTACCCCCTCGGAGGCACGCGCTCCGTGGGCGGGTCCAAGCGGACAACCGCAGTTTGACCCTTAGCATCTCCTTGGTCCACACAGTACCACCGTTCTCGGCTCCCCCAAGCAGGGGAGAAGCCGGAGCCAGAGGAGGAGAGCCCGTCTTTTGCCGAGAAGGAGGAGGAGCCGAAGAAGGAGCGCACACCCCGATGGGACCAGGCCGGGCTGCTGCGCAGGACGGAAAGCACGGGACGTGTTCGCGTGTGTGAAGTGTGGAGGCAGGCGGCGGGTGCTGGCGTACGTGAAGGGGGAGGGGTGAGAGCGATTGTGGAGCACCTGGGCCAGCCCCGGCAGGAGAGAGGCAGGCCCCGGCGAGCGAGCCCCCTCAAGCCGCGTGGTGTTGAGGCTCGAGCCGCCCCAGCCAAGAGAGCCAGGCCCCTGCCTCGCACCTGCTGGGAGCGCGGCCAGGGCCGGCGTGTACCCCAACGGGCTGCGCGGCTTCTCCACCGACTGGTGCACTGCTCGGGCGGCCCCCGTCAGCGGCCCTCCTCGGCCCCTGCGCTCCAGCCCTCACCCTCAACAGGCCTTCTATTCGCCCTATGCGTACCGCATCACACCGCGCGATAGCCCCGACAAAGCGCTCGATGTCGCGGGGCATGGGACGGCGGACAACACCAATGTGCTGCAGTGGTCCTAGCCGGCGGCGTGCGCCAGTTCGTCCAGGAACGACTGGTAGACAAAGGCCCGCTCACCACCTGAGCCACCAGCTTGCGCCCCGGTTCGGGATTTTGCGTCGGCACCCAGAGCTCGACCTCGTGGGCGAGCGGCGGTGATGTGCGCGCATGGGGACCCGCCTGCTCACTCAGGCCCGGGTCCCCAGCTGCCCTGCCTGCATGTCGATCCACGTGCGTGCCCGCTCGAGCGCGTGCGCCACGTGCGTGTCGCCCCGAAGGAGGTTGTCGAGGCGCAGCACATGGAGGGTGGAGATGCCGACGGTGCCGAGCACGTAGCGCAGGTACGGTGTGAGGAAGTCCACCTGGTCCGCTGGCCCATCGCCAAATGGACCGCCGCACGCCACCACCACCAGTACGGGACGGTCTGGAAGCAGTCCCACCTTTCCCGCCGGCGTGCTGCGAAACGTGCGGCGCGGACGCACCACCAGATCGATCCACGCCTTCAGCGGTGCGGGCACGGTGAAGTTGTGCATCGGTGTGTCGATGACGACGAGGTCGGCGGCCTCCAGCTCACCAATGAGGTGCTCCGAAAACGCGAGCGCCTCGACGTGCGCCGGTCCACGTGCGTCCTCGGGCATCAGGCTCGCCTCGACGAACCGGCTGTCCGGATATGGTGGCGGCTGGCGGGCGAGATCGCGTTCAATGACTCGCATGTCTGGCCGGGCGGTGCCAATGCGCGCGACGAGCTCGCGGCCGATCCTCCGGCTGTACGAGGCGTCCCCTCGCGGGCTCACGGTCATGTGGAGAAGCGTGCTCATCTCGCTCTTCAACCCAGCGGCATGGAAAAGCGCAGTGCCGTTGCGAGCAGGCCTGCGCGGTAGTAGAAGCGGTGGCCGAGCACATTCGACAACGCCGTATCGAGGAGGAGCTTCCCGCAGCCGAGCGCCCGGCCCTCTTCCTCCAGACGCGTTATCAGGCGTTGCCCGTGTCCGTTGCCGCGCTCGGCCTCCGACGTCACGAGATCATCGACGTAGAGATGGGGACCGTGCATGAGGTTGTCCTGTACACGGAACCCCGCGAGCGCCAGCGGCTGACCCTCCTTCCACAGGACCAGGAGGCGATAGCCAGCCCGGGTCTGGCGGCGCCACCTCTCGAGGAACTCCGCCTCTGAGGCCAGATGCGGCCGGAGTTGGCGCATGAGCGGGTAGCACGCGGCCACATCGGCGGCGTCATCCGCGTAGCGCATGTCGGGCGGAAGCGGTGCCGCGCTCATGCCGCACCCCCTGTCGTTGTCTGCTGGGGGAGGGGTGGCGAGAAGCGGAAGGCGATGCCGATGCGGTTCCAGACGTTGATGGTGCCGATCGCCGTCGTCAGGAAGGCCAGCTCGGTGTCCGAGAAGCGTGCCGAGACCGCGGCATAGGCTTCGTCGGACACCTCCTGGCCCGCGATGTCGGTGAGCAGCTCCGTCCACTCCAGCGCGGCGCGTTCACGCTCCGAGAAGACGCCCGCGTCGCGCCACACGGCGAGCAGATCCAGCTTCGGTTGGGGTACCTCGAGGGTGCGCGCGATGTTCAGATGGTACTGCACGCAGAAGGCGCACCCGTTGATCTGCGAGGCGCGCAGCTTGACCAGCTCCAGCAGGTCCTTCTCAAGTCCCGACTGCCCGACGGCCTGCCCAAGCGCGAGGATGGCGGCATTGGCGGCGGGGGCGATGCGCTTGAAGTCCGCCCATTCCTGGCGGGCGTGCGGATTCGGCATGACAGCTCCTCTCACGAGTCGTGATAATATCAGGGTTCTAACATGATGTTCGAGTTCTGACAACATGCCCAGGTCCCGCTCCCCTCGTCCTCCTTCCCCGACACCCTCTCGCCCGGTGCCGCGCGCCGGCGAAGGCAAACGTGGCGAGGAGGGATATCTCGGTTATCTGCTCCGTCAGGCCAGCGCGGTGTATCGCCTCAAGGTGGAACGCGCGTTGTCGGATCTGGACGTGACGCCGCCGCAGTTCTCCGTGCTGACCATGCTGGTCGCGTACCCGGGCCTATCCAACGCCGACCTCGCCCGCTTGTCCCTGCTGACACCGCAGACGGTGAGCGTCATCGTGGCCAACCTGGAGCGGAGCGGCGCCATCAGCCGTCGGCCCCACGCCGTCCACGGACGCATCCAACACATCGATGTGACGGACAAGGGCGCGGCGCTCCTGGCTCGTTGTCGCGAGCGCGTCAGGGGGCTCGAGCAGCAACTCCTGGAGGGGCTGTCCGCCGACGAGGAGCGGGTGATTCGACGATGGCTGGTCGGTCTGGCGGTCGAGGGCGAGCCGGAGGATTGACGTGCCTGCTCAAGCGTGGACGGTCGCCGGAGCAGGGCGCAGCGCGGCTTCGGAAGAACTGTCGAGCGCCTGGGTCACAGCATCCTCGAACTCCTTCAACGGGCAGACCTTCGAGCGGACCGCCCAGACGCCTGGAGTCCGGGGAACTCGCCGGGTGCTGTGCAGGGTGATGGGAATGCCGTGGAGCCGGGGCTCCTGAAGGATGTGCCAGCAGAGCTCGACCCCATCCAGGCGAGGCATCATCCAATCCGTTACGATCAGGTTCGGCCGCTGCCGGCCAGTCAGCTCCAGGGCCTCGAGGCCATCGTGCGCATGGATGACCTCATAGCCCATGATCATTCTATTGCGGCTCGCTCAGGGCGTGCGGAGCGCTGGCAGGGTTACGCTGCTCATACCGTTGCCGAGAAAGAAGCTCGGGTGGGCAGGCTGGTTGTAGCCCATGTTCTGACCGGCGACCTGCACACGATACTGCGGATCGTGCATCAGCGTCGGAATGCGGTAGCTGGTTTCGAGCGGGGTGGTGAAGAGCAGCAAGGCGGTACTGGCGTTGTTGCGCAGCACGACCTCTTCGCGCCAGTCACCGAGGATGTCCGCGGAGATCACCGGGTTGGACTTGGTGCCGTTGTTGGACGCGGCATCATGGTTCGAAGCGGTGAGCAGGCGGGTCAGGCTCAGGGTGCTGGGCACCCATTTGTCGATCTTCACGCCATCGAGCAGTTCGCGTGAGAGGTCCCCATCCCACCACACGGCCATGTTCACGCTGCCCGGGCGCGCGGTCGAGGAGATCTGCACGCCCGCGGCGCTCATCAGCACCGTACCGGCGGTACTCCAGCACTCTTCTCCCGGATCGGCCGGGTTGATGTCCGCGCACATGCCGCGGCCGACGTCCGCGCCCGACCCGTAGCCCCACAGGTCGGTACCGGTGGCGGCATCATGCATTTCCATTCCGCGGTTGCTGCCGTACGTGCCCGGAGACTCGTGCACCATGAAGACTTGCTTGCCGCCGCGGTTCGGGTTGAGTACGCCGACATGCAACGCATCGCCGTGGCCGAGGCCGGTGCGGTAGAGCAGGCGCCCGTCGCTGTTGAGCGTGGCGGCGCCGTAGATGATGTCGTCCTTGCCGTCGTCGTTCACATCGGCAACGCTGAACCAGTGCGCGCCTTCGCCGTAGGCGCCCGAACCAGGGGTCGAGCTGTCGTGGATCCAGCGCTGGGTCAGCTTGCCGTCACGCCAGTCCCAGGCCACGATCACCGCGCGGGTGTAGTAGCCGCGAGAGAACACGGCGGAGGGCCGGGTGCCGTCGAGATAGGCCACGCCGACGAGGATGCGATCCACGCGGTTGCCGTAGTTGTCGCCCCAGCTGGACACGGTGCCGCGCGCGGGCAGGTAGTTGGTGGTGGCCATGGCGGCACCGGTGGCACCGTTGAAGACGGTCAGGTATTCCGGGCCGGAGAGGATGTAGCCGGAGCTGTTGCGATGGTCGGCCGAGCTGGAGCCGATCACCGTGCCCTTGCCGTCCACGGTGCCGTCAGCGGTCTTGAGCATTACTTCGGCCCTGCCGTCCCCGTCGAGGTCATACACGACCATCGAGGTGTAGTGCGCACTGGCGCGGATGTTCTTTCCCAGATCGATACGCCACAGGCGTGTGCCGTTGAGCTTGTAGGCGTCGATGAGGGTGTTGCCGGTGTAGCCTGACTGGGAGTTGTCCTTGGCATTGGTTGGCTGCCACTTGAGCACGAGCTCGTATTCGCCGTCGCCGTCGAGATCGGCCACCGAGCCGTCATTGGCTTCGTAGGTGTAGGCCACACCGTCCGGTGTGGTGCCACCGGCGGGCTTGGAGAGCGCGATCTTGAGGTAGGGGTTGGCCAGCACCGTGGCGCTGCTACCGGACTGCTCGGTTCCCTCAAGCAGGTGCGGAGGAGGCGAGCGCGATGCTTGAGGTAGCGGCCAGGAAGGAGCGGATGAAGGAGAGGACGCCGCGAGTGGATTGGGCAGAGTTGCTCAAGAGGACGTTCGACTTCGACGTGTTCGTCTGCGTGAGGTGTGGAGGCAGGCGGCGGGTGCTGGCGTATGTGAAGCAAGCGAGCGGGGTGGGAGCGATTGTGGAGCACCAGGGATTGCCCATGGCAGGTGCGCGTCTGGCCCCAGAGCGAGGGCCACATAAGGCCGAGTGGTGTTGAGGCTCAAGAGAGCCAAGAGGCCCACGTCCCCTGCCGCACCCCTCCTGGGATGACGGCCTGGGCCGGCGTGTACCCCAAGGGGACTGCGCGGCCTCTCCACCGGCCTGGCGCACCACTCGGCCGGCCCCCTTCAGCGGCCCTCCTCCACCTCTCTGCTCCAGCCCACTCCCTCAACAGACCTCCCATCCTTCTTATACGCCAGCCAATGCCCTACGGTTGCCCATCCCGATCACGGCACCAAAGACTCTGGCTGGCACGTGTAGGGGTGGAAACGATCCTGCACAAACGCGGGCTTTCGATCTTCGCGACCGTAGGAAAGCGCGCGATCTAGTCGCAGGTGCCTGGATCAGGAAATTCGCGCGGATGGGCGCCCAGAGGCTTGGACTCGGGGCGCTCCAGCCGCCATCGCGCCGCGCGAAGTGCTCGAAATGATTGGACCACGCTGCGGCGCGAAGGGAGATAACGGTCGCGCTGGCCGCAATCGAAATCCCGCGCTTCTCGGAGATCGTCTCCACGGGTAGCTGAAGCCGTCGCCCTCGGCGGCTAGGCGCTGGAAGAAGAATGCGCACTCGGCTACGGCGCGCGAATGCAGGCGGTCGCGCGAGCCTTCGTCGGCACTGTCGCCCGCCACTGGTCATCCATTACCTCGGCCATGGCTCCGAGGGGCGCTTGAGCGGGCAGGGAGTGGAGAGGGCCATGGACGATCGAGATTCCCTGTCCTGTTAACCCCGTACCCGGCGCGTGATTTGTGCGGACTGGAGCCCATACCTGGAGCCGCTTCGACACACGGCTTCCTCGGGGAGCCACCTTGCGCCAGCGCGAGAACCTGCTCACTCGGCAGTCCTCCATCGGTGCAGCCTCGAAACGCTCCCAGTCCCAGGTATTGTTCGTTCATTAACATTGCAGGCTCTGTCAGCCTGAGGCAGCGAGAGCTCGCAGCCACATAAGGGGCCTCAACCATGTTGGACATTCCGGGTTACCGAGTGCTGGGCACCATTCGAGCCACCGGCTCGAACGTGCTCTTCCAGGCCATGCGTGAGGCCGACGGCATGCCCGTCATCATCAAAACCCCCATGGCTCCCACTCCGGGGCCCAGCGAGCGCGAGCGCTACCGCCGCGAGTTCGGCATCCTCCAGCGCCTCAAGGATGTGCGCGGCGTCGCACGGCCCTACGCCTGCGAGCGCATCCGCGAGCGCCCCATCCTCCTGCTCGAGAAAATCCAAGGTGAGACGCTCTCCGAGTCCCTGGGCAAGGCCCTGGACATTCCTCGCTGCCTCCACATCGCCATCTCCCTGGCCTCCACCCTGGCCCAGATCCACGCGCGCAACGTCATCCACAAGGACATCAAGCCCTCCAACATCATCGTCGAGCCTTCCGGCGAGGCGCGCCTCATCGACTTCGGCGTGGCCACCCTCCAGAAGGTCGAGCACCTGGATGCGGCTGCCTCTCACCTCATTGAAGGCACTCTGGCCTACATGTCCCCGGAGCAAACCGGGCGCATGAACCGCGCGGTGGACTACCGCACCGACTTCTACTCCCTGGGCGTCACCCTCTACGAGCTGCTCTCCGGCCAGCGTCCTTTCCACGGCCGTGATGCGCTCGAGTGGTTCCACGCTCACATGGCCCAGAGCCCCAAGCCTCTGAGCGAGCTCAACCCCGAGGTGCCTCCGGCCCTGTCCGCCGTCGTGCTCAAGCTGCTGGCCAAGGTGGCCGAGGAGCGTTACCAGAGCGCAGAGGGCCTCAAGGCCGACCTGGAGCGCTGCCGCGACGGGCTGAGCCGGAACGCGCTGGTGGATTTCTCGCCCGGCGCCAACGACACCCCCAGCCGCTTCCAGCTGCCCCAGCGCCTCTACGGCCGCGAGGCTCAGGTCTCCACCTTGCTCGAAGGCTTCGAGCGTGTCCTCTTGCATGGGAAGCCCGAGCTGTTCCTGGTGAGCGGCTACTCGGGCATCGGCAAGTCCGCCGTGGTGCACGAGCTGCACAAGCCCGTGGTTCAGCGGCGCGGCTTCTTCCTCAGCGGCAAGTTCGATCAGTTCCAGCGCGACATCCCCTACTCCACCCTCGCTCAGGCCATCCGCGGCCTGGTTCAGCAGCTGCTGGCCGGCACCGATGAGGACATTGCCCGGTGGCGCCATCAGGTGAATCAGACATGGGGGAGTCACGGCCAGGCGCTGGTGGATCTGGTCCCCCAGCTGGAGGTGGTGGTGGGCAAGCAGCCCCCGCTCCAGGAGCTGCCTCCCACCGAGGCCCGACACCGGTTGTATCGGGTCATCCGCCAGTTCCTGCAGGTGTTCGCCACCCCTGAGCACCCGCTGGTGATGTTCCTGGACGACCTGCAGTGGGCGGACCTGGCCAGCCTCAAGCTCATCCAGCTTCTGCTGTCCGAATCGGAAACACCCCCGGTGCAGTGGATTGGCGCCTACCGCGACAACGAGGTGAGCCCTTCCCACCCCCTGGTCCCAGTGCTGGAGGAGGTGCGCAAGGCCGACGCACGCGTGACGGACATCCGGCTGGAACCCCTGAACGCTGATCAGGTGACGCAGCTGGTGCGGGATACCCTCCCAGGGGTGGAAGAGAACATGGCGGCCGCCCTCTCGGCGCTGGTGCACGAGAAGACCGGCGGCAACCCCTTCTTCCTCCTGCAGCTCATGGTGACGCTCAACCAGGACGGCCTGCTGGTTCGCGAGCCCGGCGGCGGCTGGCGCTGGAATGCCGAAGGCGTCCGCTCCAAGGACTACTCCGACAACGTCGTCGACTTCATGCTCGACAAGCTGCGCCAGTTCCCCGCCGGCACTCAGCACCTGCTCCAGCTGGCCGCCTGTGTCGGCAACACCTTCTCCGTCCAGATGCTGGGCACCCTCGCCGACCTGGAGGAGTTGGGGGACGTGGAGCAGCGGCTGGAGCCCGCGCTCCAGGAAGGCATTCTGACGCGTGTGGGGCCGGAGCAATACCGCTTCCTTCACGACCGCATCCAACAGGCGGCCCACACGCTCAGCTCCGAAGAAGAGCGCAAGGCCATTCATCTGCGTATCGGCCGGCTGTTGCTGCGGCGCCTGTCCCAGGAGGAGGTGAACGACAAGATCTTCGACGTGGTGAGCCAGCTCAACGCCGGGGTGGAGCTGCTCCACGAGCCCTCGGGACGTCACCAGGTGGCACGGCTCAACGCCCAGGCCGGAAAGAAGGCTGAGGCCGCGGTGGCACCTCGCCCCGCCATCACCTACTTCACCACGGCCTTCGCCCTCATTCCCGGGGACCCCTGGGAAACGGACTACGCGCTGGCCTTCCAGGTGCGGCTGGCGCGTGCCCGGTGCGAGCTCCAGGTCGGCAATACCGCCGAGGCGCGCCGCCTGGCGGAGGAGCTCCTCTCTCGGGCCCGCGACCACGAGGACGCCACGGCTGCCTCCTCTCTGAAGAGCGCTTCCCTTCTGGCCGAGGGCGACCCGCAGGGCTCCATCACCTGCATGCGGGAGTGCCTGGCGAAGCTGGGCATCTCCCTGTCTTCACACCCCACGGGCGAAGAGGCGGCCGCCGCCTACGAGGAAGTCCATACGCTGCTTGGAGGCCGCTCCGTCGAGAGTCTCCTCGAGCTGCCGCTCATGACCGACCCGGACATGAAGCGGGTGATGCGTGCCCTCTCCACACTCTGGGAAGCGGCCTATGTCGCGAACGCCAACCTGCTCATCATCGTCCTGAGCCGGATGGTCTCGCTCACCCTCCGTCATGGCTTTACAGCCGATGCGGTGCCTGGCTTCGGCTGGCTCGGAGGAATAGCGGGCTCTGGCTTCAAGCAGTACCAGGAAGGACTGACCCTGGGCCTGCTCGCCCGAGGCTTCGTCGAGCGGTACGACTTGACCGCCCTCCGGACGACCGCGTTCTTGAGCCTGCATCTCATCACCAACTGGACCCAGCCCCTCTCCGTCTCCCAGGAACTCCTCCTGAGCTGCTTCCAACACGGGCTCCAGTCGGGCGACTTCGTCAAAGCCAGCTACGGCTCCATCTCGTTCCTGGAAGTCCGCCTGGCCATGGGGCAGAACCTGGAGGACATCTCCAAGGATGTGCTCAGCCGCGGCGAGTTCGTGCGGAAGGCCGGTCTCAAGGATCCGCAGGACATCATCGCCTGTTTCCAGGCCTACGTTCAGCAACTGCGCGGGGGCTCGCTCTCGTTCGACACGCTGAGCGGGAACGGCTTCGACGAGCAGGCCTTCGAGGCCACGCTGACCCCCCAGCGCATGGGCACCACGCGGTGCGAGTACTGGCTCATCAAGCTCCAGTCTCGCTTCATGTGCGGCGCCTACCGGGAGGCGCTCGAAGCAGCGAACAAGGCGGCCGAGCTCCTCTGGGGCGTCGTGGGCAGCATCACCGGCAGGGAGTACCACCTCTACCGCGCGCTGGCCCTGGCAGCCTGCTTCGAGGGAGCCACGCCCGAGGAGCAGCCGAAGTTCCTTGAGGACATTGAGCGCCACCGGCAGCAACTGGCGGAGTGGGCGGAGCAGTGCTCCGAGAACTTCCGCGCGGCCGAGCGGATGGTAGCTGGCGAGCGGGCCCGCCTCGAAAGCAAGCCGGACGAGGCAACCCGCGCGTACGAGGAGGCCATCCGTTCAGCGAGAGAGAGCGGGGCCACACAGCTCGTGGGTTTGGCCAGCGAGCTGGCGGCGAGCTTCTGGCGCACGCGGCAGGCCCCCATCGTCGCCCATGCCTTCGCGCGGGAGGCGCGCGCCGCGTACCTGCACTGGGGCGCCCTGGGCAAGGTCGAGCACCTGGATGCGCAGTGGCCTCAGCTCCAAGCGTCGTCGGTCACCGAAGGTACGGATACCAGCAGCACGAACTCGACCCGGATCGACGCGCTCACGGTCGTCAAAGCCCAACAGGCCATCTCCGGTGAGATCGTCCTGGAGCGCCTGGTGGCCACGCTGATGCGCGCCGCCATCGAGAACGCCGGGGCGCAGCGAGGCGCCCTGCTGCTGCCCACGGGCGACACGCTCACGGTGGCGGCCACCTCCGATGCTTCTCCGGACAGCCTCTCTGTCTCCCCCAGCGAGGACTCCAAGCACGCACTGCCGTGGACGATCCTGTCGTACGTGCGGCGCACCCGGGAGCCGGTGCTCATCGGCGATGCCTCCAAGCCCCACCCCTTCTCTTCCGACCCCTACCTGGCTGGCAGCAAGGCGCGCTCCGTCCTGTGCCTTCCCCTCATGCGCCAGGAGCAGTTCTCCGGAGTCCTCTATCTGGAGAACAACCTGGCCACCAACGCCTTCAGCCCCTCTCGCATGGCCCTGCTGGGTCACATCGCCTCCCAGGCCGCCATCTCCATCGAGAACGCTCGCCTCTACGCCGACGTCCAACAAGCCAAGGCGCAGCTGCGCAGGGCCAATGACGAGCTGGAGCAGCGCGTGGAGGAGCGCACGCGCGAGTTGAAGCAGGCCCAGGCCCGGCTGGTGGACACCGCTCGCCAGGTGGGCATGGCGGAGATCGCCTCCAACGTCCTTCACAACGCCGGCAACGTGCTCACCAGCGCCGTCATCAACATGGAGACCATGTACCGCGCCGTGGGCGCTTCCCGCGTCGGCAGGCTCAAGCAGGCCACCTCCCTGCTGCTGGAACACCGCTCCAGCCTGGCCGACTTCCTGGCCCCAGGCTCTCGCGGTGGCCACCTGCCCGACTACCTCGCCGCTCTCTCTGACGAGCTGATGCGCGAGCAGACACAGCTGCTGGAGGACCTGGATGCCATGAGCCGACATGTCGAGCACATCCGCGCCATCGTCCAGGTCCAGCAGACCTATGCCAGAACTTCCCTGATGACCGAGGAGTGCGACCTGGGTCAGCTCATCGAGGATGGCCTGCGCATCCAGCAGCCGGCGCTCCAGCGCCACGGCGTGGAAGTCCAGCGCGAGCTATCGCCGCTGCCCCGAGTGAAGGTGGACAAGCACAAGGTGCTGCAGATCCTCATCAACCTCATCAACAATGCCAAGCAAGCGTTGGATGCAATGCCTGAAGGCCAGCGCCACCTGCGCGTGACGCTGGTGGCCGACGGCAAGCTGGCGCGCATCCAGGTGGTGGACGATGGGGCGGGCATTGCCCCAGAGATCCGCCATAAACTCTTCTCCCACGGCTTCACCACTCGCAAGGAGGGCCATGGCTTCGGCCTGCACTCCAGCGCTCTGGCCGCGCAGTTGCTGGACGGGCGCCTCACCCTGGAGAGCGAAGGCCCAGGCAAGGGCGCCGTAGCCACATTGGAGTTGCCCCTCAGCTGAGTTCGGTGGAAACGATCCTCCAGAAACGCGGGCTTTCGATCCGTGAAGACCTGCACCGTGCCGTACCGCTTGGACGCGCCGGGGGGAATCGGCTCGAGCGACGTGCCCCGGAAGAAGGTCACCTTGACGTACTTGTCGAAGTAGTGAAACGCGGTGAAGTAGCCCACCTCGCCGACGCCGAAGAACGGCGTGTTCCACTTCACCGCCTTCCGCACGCCCGGGCTTCGAGGGCGACTTCGCAGGCATCGTCCTTCACTCCGTCACGCGGCGACTGACACCACCGGCTTGAGTACGTAGCGACCGTACGCCACGAAGGCAACCAGAACACCCATCACGAGCGCCCAGATCATCGGGTTCTCGGGCGTCATTCCCCCTGACGGAGGCAGAGCCGAAAGAAAAAGAGGCGAGCGCACCGCCCGAGGCAGCGGCGAAGGCGGAAGCGAAGAAGGAGCGCATGCCGCGACTGGATTGGGCCGGGCTGCTGCGCAGGACGTTCGTTTTGGACGTGTTCAAGACGCAAGAGGCGCGGGGATGAGCTGCCCGAGGAAGGGAGGCGCCTTCCAGCAGTCCTACAACGCATAGGTGGCGGTGGACGCGGACACGCAACTGATAGTGGCGCAGGAGGTTGGGCAGAGCAGCAGCGACGCTCGTCAGCTTGCCCCCATGGTGGAGCAGGTAGAGGCCAACACGGGGCTGGTGCCCAGGGAGCTGAGCGCGGACTCGGGCTACCTGTGCCAGGAGGACATTGAGAAGGTAGAGGACAAGGGCGTGGAGTGCTTCATCGCCACCGGGCGCGACAAGCATGGGGAGGAGGCGCCGCCGGCTCCGCGAGGGCGTCCGCCCAAGGGCCTGAGCTTCAAGGAGCGGATGAAGCGCAAACTGCGGACGAAGCGGGGACGCAAGGCGTATGCGCGGCGCAAGGTGACGGCCGAGCCAGTCATCGGTCAGGTGAAGAACGGAGTCCTACCGCGCTTCTCCCTGAGGGGCCTCACCAGGGTGCGAGGGGAATTCTCGCTGGCGTGCGCCGTCCACAACCTCAAGAAGCTGTGGAAGCAGGGCTGGGAGCTTCCCAGCCTGGCCGCGCAGGCCGCATAGCGGCGAGGTCGCCGCGAGGCGGGCGACCGGAGACAGTGTCCGGCCAGGTCCCAAGTATGCGTCTGTGGTGCCATATGGCGCGAGCTATGCGCTCCCGTACCTCTGGCCGATTCGCCGACAGGCTCCTAGCGAACACGCTCGGCCCCGTGCCTTTTCCGCGTGCCCGCAGGGCCTCCTGCCTTCCGGGCCGGTGCCTGGCAAGACTCCTCGTGGCTCGTCTCCATGGGCAACGCAGGTGCTCCCCCGGTCGTGTCAGGCCCGTCCTCTCTCTTCGTCCTGTCCAACTCCTGTCAGACCCGGCAGGTAGCGTGCCCCACGCTTTTCCTTTTCGAGGGGGGTCACCATGTCTGGAAGAACCCGATTCATATTGTCTTTCGTCGTGTGGAGTGGTCTGGCCTGCATCACGGGCTGCCACGAGGTCGAGCCGTCGTCCGACGTCGAGGTGAAGCGCTCCAAGCTCTCCACGGCCACGGGCTCGATGGCGGACGCACGCGTCTCCTCCACGGGCACCCGCCTGGGAGATGGCCGCGTGCTGGTGGTTGGCGGTAACAACAACCTGCTCCAGCCGCCCCGGGCCGAGGCCGAGCTCTACAATCCGGCCACGGGCACCTGGAGCGCTACCGGGCAGCTCGCGGACGGGCGCTATGGCCACACCGCGACACTGCTGTCCGACGGCAAGGTCCTGGTGGTGGCGGGCAAGAACGATCTGCCGACCGTGTCCAACGAGCTCTACGACCCGGCCACCGGGACGTGGACCACCGTGGGCTCGGACGTGTCCCGCTACTTCGCGGCGGCGGTCGCGCTCACCGACGGTCGCGTGCTGGTGAGCGGCGGCGCGGATGAGAACGGCTATTCCCTGGCCAGCGCCCGGATCATCGATCCGGTGGGCGGCAATGGCAGCACCGTGCCCCCCATGACGGCCGCGCGCTACGGCCACTCCGCGACGCTGCTGTCCGATGGCAAGGTCCTGGTGGCGGGTGGTACGGACAGCTCGGGGACGCAGCTCTTCTCCGCGGAGCTGTTCGATCCTTCCACGGGCACCTGGAGCTCCGCCGGCAACATGTACGCCGCGCATGGCAACCACACGGCCACGCGGCTCGCGGACGGTCGGGTGCTCATCGCTGGCGGCCTGGGTGGCGGAACCACGACCTCGGCCACCGAGTTCTACGAGCCCTCCACGAACACCTGGAGCCTCGCCGGCTCCCTGTCCCTGGCTCGGACCCAGCATCGGGCGTACGTGACTCCATCGGGAGAGGTCGTCGTGCTGGGGGGCATCGACAGCGGTGGAGGTCCGACCCCGAGCGCGGAGCGCTTCAACCCGACCACGGCGACGTGGAGCCCGGCGAGCCCCCTGACGGTCGCGCGGAGCGGCTTCGTGGCGGTGCCGCTCGACGGGGGCCAGGTCCTCGTCACTGGCGGGCACGATGGCTCCAATCCCCTCGCCACCGCGGAGCTGTACACCGACACGTCCTCCTGCGTCCCCACCACCTGCGCGGCGCAGGGGAAGACCTGCGGCACGGTCTCCGACGGCTGCGGCGGCTCCCTCTCGTGCGGCACCTGCCCGGGTGATCAGACGTGCTCCGCGAGCAACGTGTGCATCACTCCGGGGGCGGCTGTCTTCGACACCACCCTGCGTGCCCCTCGGTGCACCGAGGCCGGAGCGGTCTGTGATTCCGGCGCACTGCTCAACGGCCGGGGTCCCCTGGGGCCCGAGCCCAACCACCCGAACACCCTGGGTGGCTCATGCGCCGATGGGACGTCGGGGGCCTACCACACGGACGAGTCGCTCGATCGGCTCCGGGTGTCCACGGTGGATGGGACGCCCATGGCCACGGGCAAGACGGTGCGGATCGACGCCACCGCCTGGGTGTACTCGCCCGCCTATAACAAGGTGGACCTCTACTACACCGGTAACGCAAACAGCCCGACCTGGACCTTCCTCGCGACGCTGACGCCGTCCGCCTCCGGAGCGCAGACGCTCTCGGCTACCTACACGCTGCCCGCGGTCTCCTCCCTGCAGGCCGTCCGAGGGGTGTTCCGCTACAGCGGCGCGGCCTCGACGTGTGACACGGGCTCGTACAACGACCGCGACGACCTGGTCTTCCCCGTCTCCGGTCCGGTGGACTCCGCTCCGCCCACCGTGGCGCTGACCTCCCCGACGGCCGGTGCGACCGTCAGCGGGATGTCCGTGACGCTCACCGCCTCGGCCTCGGACGACGTGGGCGTGGCCCGGGTCGAGTTCTATGACGGCACCACCCTCATCGGTACGGTGAGCACTCCGCCGTACACGCTGGCCTGGAATACCCGCATCGTGGACAACGGCACGCATACGCTGACCGCCAGGGCCCATGATGTGGCGGGTCGCAGCACCGTCTCGGCGGGCGTGGCGGTGACGGTCGCCAACGACAAGAACCCCACCGTCCAGATGACCTCGCCCGCGGCGAACAGCACGGTGAGTGGCGTGATCACCCTCGCGGCCACGGCCTCGGACGACGTGGGCGTGTCCCGGGTCGTGTTCCAGGTCGATAGCACGGTCATCGCCACCCTGGCGGCGCCGCCCTACACCGTGAGCTGGAACAGCGCCACGGTGCTGGATGGCACGCACCTCCTGTCGGCCACGGCCTACGACACGGCGGGGCAGTCCTCCGGGTGGGGCTTCAACGTGACGGTGCGCCACGACTACACCGCGCCCACCACGGCACTCACCTCTCCGGCCTCGGGGGCGACGGTGACCGGGACGGTGACCCTGACGGCGAGCGCCTCGGACAACCAGATCGTCACCCGGGTCGAGTTCTATGATGGCACCACGTTGCTCGGCACCGACACGACCTCGCCCTACAGCCTGAGCTGGAACACCGCCACCTCGACCGTGGGCTCGCACACGCTGAGCACCAAGGCGTATGACTCCGCGGGCAACGTGGGCACGAGCGCGGGTGTGACGGTCACCATTCCCTCGAACGGGCCGGTCATGGCGCAGTACGACAGCACGCTGCGTGCGCCCCGGTGTAGCATCTCGGGGTCGAGCTGCGACTCTGGCTCGCTCCTTACCGGCAAGGGGAGCGGCGTCGAGCCGAATGCGCCCAATACGCTCGGCGACGCCTGCGTGGAGAACTATTACGACACCGGGCTGTCGGTGGAGCGTGTGAAGGTCTCCAGCCTGGACGGCGGGCCCATCACCTATGGGAAGACGGTGCAGATCGAGGCCACCATCCGGGCCTCTTCCTCGGCGGACCGGCTGGAGTTCTACATCTCCTCGAATCCCGAGTCCCCGATCCCGAGCTGGACCTACACCGGGTTGTCCTTCTCCATCAGCACCACTGGCTCGCAGGTGAAGACCGGGACGATCACCCTGCCGTGGGCGAGCAACATCGCCATCCGGACCGTGCTGCGGGCCTGGGGCAGCGGGACGGTGTGCTCGACTGATTGGCTCGCCCCCGATGACCGCGATGACCTGGTCTTCAAGGCCTATTAGGCGCGGTCCGGAGTGAAATGCTTCACAGGACGCCTGTGGGCCGCTTCACAGCGGCCCGCGGGTGGGTCGAGTAGCCTAGGGAACACCTGCCGCCAGAAGCAGCAGCCTGGCTCGCGGGGATAGCAATCCATGAATCGAGAGGGGTGGCCAGGCAAGATGCCCCCGCCCCGACGCCCTCCCCGAGGGAGCGCGTCCGTCAGCGGAAGGGGCAGGATCCACCCGGGTCCTTCCCCTTCCGCTTTTCAAGACATGACCCGATGTCCCCCCCAGTGGACCGTCGTCGGCTCAAGGGGCGACGGATTGAGGCAATCGGGGACCCCGGTTCGAGGACACCAGCTGGCTGACCAGCTCACCCGCGCTGTTCAGCGTGAAGTTCTGGGCGGCGGTGCCGTTGCAGGTCCACAGCTGGATGGGCGTGCCGTTAGCCGTCGCCGCCCCGGACACGTCCAAGCACTTGCCACCAATCCGCACGGTGTTGCCCACGAAGGTCCACTGCTGAGCGTTGGTGAGATTGCACTGCCACATCTGGACCTGGGCGCCCTCGGAGAAGTTCGCGCCGGGTACGTCGATGCACTTGCCGTTGAAGCGCGAGACGAACGCCCGGCTGCTGCCGCCCGTCTGCAGCGTGAGGCCGTAGGTGCTCAGGATGGGGTTGATGGGCTGGTAGTACGTCTTGGGGCTGCTAGAGGATGTGCAACTGCCGGAGATGCCGGACGTGACTCCCTGGGCTTGGTTGCCAGAGAGCACCGAGCCACCCGAGTCACCGCGGTCGGCGCAGGCGTCGGTCTGGTGGAGGCCGTAGACGGGGCCGTCGGCGTAGACGACGGTGACGTTCTTGGCCTTGAGGGTGCCGCAGCGCCAGCCGGTCGTGTACCCGGAGCGGCAGAGTGATGCACCCACGCTCGCCTCTTGAGAGCCGGCGACGACGATGTTCGAGTTGTTGTAGTCCGCTACCCACGGCTGCGGCGTCCACATGAAATTGGTGGCCACCCACCCGTAGTCGTTGGTGGGGAAGCTCCTCGCCTGGATGACGCCCTGGGAAACACCCTGCTGGTTCGTGGTGGTGGTGCCCGGCTCGCCACAGTGGCCCGCGGAGACGAAGCCGCCGTTGACCGAGAAGCCCACCGAGCAGCGGTACCCGGCGAAGTAGTAGGGATCACCCCCGCGCACGTTGTACGCGGGGCTCGGCGCCTCGGTCGAGGCCACCAAGCGGATGGTGCCGTCCTTCGCGCCGAGGCTGTGGGCGAGCACTGTGCTCTGCCTCTCACGTCGGGAATGGGCCAGATCACAACCGCCGCTCGACGGTCAATGCGGGGGTAACGCAAGAGCGGCGATGCTCCCGATGCGCTGGTAATAGCGCTCTCATGATGGCGCGGTGGGCGTGGCCCACGGCGTCCTCTTCGTGGCCTGCCTCTACACGCTGCTGATGGCGGCGCTCGAGCACCGGTGGGGGGTGTTGCCAGGATGGTCACACTTCAGATGTTGGCTGTGGCTGAGAAGGCAACAAATACAGAGCTAGCGCTCCCCCAAGCAGCAGGAGCGGGGGAGACGAGCGTGGCGCTTGAGGCGGCGGCCAGGAAGGAGCCGAAGAAGGAGAGGGGCTCTCCCGCACTTTGTGTGACTCGCGAGCGAGGAAGCAGGCAAGGACGGCGGCAGGCAGGTGGGGCGAGTACGACTGGGGATGAAAGAGTCGTATTCGATTCCTGGTTGTCGGGTGGAGCGGGTGGTGCGGAGCGGCTCCACGCAAACCGTCCTCGTGGTGCGCACGGAGCGTCGAGGCGCTCCGTGCCCTTCCTGCAAGCAACTGCTCTTCACTGGGCTGGAACTGTTACGACATGTGGCGTCCCTGGTGCCTCCGCCTCGGACAAACCTCACGAGATTTCACGGCGTCTTCGCTCCAGGCGCGAAACGGTAGAGCTTCGAGTTGTTGGCGCCGGAGCGGGTCTCGACGCTCTCGCTCACCCAGTGCCCGGTGATGTCAGGCTCGGAGCTGCAGGCGGTGAGGATCGGCCAGGCCTCCACCGCGAACCACTCCGGGTGGTGCAGCACGAGGTCCGTGCGATTCGTGGGCAGCCCGTCGAGGTCATGCCCAGGGATGAGGACAAGGTCCGGAGTCGCTGCCCGGAACGCACGGACCTGATTGCGGACCGCCGCCGCGCGCTCGGCATCGACGGCGATCCGCTGCACGTCGTCGGATTCGAGCCAGTCAAAATGGACCACGGCGTCGCCCGCGAGGAGCACCGGGCCTCCCGGAAGCGCGAGCAGCACCAGGAGATCCTCTCTCGAGTGTCCGCCGCCCCCGAGCAGCACCACGCTCCCGTCTCCGAGCAGGTCGGCCGCAGCGTCGAATGGAGGCGCGGTGCCACCCGCGAAGTGGACCTCATGCCACCGCCCCTCGAGGCCGTACGCGCTGGCCTGGGACGCGCTTCCCGGGCCAGCGATGATGGGCGCGTTCTCGAAGGCGGCGAGTCCTCCCACGTGATCGTCATGCAGATGCGAGATCACCACCTGGCGGACACGCGCCGGCTCGAGACCGGCCTCGCGCATCTGGGCGGGCAGCGTGCGCTCGGGCCGCCCGCGGCTCTCGAAGAGCCAGCGCACCGGCAGGGGCAACGCGCGCTCACCGTCGCGTGCCACCGCTGGCGAGAGCCCTGTATCGAAGACGATGAGCCCGTGCCGCGGATGCTCGATGACGAACGCGGGGGCGGGGCGCCAGGGCCGCACATCGCCCACGAGCAGCGAGGACATCCGGTTCGCCCCGGTGTTGAAGACGTGGAGACGCAGGCCGGGCACCGCCACGGGCCGTCCATACGGTGGCGGAGCCGGTGTCGCACCGGCCATGGCGATCGGACGGTACGGGACAAGGACCCACGCCGCTCCTCCGAGCGCGAGCGCCAATCCGGCGAGCGCGAGCCGCACGTGAGGACCGAGGCGCGCCGTAAGGCCCAGGCCCGGCGGCGCGGCGAGAGGCGAGAGGGGAGGGTTCATGGGAAGCTCCTTTCGCTTCCCACTCTGCAGCCAGGCCTCGTTTCAGGCAGTGACTCGGCTGACCCCCCGGCTGACCCGGGTGACCACCGCTATGGCGGCGAGGGATCCTCGCTTCGGGGCGTGCGGCCCGTCCATCTGCGGAATGCGCGGTGAAAGGCGCTCGGCTCGGAGAACCCGAGGAAGAACGCAATCTCTCCGAGCGAGAGGGTGGCGTCAGCGGTCATCTTCAGCGCGAGCCGTCGGCGGATATCGTCGACAACCCGGGCAAACGTCGTGTTCTCTTCCTCGAGACGCCGGCGCAGCATGCGCGGCGAGATCCCGAGGTCCTGCGCGACATCCTCGAGCCGGGGCGTCCCATCGGCGAGGCGGCGCTCGATGTGGGTGAGCACACGGGACGTCCAGCGCGCGCCGCGAGCGATCTCCTCGAGAAGGGCTTCGGCGTGCCGGTCGAGCACCGAGGCGAGCGCCCCGTCGGCGCGAGGGAGTGGCGCGTCGAGCGCACCCTCGGCGAAGTGCAGCTCCGCTTCGCCCCTCCCGAACCGGACCTCCTCGCACCCGAAGACTTCGCGATGGAGCGTGTCGTCCGGAGGAGGGCCGTGGGGCAGAAAGACGCGCTCGATCAGCGAGGAGCGTTCCGCCAGATCGCGGGCTATTCTCGCCCAGGAGGCGAGGACGAACTCCACATAGGGAGCGGGCATCGACGCCTCCATGCCCGGGCGCACATAGCGCACGCAGCGTCCCTGGACGAGCACCTCGCTCCGGTCGTTCAGGAGGCGGTGGTAGCGCGCATTTCGCTCGATCGCGGCGCGCAGCGTGGGGCTCGAGCGCGCCGCGAACTCCAGAGCGCCATAGTCGCCAGGGACCAGCATGCGCGCCGCGTGCAGGCCAATGCCCGGCTCGGCGAGCGCCGCCGCCGAAGCCCAGATGGCCGCCGCGGTTTCAAAGGGGATGCGCGCCGCTGGCTGATCGGCGAGCCCGAACGGGGCGAGGACCGACGACGGCTCGCACCCGTGCGCATCAAGGGCCCGGCGGAGGGGACGTAGGAAGTACGTCGCCACCGAGACCCTCTCGCTCGTGAGTCGCTGCTTCGAGGAAATGGGGCTCAATCCGGTGAGCCTACCGCATGTCCTGGCCAGGCCAGGAAGAGCCTCCAGGGAATGAAGCCAAATCCTGACGCCGTGCTCGTGTCTGCCTGGGAAGGATTCACATCAGCGCGCTTCAGGTCATCTTTATTCCCTCAAGCAGGTGCGGAGGAGGCGAGCGCGAGGCTTGAGGTAGCGGCCAGGAAGGAGCGGAAGAAGGAGAGGACGCCGCGAGTGGACTGGGCAGAGTTGCTCAAGAGGACGTTCGACTTCGACGTGTTCGTCTGCGTGAGGTGTGGAGGCAGGCGGAGTGTGTTGGCGTACGTGAAGGAAGGGGGAGGGGTGAGAGCGATTGTGGAGCACCTGGGCCAGCCCCCGGCAGGAGAGAGGCAGGCCCCGGCGCGCGAGCCCCCTCAAGCCGCGTGGTGTTGAGGCTCAAGCCGCCCCAGCCAAGGGAGCCAGGCCCCTGCCGCGCACCGCCTGGGAGCGCGGCCAGGGCCGGCGTGTACCCCAACGGGCTGCGCGGCTTCTCCACCGCCTGGCGCACTGCTCGGGCGGCCCCTGTCAGCGGCCCTCCTCGGCCCCTCCGCTCCAGTCCACCACCTCTCAACATGCCTTCAATCCTTCCTATGCTCCCGAAGAGGGCCGATGCGCAGCCCCGAGGATTGCCGCCGTCGCCAACTGAATCGGTCACCTTCTCCTCGGGAGGGGCAGTCTCCTGATGGGCGGAGTGCCTCTCATTGGGGTGAACCCGGGCCCCTGATGCAGGTATTTCACGGTGCTAGATGGAAGGATACAGGTGTATCTTGAAGTTTCCTATCTGGAGGCCAGGGGGCGCGGAAGCCGCCCCACCGAGATGAATGAGCGAGAATTCCCCTGCACGCTGGCTCCTGCTGCTGCACCAACTTCCGCCGAAGCCGGCCTACCTGCGCGTGAAGGTGTGGCGGCGGCTGCAGCGACTGGGGGCCGTGGCCATCAAGCACTCGGTCTACGCACTGCCGGCCACGGAGGAGGCGCGCGAGGATTTCCAGTGGGTGGCGCGCGAGGTGGTCGAAAACGGTGGAGAGGCCACGGTGTGCGAAGCCCACTTCGTCGAGGGGCTCACCGATGTGGCGGTCCAGGCGCTATTCCAGGCGGCGCGCGACGCTGACTATGCCCAACTCGCCGAGGAGGCGCGTGCCCTCGTGCCGCTCGTGCGGGAAGCGAGGAAGCAGCCGCCCGGCGGCACGGACGAGTTGCAATCCAGCGTGGCCCGCCTGCGCAAGCGGCTCACCGAGGTGGCGGAGATCGACTTCTTCGGCGCCTCTGGCCGAGAGGCCGCCGAGGGGCTCATCACCTCGCTGGAGCGTCGGCTGGAAGAGCTTTCCCAGGGCGCGGTGGAGGGACGGCTGGCCGAGGCGTTGGACAAGCCGCCGCTCGCCGGCACCTGGGTGACGCGCCGGGGCATCCATGTGGATCGCATGGCGAGCGCCTGGCTCATCCGCCGCTTCATCGACCCGCAGGCGCGCTTCCGGTTCGTGGACGGGCGCGACTACCGGCCGCGCAAGGGCGAGCTGCGCTTCGACATGTTCGAGGCCGAGTACACGCACGAGGGAGACCTGTGCACCTTCGAGGTCCTCGTGCAGCGCTTCCGGCTCGAGGCCCCCGCCCTCCGTTCGCTCGCGCAGATCATCCACGATATCGACCTGAAGGACGGCAAGTTCGGGCTCGCCGAGACGCCGGGGATTGAACGGCTTGTGGCCGGCATCGCCCTGGCCCATTCCGCTGACGAGGTCCGGCTCGAGCGTGCCTCGCAGCTCTTCGACGATCTCCATGCGGCTTTCGAGCGACTGGGGGGCCGGGTGCTTCCGGCGGCGCGCGCTGCTCCTCGCCCCTCTCGCCGCGCGAAAGGACGCAAACCATGAATCCCCGAAGGAGGAGGCCATGAAGAAGGGACGGATTCGATGGGCAGTCGTCGTGGCGCTGGCGGTGGCTGGCGGCGCTCTTTCCGCGAGCGCGGGGGAGGCCCCAGCGGCCCCACCGACCGCTGCCAGCGCTCAGGGCGGGGCGTTGGATACGCAAGAGATTGAACGCCTCACGGGCGCCAAGGGCGAGCTCAGCGCGAAGGAGGGCGTCTTCAAGGTGAGCGTGCCTCGGACGGAACTCCAGGTTTCGGTGGCTGGCGTGAAGATGAGCCCCCGGCTGGGGCTGACCTCCTGGGCGGCTTTCAGCCGGGCTGGCGACCAGACGATGGTGATGGGGGACCTGGTGCTGCTCGAGGAGCAGGTCAATCCCGTCATGGACGTGGCCTTGGCCAACGGGCTGGAGGTCACCGCGCTGCACAACCACTTCTTCTGGGACTCGCCCAAGGTGATGTTCATGCACATCGGCGGGATGGGGGAACAGCACCAGCTCGCCGCGGCGGTGGGGAAGGTCTTCACCCGAATCAAGGAGACGAGCGGCGGTAGGGGGAGCGTCCCTCGAGTCTCCATCGACCCGGCGAAGTCCACGCTGGACAAGGTCCGGCTCGACACGGTGCTCGGTACCCAGGGCGATCTCAAGGATGGCGTCTACAAGGCTGCCTTCGGCAGGGTGACGCGCATGCATGGCCACGATGTGGGCAACGCAATGGGAGTGAACACCTGGGCTGCGTTCGCTGGCTCGAACGAGCGGGCGGTCGTGGATGGCGACTTCGCGGTGCTGGAATCCGAGCTCCAGCCCGTCCTCAAGGCCCTGCGCGCGGCAAACATCCACATCGTCGCCATCCACAACCACATGACGGGCGAGGAGCCTCGCGTCCTGTTCCTTCACTACTGGGGCGTGGGGCCCGCGGCGGAGCTGGCGCGGGGTGTCCGCAGCGCTCTGGACCAGACCGCCATCTCGCGCTGAAGCGGGGCCGGGCAGCGCTCTACACCCAACCATCGAGAGGACCCTCATGAATCGCCGCGAAGCACTCACCACCCTCGCTGTCCTGACGCCCGCAGTCACTGCCCTTGCCGGAGGAAAACCGATGAAGGAAGACGAGAAGCCGGGCCTCGCCACAACAGCCGAGCCGGCGAAGCCTGGAGGCCATGCCATTGCACCGCTTCCCTTCGACCCCGCGAAGCTCAAGGGCCTGTCGGAGCGGCTGCTGCGCTCGCACCACGAGAACAACTACGGCGGCGCGGTGAAGAACCTCAACAAGGTGGAGGAGGAGCTCGCCCGGGTGGGCAAGGACACGCCGGGCTTTCTCGTGGGCGGCCTGAAGGAGCGGGAACTCACCTTCACCAACTCGATGCTCCTCCACGAGCACTACTTCGGGAACCTGGGCGGTGACGGGAAGGCGGGCGGCGCCATCGAGAAGGCCCTCGCGCGGGCGCATGGGAGCTTCGGCCGTTGGGAGGAGCACTTCCGGGCGACGGGCTCGAGCCTCTCTGGAGGCAGTGGCTGGGCCATCCTCGACTTCAACCTCCACACCGGCGAGCTGCGGACCTACTGGTCCGGCAACCACACCCAGGCCGTCGCATTCGGGATGCCGCTCCTCGTGATGGACATGTACGAGCACGCCTATGCCATCGACTACGGGGCCGCGGCGGCGAAGTACATCGACGCCTTCTTCCAGAATCTCCAGTGGGATGAGGTCAACCGCCGCTTCGAGCGCGCGCAGAAAGCCTATGCAGCGCTGAAGGGATGAGAGGGCATCATGGCGAACGGAGAGGGTAGCGTGGCAGGGGGGGCGGAGAGCGCGGTGGGCGGTGACGCGGTGGCTGTGCCGGGAGAACCGCTGGGGCGGCTCTTCCTACGCTTCCTGCACTTCGGGCTGCTCGCCTGGGGCGGGCCGGTGGCGCAGATCGCGATGATCCGCCAGGACCTGGTCGAGAAGGAGAAGTGGGTGACGCGCGAGCACTTCAACCGCGTGCTGGCGGTGTACCAGGTGCTACCGGGTCCCGAGGCGCACGAGTTGTGCGTCTACTTCGGGATGCGCTCGCGCGGCCGGGTGGGCGGGCTGCTCGCGGGGCTCGGCTTCATGCTGCCGGGCTTCGTCCTGATGCTCGGCCTCACGTGGCTCTACCTCCGCTACGGGCTGGAATCGGCATGGGTGGGGACCGTGTTCGGCGCCGTACAGGCGGCGGTGGCGGCGCTCATCGTCCGGGCGGTGGCGCGCATCGGGCAACATGCACTCACGGACCGCTGGCTGTGGGGCGTGGCCGGGCTCGCCGCGCTCGCGCAGGGGGCGGGGGTGCACTTCGCCTTCTCGCTCGTGGCCGCGGGGCTCATCGTCATGCTGGCGAGGCGGGGGCTGTGGCTGCCGGTCCTGGCACTCGCTGGGGCCTGCGCAGTGGCGGTGGCCGTGTTCCTCGTGCTCCACGGTTTCGCGCCCATGGGGGCGGGCGGAGCGGACGTGGGGCAGGGCGTTGTCCGGGGACAGCCCTCGCAACTGGAACTGCTGTGGTCGGGCCTGCGCGGCGGCATGCTCACCTTCGGCGGGGCGTACACCGTCATCCCCTTCCTCCAGCGGGACGCGGTGGTGACGGGGGCGTGGATGACCAACGCGCAGTTCCTCGATGGGCTCGCGCTCTCCGGACTCATCCCGGCGCCGCTCATCATCTTCTCCACCTTCGTGGGCTACCTCGGCGGCGGAGCTCTCGGGGCGCTGGTGATGACGGCGGGCATCTTCTCGCCAGCCTTCGCCTTCACGCTCCTCGGTCATGACTTCTTCGAGCGGGTGCTGCATCACCCCCGCTTCCGGTCCTTCCTCGACGGGGTGACAGCGGGCGTGGTGGGGCTCATCGCCGCGACCACGCTGGGGCTGCTGCGCGCCGGCCTCACCAGTCTCGCCACGGTGGCTGTTTTCGCCGTGGCCCTCGGGGTGCTCTTCCGGTGGCACTCGAAGTTCCTCGTGCCTCTGGTCATCGTCGGGGCGGCGGTGGTGGGTCTCTTGCTCCAGGTGGCATGAAAGGCAGGGGCGCGTGGGGCTCGGGGATCGTCACCTGCTGTTCGCCTCGACATTCCTCCGCGCTGCCTCCACGGGCATGGTGGGGGTGGTGCTGGGCGGTTGGGCGTAGCCGGGAGCATCGTCGCCGCACTGGGGTCGTCGCTCTGGGTCGTGGCAACCGCGTCCTTCGTGGGAATGCTCAACGGCATGGGACGGGACAGGGGCGCCGCCCTGGTCGTCGAGCAGGCGGTACTCCCGGCGACGGCCACGCCGGAGCAGCGGACGGGCGCATTCGCGGTGTACCACCTGCTCCAGGACATCGGGCACGCCCTGGGCGGCTTGCTGGCGGGGGCTCCCTTCCTGCTCCAGCGGTGGGGTGGGGTGGCCGAGACGGCCTCGCTGCGCGTCGGCCTGGGCCTCTACGCTGTTCTCCTGGCCTTCACGCTCCTGGCCTACCTCCGTCTCTCCGGAGCGGTGGAGGTGCCCCTCCGCGAGGGACGGCGGAACCTCTCACCTCAGACCCGAGGGGTTCTCTGGAAGGTGTGTGCGCTGTTCGCGCTCGACAGCGTGGGTGGTGGCTTCTTCACCACGGCCCTTCTGTCCTTCTTCTTCCACGAGCGCTTTGGCGTGGGGGTGGGCGTGATGGGCCTGCTCTTCTTCGGGGCCCGGGTGGCCAACGCGCTCTCCCACCTGGGAGCCGCGTGGCTGGCGAAGCGGATCGGCCTCGTCAACACCATGGTGTTCACCCACCTGCCCTCGAGCCTGCTGCTGGTGACGGTGGCCTACGCTCCCAGCTTCCCGGTGGCGGCGACGCTCTTCCTGCTGCGCGAGGGGCTGGTGGAAATGGATGTCCCCACGCGCCAGTCCTACGTCATGGCCGTGGTGCGCCCGGAGGAGCGAACCCCTACGCCGGTCCTGGCCGGATCAGGTTTGATGGGTTGGCACCTGGCCTCTCAGCCCCCGGAAAGGGGCACCCCAACGGAATGACTCATGGCTAGCAGCCGGGCGACGCGACGGCAAGGGGCTCCTGCACCCGGTGTTCAACGCCGCCTTACTACGGCAGCTGCTGCGCGGCGATCCGCTGCCTCCTGGCCTCCAGTACGAGCGCCTCCTCGCCGCGGCCGAGCGCGCCGGCAGCACCCACCTACCCGGCTCGACCACCTCGAGCCCAGTCGCCAGCGTGAGGACTTCTCAGCGCCTCTTCCGCTTCTCTCCTTCCCGCGGCGTGCCGTGCCGGGTCGCGTCGCTTGAGCTCTTCGACACCTTCTCCGGGTTCTTCGACACCCTCTCCGGGGCCTGGGCCGCGATGCAGTCGCGGAACCAGCGCTGCGCGGGATGAGCATCGTTGCGCCGGTGCCAGGACAGGACGAAGACCGCGGGCGCCAACTCCACCGGCGGCGGCACGATACGAAGCGCGTTCGCCATCCCCGAGGCCTCGATCACCCCTTCCATCAGTGTCGCGATCATGTCCGAAGCGGCCACGAGCTTCGGCGCCGCGTACATCTGGGGGAGTGTCAGCCCGAGCCGGCGCTTCAGGCCACGCTTCGCGAGCTCCGCGTCCACGTGGCCGAAGCGATCGTTCTCGGGCGACACCAGCAGGTGTGACAGCGCGAGGAAGCCGTCGAGATCGAGCGGTCCGCGGCCCGCTGGATGATCCTTGCGCAGCACGCAGACGAAGCGCTCCTCGAACAGGGACCGCGTGAGGATCCGGTCGGTCGAGGCCGGAGGCACCCCGACGGCCACGTCCACCTCACCCGCATCCAACATGCCAATCGCATCGTCCCGTGCCGTGAAGCCGCGCACGTGCAGCGTGATGTAGGGCGCCACCTCGCGCAAGGCCAGGACCAGGCGTGGGAGCAGGACGAAGGCAGGATGCTCCTGCAAGCCGATCGTGAACGTCCCCGTCGAGGAGGCCGGATCGAACGCCTGGGTGAACTCCAGCGTGCGCTGGATCTGCGCCAGGGCTCGCGAGAGCGGCTCGGCCAGCTCGAGCGCCCGGGGCGTCGGCTGGAGCCCACTCGGACCCCGCACGAAGAGCTCGTCGCGCAGGAGCGCGCGCAACCGTGCCAGGGCGGCGCTCATCGCCGGCTGGGTCCTTCCGATCCGCGTCCCGGCCCGGGTGACGCTGCGCTCAGCCATGAGCGCGTCGAAGGCGACGAGCAGATTGAGATCGATGCCGTGCAAATCCATGCCGTGGATGATCACACATACCATCAATCGATTTCAATTGTGGCTCCAGCCCCCCTATCTTGTCCTCGTCGGGCACGTCCCAAACCCAACCACGAGGCGAGTACAAACATGAAAGAGAAAGACACGGCGCCGGCCCAGGTGACAGGGCTGACAGCCACCGAGCAGCGCTCCATCGAGACACTCTACCGCGCGTTCAACGAGCAGAATCCCGAGCTTCTCGATGAAGCCCTGTCCACGGATTGGAAGGACATTCCGCTGGCACCCGCTCAGGGCCCGGGACCCGAGGGGCTCAAACCCATCATCAAGAGCTTCATCGCGGCGTTTCCCGATGTCCAGATCTCCATCCAGGAGATCATTGGAGCGCCCGGCCGGGCCGGCGTGCGCGCCCTCATCACCGGCACGCACCAGGGGGAATGGTTCGGCATCGCGCCCACCGGAAAGGCCATCCACATTCCCATCCACGAGTTCCACCACCTCGAGAACGGCCGGATCTCCCACACCTGGCATCTCGAGGATTGGTTCGGGATGCTCAACCAGGTCGGAGCCTGGCCCGCCCACGCCACCACCCCCTCGGAGGCCGTGTCATGAAGGCAGCCCGTATCCATGGCCATGGCGACTTCGGGAACGTGGTCATCGAGGACATCCCCACGCCGCAGCCCGGACCCGATGAAGTGCTGATCCGCGTCGAGGCGGCCAGCCTCAACCCGCTCGATCTCCTGCTCCTGGGGGGCAAGCGGCGCGAGGTCTTTCCCCTGTCCTTCCCCTACACGCTCGGTATCGATCTAGCCGGTACAGTCGAGGGCGCTGGCCCGCTCGCGGCGCGCTGGCGCAAGGGAGACCGGGTCATCGCGCGTCCGGATCCTGTGCGCGGGGGCACCTTCGCCCGATATGCCGTCGTTCCGGCGACGCATGTGGCCGCCGCTCCGGCCCACCTGTCATGGGAGGAAGCGGCCGGTCTGCCCACCGCGGCCGGTACCGCCTGGCAGGCCCTGTTCGAGACCGCCCACCTCAAGCGCGGTCAGACCGTGCTGATCCACGCGGGCGCGGGCGGCGTCGGCAGCTTCGCGGTGCAGCTCGCGAAGCTCGCGGGCGCCCGGACCCTCGCCACGGCGTCGGGCTCCAATGTGGAGCTCGTGCGGCGGCTCGGCGCGGACGAGGTGATCGACTACCGGACGGAGGACTTCTCCGCGAAGCTGTCCGGCGTCGACGTCGTGCTCGACACGGTCGGCGGGGAGACGCAACAGCGGTCCTTCCCGGTCCTCCGCGCGGGCGGCGTTCTCGTCAGCATCACCACACCGCCGGATGAGGCGCTGGCGAAGGCGCACGCGGTGTCGGCCACCCGCATGAGCCACAAGACCGATGCTACGCGCCTCGGCCTGATCTCCGGACTCTGCGACGCCGGCTCGCTCCAGGTCCTCGTGGACCGGAAACACCCGCTCGCGGAAGTGGAGCTCGCGCTTCGTCATCAGGCCTCGGGCCGAGCGCGCGGAAAGATCATCCTGAAGCCAGACTGAGGGCACGAAGCGCAACGCCTCGCCCATGGAAGTTCTTACTTCCAGTAGCCCTCGTGCACCTCACGGGCCTCCGGCAGCGCCACCGGGCCCACCACCTCGGTGGGCTCGGAGCCGCGGGCGAAGACGTCGCGGCAGGACATGCGAAGGGCGGGCTCGGAGGGGTCGGTGAACTGGCCCAGTTCCTCGGAGGAGAGCGCGAAGACGACCCTCCGCACGCCGCCCCAGAAGATGGCGCCCGCGCACATGGCGCACGGCTCGGTGCTGGCGTAGAGGGTGGAGCCAGCGAGCTCCTCGAGACGGTATCGCCGGGTGGCCTCCCTCATGAGGTTGGACTCCGCGTGGCCGGTGCAGTCCCCCGTCGTCCCCACTGTGTTCTGCCCTTCCAACAGGACGCGTCCTCTCGCGTCCACCAGCACCGCGCCGAAGGGGTCGTCCCCCCGAGCTCGTGCCCGTCGTGCCAGGTCGATGGCATGCATCAGGTGCTGCGTGTCCTCCGGTCGCATGTGTCCCTCGTGGTTATTCGAGTGCATGCGCAGGATAGCGCGGCCGGCGCGGCGAGGAGCCCGAACGGAGCGGAGAGGGCTTTGAAATGTCCCACGGAGCCGACGGAGGCTCGTGGTCCGCGCCGCGGCGCCATTTCCTGGCAACACTCGCTTCAAGAAGAAAAGCCAGGAAAGTCCTTGGAATGTCAAAGTGGGGGCTGGATGGTGCCGGGCGTACCTGCCGCGTGGGTGAAGCACCTGGGCCAGCCCCCGGCAGGTGAGAGGCAGGCCCCGGCGAGCGAGCCCCCTCGAGCCGCGTGGTGTTGAGGCTCGAGCCGCCCCAGCCAGGAGAGCCAGGCCCCTGCCGCGCACCTGCTGGGAGCGCGGTGCAGGAGCTTGATCGGGCCATCCCCATGACCGCGCGCCGTGCTGGGCTGGAGACGCCAGCGGGGCACACTGGGGGCACATGGCGGACCGGGGGCAAAAGAAAAGCCCAGCAACCCGTTGAGATTGCTGGGCTTCTCCGTGTGTCCCCGACGGGAATCGAACCCGCGGCCTCGGTGCACCGTGGCCCCGGAGTCAGGCGTCTGCTCTTGCAGCCCGAGCGCCGCCCGGCACGTCTTCGTGTAGGGGGCGTTTGCCACTCGTAGTCCCGCGTTCGGAGTACTCCCACCAGGGGTCAGCAGCGCCCAGGTGAAGGAGAGCTGAGCGCCACCCGTGGTGGCTGGAGGAGGCCGAGCCGCCGCCGTTGCCCGTCCATTTGATTACGCCCGAGGGCCGGCTGTCGATTGCCAGGGTCCGCGCGTTCGTCGACTTCGCCGTGCCACGGCTCAAAGCCGAGTTCGCGCGGATGGCCCGTCTCTGAAAGAGACAGGGCCCTGGGATGGAGACGCTCCCGCCCGAAGGGCGGCGGGACGGAGACGTCCTGAAGCGTCAGGGTCACCAGTCCCATGGAGCCGGCGGTGACGCTGACGTCCTCGGCGCGCCCCTCGTAGCGCAGGGTGTTGGAGGCGGTGAAGGCCTGGGCGAGGAAGGTGCGGCGCGGGTCCGCGGGGATGTCCCCGAGGATGCCGCCCCACGCCCCATCGGTGATCACCAGCTCGGTGGAGAGCGAGGCCATGTCGGAGACGGAGACGGAGACGGTGACGCGCGAGACGTCGCCCGGCACGGCCGTGGGCGTGGATCAGGTTGTGCGCCGCCTCCGGGAACGTCGCCACACGGTTGCGGTCAGGAGCAGTGCCCAGGGGAGTGGCCCTGGAGCGGCCTGACAGCCACGAGCGGGTTCCTCGTCCGGGGACGCGGCGGAGATGCGCAGCCGTCCATACCGGCCGTCTCCCTCCGGGCGTCCGTTCACCACAGCCACCACCACGTGTGTGGCATCCCGGGCAGACACCTGGGCGGACAGGCTTCCTGGCCCGTCCGCACGGGCGACCCGCAGCACCTCGTGCTCGTTCACCGCCGCGACCAGCAGGTGGACCGCCGCGCTGTCCGTTCCCTCCCTGGGTTCGAAGGACGCCGAGACGCTCTCCGCCCCGCCCGCCACTTCGAAGTAGCGGGTCGATGCGGCCGCCACCCGCACCGAAGCCTCATCCACCGGGAGGTCCTTGGCCGTGAGAGCGAGACCGGAGTAGTCCGCGCCTCGTGCGTACCCACTCCCTTCTCGCGCTCGCGCGCCCGTGGCCAGGTTCCATTGCGCGAACTCGCTGAACGCGGTGTCGAAGTCCATTCCCCAATCGCGGCGCAGGACTGTCTCCAGCAGTGCCGGCCAGCGGGCGGAGGGCGCGTGCACGCTCTCCTCCCACATCGACAACACCACTCCTTCTCCGAGGCGCTCACTCAGGAATTGGAAGAAGAGCGAGGCGCCATAGCTGAAGGACTGCGCTGGTCCGTCTGGGTCCACCACCAGGCTGCGATCCGCGAGCGACAGGTACGCCGGGGCGGCGCGCTCAAGGTCATCCAGCTCGGGAGCGAAGCGCTCGGAGGCCCAGACCGCCGTGCCTTCCTCCGCCACGCGTCCCAGGCCGGTGCGGTAGGCGGCCTGCACGGCGTGGAAGAGCTCATGGCTCGCCAGCGTGGCCACGGCTTGCTCGTAGGATGCATAGCCATAGCCAGCGAAGTCGTTCTCCTGGAGCATGTACCCGCTACAACCCATGTCCGTCGTGAGACAGCCTTCCACCCGGAAGGCTCCATCCGCCCGTCCGGCGAAGTCCACCAGGTAGACATCGAAGCGTCCGTCTCCGCCGTGCTCGCCAGACCCTCCGGAGTCCTCGGGCGGCAGGCGGTAGCCCAGCCCCGAGTAGAAGACAGCCACGGCGTCATAGGTACGTGCCACGGTGTCGACGGAGTCCGGAACGCCGTTCCCATCCGCGTCCGCCGCCGTGACCGCGTTGGGCCCACTCCGCGAGAAGTGGAGCCGGAAGAGACCCCCGGGAGACACCACCGATTCCACCTGCTCGCCGGGCTCGAAGCGCGGCTGATCCGCCGTGGCCTCGGTGGGCCGGCCTCCCTGGAGCAATGCTCCCAGCTCCCTCCCGAGCGCCTCATGTGAGGGATTGGCCGGGCTCGCGCCCCCGGCGCTCAGGAGGAGCAGCAACGGGGCGAGCCTCACGGCAGGAAGGCCCACCTGACACGAATCTGGGCCGCTCCGCTGGGCTGGGGCACTTCGCCCGTCTGATTGCACGTCTGCTGCGGTGACGGGTCGTAGTAGTGCGTCACCTCCAGCTTCACATGTCGCCCATCCGCCAGACGCACCACGAAGACGTCGCCGGTCATGGCCAGACAGGCCTGGTATGTCCAGAAGCCGCCCAGCAGCGTCTCGGGTGAGCCGAGGGAAGCCTCTCCGGAGATGACCTCGCAGCTCTCGGTGAAGTAGTTCTCGGTGCGGAACTCCCAGGTGGAATCCACCGCCTTCACCGAGTCGAAGGTCGTGCCCTCTGGGGTCCGGGCCACCGCGATGCACGAGGGTCCGGACACGCCGCTGTTCACCCGGATGTTGTAGCGGCGGAAGGCGATGTCCCAATCCGTCGAGGCCAGGGCCGCCTGATCATCCACCTCCACCCGGCTCAGTCCCTCGGAGGTGAAGCGGGCGTAGGTATAGGATTGCTTGGGAGAGGTCCCGCCCGCCCGTGCATCCACATAGGTGTGGAACTCGCCCGGAGTCGTTCCTTCCTCACGGATCTCTCCCGTGGACACCGTGGTCAGCAGGTTCAACGCGTCGATGCCCTGCTCGGCGCAGCGCACCGGACTCGCCTCGCACCGCGGGGCCTCGGCCGGGGGCTGCTGGGGCTGGGGCTCGGGCTCCGAAGGGTCGCAAGCCCCCAGCGTCAGGGAGAGCGTCAGGAGGGTGATCTTCCAGATGTTGTTCTTCATGAGCGGTGTCTTTTCAGGGAGTCGGGGATTGAACCGGCGGCTCCACCTGCTTCCACCGGAAGGAGAGCATGGCGGGGGAGCCGGCCTGGTCGTAGTAGCTCTGCAGTTGAAGCTTGAAGTACCGGCCCGCATCGCTCCGGATGACATAGGTCAGGGCGCGCGGTGAGAGCGTATGGGTGGTCACGTCATAGCTGTACCAACCGCCCTCCGTTTCGAAGACGTTGTCCGGTTCGCTGTCGGTGTCCGCACCGTCCGCGACATCCTCCCGGTAGCCCGAGGCGGGCGCTGTGGAGATCGACTCGAAGGGGTCCGTGACCACCGCCACCACGACACCTCCCGTGCCGTTGACCCCCCCTCGCGTCCGGATGTGGAAGCGTTGGAAGGACAGATCCCAGTTGGCCTGCGAGGAGGCCTCCACGGTCTGGCGCGTGTCGAGGTCGAGGGCCCTCCACGCTGCCCCATCGGTTGCATCGACGACTGTGATTACCGTTCCGTCCTCTTGAGAGGTGTGGCGGAACCAGTCGGTCGGCGTGCCGTCGATGGGCGTCTGCGTGTCGGGGCCCGGCTCCGGTTGGATGTCTCCACCGCATGCGGTGAGGCAGAGCACCAGGGCAATGCGTTTCATCATGTTTCCTCCCTCACAATTCGAGGATGAGCCCCGCGTGGAAGGCGCGAGGCTGAATGGGCAGGTATTGCGAATCCCCCGCGTTCAGCAGGTTGCGGCCGGCGACGAACGCCCGGACCGTCTCCATCACGCCGTAGGCGAGCCGTGCGTCCAGGGTCGCGTAGGCGGGAGCCATGACCGTTCGAGCCGTCCCATCGGGAGCCTGGTAGTAGGGGCGGGGGCCGACCAGCGACCCCTGCAGGGAGGCCTCCAGCTTCCAGGGCCGGTAGCGCATCCCGAGCTGAGTGGTAAGCCGGTGCGTGCTCTGCCCTTCGAGCGGTCTGTCCTCTTCGATGTCCCGCGCGCTGATGAGCGTGTAGCCCACGTCCAGCCAGGCCCCGAGTGGCAGCCGTTGCTTCCACCCCACCTCCGCGCCCTGCACGGTCGCGCGCGAGATGTTGGCGTAGGTGAAGCGCAGGGTGGGGGAGCGCTCGTCCTGCACCACGGAGATCATGTCGGAGAGATCGTTGCGGAACAGGTTCGTCCAAAGCAGGCCGCGGCTGGTGATCCGCCACTCCGCGGACAGGGTCACGCCCCGGGAGTGCTCGGGTCGCAGCGTGGGATTGCCCGCGACCACGTACCCCACGCTCGGGTTCTCGAAGTCGATGAGCTGTTCCTGGAAGCTCGGTGCCCGGAACGCATGGCCATAGCTGGCGCGCACCGTGAGCGCTTCCACCGGCTCCAGCCGCACGGCGAGCCGGGGCGTCAGCACCGTTCCGAACTCCGAGTCCACATCCAGCCGCAAGCCGGGCACGACGTGGAGCGCCACCGGCAGGGGCGTCTTCCAGGAGTCCTGTCCGTAGAGCGAGACACGGCCGCGCCGGCCCGCGCCCGCCAGCCGGTCGGAGTCGAGTGTCTCGCCAATCGCCTCGACGCCCACCACGAGCTGATGCACCTGGGCCAGGCCCTGGTCGAGCTGCACGCCCACCCGGGCCATCTGCTCGTGCGTCTCCTCCACCTGATCCAGGACGGAGGCGTTGCGTTGATCCAACACATAGCGATGGCGGAAGCGCGAGTAGCGGCCCGAGAAATGGAGCGTGCCGGTGGGGGAGAGGACCAGCGAGGGGGACAGCGTTGCCTCGTAGCTCTCGTTCTGACTCGCGCGGTCGAACAGCGCGCTGGCCGCGCCCTCGTCGACGCCTCGCTGCACCCGCCGGGACGCACCGGCACTCGCCTCGAGCCGGAACGACTCCGTGGCCCTCATATCTCCGCGCCAGGAGACCTGGTAGCCCTCGAGCGAGCTGCCCGTGGTCGCGGGAGTGCCGGGAGTCAGGTCGTAGCCATTGCGGCGTTGGAATCCGCCACTGAGCCGCATTCCCGCCCGCTCGCCCCGTGTCTCCGCGGTGCCGTCCACCTCCAACTGCCACAGGCTGCCGAGAGAGAGCTGCGCCGTGGCACCCAGGGGACGCCGCGCCTTGCGGGTGATGATGTTGATCACCCCCGCCACGGCGTCGCTGCCATAGAGGACCGAGGACGGGCCCCGGACGAGCTCCACCTGCTCGATGTCCTCCGTGGAGAACCGGGAGAAATCCAGGGCGTCGCCCAGCCGCCCCGTCACGCGCTCGCCGTCCACCAGGACGAGGGTGTACTCGGGTGACATCCCCTGCACCCGCAGCTCCGTTCCCGCGAAGCTGCGCCGGAGCTCCAGGCCGGGACGTGCGCCCAGCGCCTCGGCCAGGTCACGCGCCCCCGTCGCCTCGATGTCCTTGCGGGTGATGACCTCGACGGCCACCGGCGTGTCCTGGAGCCGCTCCACGGAGCGGGACGCCGTCACCACGGTCTGTTGTGCCGCGGGTTCTTCCGCGGTCCCTCCCTCCACGGCCACGGGCGGCTCGTTCCCCTGTGCCAGCGCGGGCGCACCCACGAGCCAGACGAGAACCCATACATGCCAGCGCATCGCGTCCCCTTTCACGGCCGGCTACTCGCCAGCGGGAGCTGTCCTGGCACTCACCGTGGTTTCGAGGAAGCGCTCGAGCGTCGCGCGGATCCGCTCACGCCGTTCGGAGGCCGCCGTGTTCTTCTCGAGCGCGAAGAGGTGCTCGTAGCGAGGCTTGCCGTCGACGCTGTCCCGCAGGGTGAAGCGCGGGTGGGTCTGGAAGAGGGCCTCCCACTCGTCACGAACCTCGCTCCAGAAGCCCTGTGTCTGCTTCCAGGCGGAGCTCGTCCCGGTGGAGGCCGCGTCGGCCGGCTGGCGTGTGTAGACATTGAGTCCGTGCTCCCGTGCCAGGGCATGCGGGGTCGGGCCGAGCGCCACCTTGAGGCTGTCCTGCTCATGCACCCATCCCGTGGGCGTCAGGGCATGCCGGTTGGTGGTGACGAGCACGTCGTAGTCACTGCGCTTCGTGTACTCGCGGCGGGGCAGGGGCCGCCACGTCTCCTCGGACAGCCAGGCGGACACGCCGTGGGCGTGGGTCCACCGTCCGTGGGCCTCGTACCGGGGTCCATCGTCCACTTCGTACACGGCCTGACTCCACGTGCACGCCACCTCGTGAGGCGCCAGGACGCGGCGCTCCCACGTCCGGTGCCCGCGGAACTCCAGCAGCGTGGTGTCCTCGAAGGTCCAGTCCTGCCGCCAGTGCTTCAGGGTCGAGCGCTTGCCGTCCCGCTCCATCATCAGGACATGCTGGAGCGACACCTTCCGGGGCGTGTCCTCCAACACCTCCACCCACTCCGTCGCGTTCGCGCGGTAGGGCGCGTGGAGCGTGTAGCCCTCGCTGAAGCCCACCGTCTCGTCGAAGGCGAACCCGACCCGGTAGTTGCCCGCCATCTGGAGGATGGCGGCCCGGTCCCGCTCCGGGTCGCACGCGGAGGACACGGGGCGCTCCCCTCTTCCGGCGGAGACTCCGGGTCGTGAGGCACAGGCCAGGGTCAGTGCCAGCGTGGACAGGGCGAGGACTCGCCAGGGGCTTTCCTGGAGCGGCCACGAAGGGGATGCGGACGGCGGCATGCGCGGTCTCCTGGGACGAAGTGACGGTCTCCTCCTAATTGAGATCGATTATCAAAGTCAATTTCACCGTGCGGTCATTCGTTGTGTGGGCAGCAGAGCCGTCCCGTCCGTCGGAGTCGCAGGGGCCTTCGTGTCAGGGCGGAGCTCGAGTGAGGCCTCGAGCCCGCCTTCTGGCCAGAAGCACCCGCGGGGCGGTGCGGCGGTCGCTTCACACTGGAGGCCCAGCCCCGTGAGGGGAATGACCACCATCGCGGACAGCGAGAGGGTCTTGAAGAGTCTTGCGAGCATTGTCTGTAGCTCCTTGTTTGGGTTGCCGTGCACCTGCTGAGGATGCGGAGGGCAACTTCAAGGAGCGTGTCGGCCCAAACGTGCCTGCTCGGGCCGCTTCGCCATGCGCGGCAGCGGCATGCACGGCAACGATTGCCGTTCGCATGCAGGGAGGGGGTGCAACCTTTGCATTCACCCCCCTCATCTGGCCTCATGCGTCGCGGCGGTGGTGGACCTCTGGCCGTAGACGTTGCCGCCCCGGGACAACGGGGTGCCCTCGGAGTCCACCGCCAGCGAGTGGGCACCGCCCACCGGCCAGGCCACCAGCTGGGTTGGGACGAGGGTCCTCGAGCGGGGGAGGCCGCGCTGTTTCGTGCGGGGGGGTCCAGGGAGTATCGTCAAGAGACTCCGTCCCTCGCGAATGAGCTTCTCCCTCCCCCAGGCGTTGGTGCTCCTCCTCCCGCTGGGCCTCTTCCTGTGGAAGCTCGGCCGACGCCCGGGACCGCCCATGGTCCTGCGGTGGGTGCTGTTGGTGCTCGGGGTGGGCGCGCTCGCCGGCCCCGAGTGGCTGCTGCGCCACGCGGGCAGCGACGTGGTGGTGGTGGTGGACCGCTCGCGCTCCATGCCGGCCGACGCGGGACGTGTGGCCTCGGAGCTGGTGGGCCTGCTGGAGTCGCAGCGGCACACCGGTGACAGGGTGGGGGTCATCTCCTTCGGGCGCGAGGCCCGGGTGGAGCAGCCGTTGTCGGAGATGGGCCGCTTCGGCGGCTTCACCCGGCCCCTGGACACGGAGGCGTCGGACCTGTCGGCGGCGCTGGACGCGGCGGGCGCGCTCATTCCTCCGGGCCGCACCGGCCGCGTGTTGGTGGTGTCCGATGGACGGGCCACGGGCGCGGATGCCCGGGGCGCGGCGCGCAGGCTGGCGGCCCGGGGCATTCCCGTGGACTTCCGCCACGTGGCCCGCGAGGACTCGCCGCTGGACCTGGCCGTGCTCTCGCTGGACGTGCCGGCCGTGGTGAAGGTGCGGGAGCCCTTCCAGATGACCGGGGTGGTGCAGGCCACGGCGCCCGTCACCGGCACGGTGCGTCTGGCGCGCAATGGCCGCCTGCTGGTGAAAGGGCCCTTCGAATTCCACGCCGGGCCCAACCTGTTGCCCCTCCGTGACCTGGTGGAGGAGCCGGGCCTCGTGGCCTACCGGCTGACGGTGGAGGCCTCGGGGGACGGGGTGGTGGAGAACGACGTGGGGCAGGCGGTGCTGCGCGTGGAGGGTCCGCCCCGGGTGCTGCTGCTCACGGACCAGCCGGAGGGCACGCTCGCCAAGGCCCTGCGCGGCGCGGGGCTGACGCTGGAGGTGCGCGCTCCCTTCCCCGTGACGCTGGACGCGCTGGATGGCGTGGGCTCGGTGGTGCTGGAGAACGTGGACGCGAACCGGCTCGGCGAGCCGGGGTTGCTCGCGCTGGCCTCGTACGTGGAGCAGGCCGGTGGCGGACTGGTGATGACGGGGGGACGCTCCAGCTTCGGCGAGGGCGGTTACCGCCGCTCACCGGTGGAGCCCCTGCTTCCGGTGTCGTTGGAGATGCGCGAGGAGCAGCGCCGCACGTCCCTTGCCATGAGCGTGCTGATGGACTGCAGCTGCTCCATGGGCGTCCAGGTGCCGGATGGGCGCACGAAGATGGAGCTGGCCGCCGAGGGCGTGGTGGGCGCGCTCACGCTCCTCAACGAGAAGGACGAGGTGTCCGTGCACATGGTGGACACCGCCGTGCACGAAATCTTTCCGATGAGCCCGGTGGAGGAGGGGCTGCCGCTGGACGCGGTGGCGCGGGGCTTCAGCGGCGGCGGTGGCATCTACGTGGGCGAGGCGCTGCGCGAGGGCAAATCCCAGATTCTGCGCAGCGACAAGGCCACGCGGCACGTGCTGCTCTTCTCGGACGCGGCGGACTCGGAGGAGCCGGACGACTACCTGAGGACGCTGACACAATTGCAGCACGAGAAGGTGACCGTGTCCGTCATCGGCCTGGGCACGGAGAAGGACCCGGACGCGGCGCTGCTGAAGGAGATCGCCGCGAAGGGCGGCGGCCGTGCCTACTTCGCGGAGGACGCGACGAGCCTGCCGCGCATCTTCAGCCAGGAGACGCTCGCCGTGGCGCGGGCCACCTTCGTGGACGAGCCCGCCACGCTGGAGGCCGCGCCGGACCTGCCGCTGCTCGGCAAGCTGCCGGCGATGGGGCTGCCGCAGGTGGGCGGCTACAACCTCACGTACCTGAGGCCGCGCGCGAGCGTGGCCCTGCGCACGCTGGACGACAACGCCGCGCCGGTGCTGGCGCTGTGGCCGCGCGGCTCGGGGCGGGTGGTGGCCCTCATGGCGGAGGTGGATGGTGAATACACGGGCGAGCTGCGCGCCTGGAGCGGCCTGCGCGCGGCGCTGGAGGGCCTGGTGCGCTGGACGATGGGTGGCGCGGGCGAGGCGGGCGAGGCGGTGGCTCGCTCGGAGCGGCGGGGCAACCTGCTGCGGGTGACGCTGGACTTCGCGCCGGGCGAGGCGCTGCCGGGTGCGCTGCCCTCGCTGGTGCTGCTGCCGGGAGACGGCCGGGGCGCGCCCGTGGAGTTGCCCATGCGCTGGGAGGACGAGGAGCGGGTGGCGGCCGAGTACACGCTGCCGGGCAGCGGCACGTGGCACCCGGTGGTGAAGCTGGGCTCGCGGGTGCTGCGCGCCCCTCCGGTGACGCTGCCCTACGCGCCCGAGTTCGAGCCCGGAAGCGTGAAGGAGGGCCTGGAGGTGTTGCACGGGGTGGCGGCCGTGGGCGGCGGCGTGGAGCGGCTGTCCATGGCGGGCCTCTTCTCCGAGGCGCCCGAGTCCGAGGGCCGCGTGGCGCTGGCGCCCTGGCTGGTGGGACTGGCGGTGGCGGCGTTGTTGGCGGAGGTGGCGGTGCGCCGTTTCCTGTCGGGACCGAGACCCCGGCGCGCGGTGGCTCCCTCCATGACGGCGGCCGTGGCCGTGCCGGGGATGCCCTCGCACGTCCAGGCTCCGCTTCCCGAGGCTCCGGCGGACGCGGCGCCACCCGAGCAGCCCACGGCGGAGCGTGGCGTGGACTCGGCACTCGAGGCCGCTCGCGAGCGGGCCCGCCGCCGGATGGGGCGCTGAGGCTCCCCTCCCAGCGACTGTCGATTTTTCCAATTTTCACGAAAAACGAGAAATCTGACGTTTCCGAGTGCTAAGACGTGTCCTTCCCCCCCACCGTGGGGCCGGGCTTTCCCGCCCGTCCCCGCGGTCATACCCGAGGCACGCGATGAATCTCCGTTGCACGCTGTTGCTGTTACCGGCGCTGTACCTGGTGGGTTGCGGTCCGTCCGAGAACGAAGTCGTGGTGGACGAGCTCACGGGCCAGGTGTTGGATCCGGTCACCACCGAGTACGACATGCACCGGTTGCTCGAGGACTCGGACATCACCGGTGGGCAGTGGATCACGACGGCGCAGGTGCAGGCCTTCCTGCAGCAGAAGGGCTCGTACCTGGCCACCTACAAGGATCCGGCGTGGAGCAACAAGACGGCGGCGGCGCTCATCGTGGAGCGCTCCAAGGCATACACCATCAGCCCGCTGTACATGCTGGCGCGCATCCAGACGGAGTCGAGCCTCATCACCAGCGGCACCTCGACGAACCTGGCCAAGGCCACCGGCTGCGGCTGCCCGGACAGCGGCGGGTGCACCGTCTCCTACGCGGGCTTCGGCAACCAGATCGAGTGCTCGGCGAAGAAGCTGCGCGGCTACCTGACCGACCTGGACGCGGGCCGGGCCACCATCTCCGGCTGGAAGCCGGGCGTGACGAAGAGCACCTCGGACCCGTGCTCGGTGAAGCCCGCCAACAAGGCCACCGCGGCGCTCTACACGTACACGCCGTGGGTGGGCGCGTACGCCATCCAGTGCGGCCGCAATGACATCGGCGGCTCGTCGCTGGTGGCGGTGAAGTACAACCAGTTCAAGGGCGAGTACGCCTGGGGTACCGGCACCAGCACCACGTGCTACTCGGGCACGGTGGACGCCAACGTGGCCGTGGGCGTGTGCGTGCAGAGCTCCTCGGATGCCATCTGGCGGCAGTGCCTGAGCGACGGCACCTTCACGGCGGGCACCACCACGAAGCCGACCACCTGCACGGCCTCCTGGCCGTGGTGCGGCTCCTCCACGCTGGGCAGGTCGGTGCCGGCGCGCACGTGCGTGCAGTCGAGCGGAGATCTTCAGTGGCACCAGTGCGGCGCCGAGGGCCAGTGGCGGTCCGCGCCCGACGCGGCGACCACGGGCAGCGGCCCGGTGGGCACCTGCTACGCCACCTATGCCCTCTGAGGTCAGTTCCCGCCCAGCTGGCTCGCGGCGAACAGGATGAGGGCCATGTAACTGCCGCCGCACAGGAAGCAGAAGAGGGCCGGGCCGAGCAGCGCTCCGGCCACCGCCACGCCCCAGGTCGTCCGGTGCAGTCCGCGGTAGGCGAAGACGCGGGCCACCAGTGCCCAGAAGGGGGCCACCTGCGCGCCGATGAAGGGCACCACGCCGAGCACCCAGGGCGCCTGGGAGAGCGCGTGGGCCCGGAGCGTCACCTGGAATCCCCGGGTGACGTTCCCCATCCGCAGCACGAGGTGGTCGATGCCCGCGTTGATGACGGTCATGGCCACGAGCATCACGGGACCGAGGAGGATGCTGGCCACGAACATGCCCATCCCCATCAACGCGAAGGGCACCTCGGGTTGGCCTTCCTTCTGGGGGAGCGGGAACATCGCGGGCATGAGGATGAACATGCCCAGGTAGGTGAGGCCCGTCACGAAGAAGGGGGGCAGCGAGCACAGCAGGACGAAGAGCAGCGAGCTGCTGGCGCTTCCCTCGGAACGCGCCCGGGAGAAGGTCTCCGGGCGCAGCAGCACGGTGACGCAGGTCTTCCAGAAGGCCTTGAGCGTGCCCAGCTCCTCGCGCTCGTCCCAGGGCATCGGGAGGTTGGGCTCACGTGCCGCGCAGGCCTCGCAGACGGCCTCTCCGCTGACACCGGAGCGCAGGCACCCGGCACAGGCGAACGCGCCGCAGCGCTCGCAGGTGGCCAGGCCGCGCAGGGTGGGGTGGACGGCGCACGTGGGCTCCGTGCTCCCCGGGACGGCCTCGAGCAGCAGTGAGGAGCCACATCCCGGGCAGGAGGTGGCTCCAGGGGTGAAGGGGGACTGACAACGGGGACAAGGGATGGACATGCGTCCGTCCATCCTGACACGAATGCGTGTCCCGGTGCTCAGAAGGCCACGGGCAGGCGCTGCAGGCCGTGCACGAGGATTCCGTCACGCCAGCGCAGCGCGGATGGCTCCACCGCGAACCTCAGCCGGGGCATGCGCTCCAGCAGCAGGTTGATGGCGATGGCGCCCTCGAGCCGGGCCAGGGGGGCGCCCAGACAGAAGTGGATGCCGAAGCCGAAGGCGACGTGCCGGTTGGGCTCGCGGGTGATGTCGAACTTCTCCGGCTCGGGGAACTGCTCGGGGTCGTGGTTGGCCGCCAGCAGCGAGCCCATCACGCTCTCGCCCGCGGGAATCACCTGGCCGCGGAATTCGATGTCCTGCGTGGCCCAGCGCTGGGTGGTGGTCTCCACCGGGCTGCGGTAGCGCAGCATCTCCTCCACGGCCGACTCGATGAGCGCCGGGTTCGCGCGCAGCCGCTCCAGCTGCTCCGGGTTCCGCAGCAGCGCCCAGACGCCATTGCCAATGAGGTTCACCGTCGTCTCGTGGCCGGCTACCAGCAGCAGGAACAGCATGCTGATGAGCTCCTGGGGCGAGAGCCTGTCTCCCTGCTCCTCCGCGGACATGAGGGCGGTGAGCAGGTCGTCCCGGGGATCGGCCCGGCGCCGCGCCAGCAGGCCCTGGAAGTACTGGATGAACTGCATGCCCGCCTTCTGGAGGGGCTCGAAGTCCCCGTTGGGGGGCGGGGTGATGATGGTGGTCGTCCATTCGCGGAACTGATCCCGGTCCTCCACCGGCACGCCCAGCAGCTCGGCGATGACGGTGATGGGGAGCGGGAAGGCGAAGGCGTCGAGCAGGTCCACCTCTCCCCGGGCCCGTGCGGCGTCCAGCAGCTCGTGGGTGATGGCGGTGACGCGCGGGCGCAGCTCCTCCACGCGGCGCGGGGTGAAGGCCTTGGAGACGATCGTGCGCAGGCGCGTATGGTCCGGCGGGTCCGACGACAGCATGTGCCGGTTGATCACCTCCATGGAGTCGATGCGCCGCAGCTTCGACGGCGAGCCGTCGGGGAGCTTGCGCATGTCCTTGGTGAAGCGAGGGTCACGCACCAGGTCCACCACGTCCTTGTAGCGGGTGGCCACCCACACGGGGATGTTGAGGTTGGGGTCGAACAGCCGGACCAGGGGAGCCTCCTGCCGCATGCGCGCATAGACGGGCAGGGGGTTGGCGCGCGTCTCGGGCGCCCACAGGTCATAGCGGGGGGGATTCGTGCTCACGGTGTCTCTCCAGATGAAGCGAAGGCGGACGGCTCCGCCCTCGCCCTGGCACCTTGGGCACCTTGCGTGGCGACTACAAGCGCGTTCCGCGCGGGATGAGGCTGGCGGCGCTGAACTGGATGATGCGCCCGGTCAGTCCTTCGCGTCGTCCTTCTCCTCGGAGACGGAGGCGGCATAGCGCCGGCCCAGCTTGCGGTAGAGCGTCTTGCGATCCACCCCGAGGATGCGCGAGGCCAGCGTCCGGCTGCCACCCACCGTCTCCAGGACGCGTTGGATGTAGCGGCGCTCCATCTCCTCGAGCGAGACGAGCTCGGACACATCGTTCCCCTGGGCGGTACTGCTGGGGGCGCGATAGTCACGGATGCGTTCCGGCAGATCCTCCACGGTGAGCTGCTCGTAGGAGGTGAGGGCCACGGCGCGCTCGATGCAGTTCTGCAGCTCGCGCACATTGCCGGGCCAGGTGTAGGCCAGCAGGCGCTGGGCGGCCGCGGGGCTGAGCCCCACCACGCGCTTGCCGCCGCGCGAGGCGAAGTGCTCCAGGAAGCGCTGTGCCAGCAGCAGCACGTCATTGCCACGGGCGCGCAACGGAGGCAGCTCCAGGCCGATGACGTTGAGCCGGTAGTACAGGTCCTCGCGGAAGCGCCCCTCCTCCACGGCGAGCTCCAGGTCGCGGTTGGTGGCGGCCACGATTCGCGCGTCGAAGGGCACCTCCGTGTCCCCTCCCACCGGACGCACCGTGCGCTCCTGCAGCGCGCGCAGCAGCTTGGGCTGCAGGGTCAGCGGCATCTCCCCCACCTCGTCGAGGAAGAGGGTGCCGCCGTTGGCCTTGACGAACAGGCCGGTGCGCGCCGTCCTGGCATCCGTGAAGGCGCCCCGGGCGTGGCCGAACAGCTCGCTCTCCAGGAGTTGCTCGGGCATGGCCGCGCAATTGATGGCCACGAAGGGCCCGTCGTGCCGCCGGCTGCGGGCATGCAACGCGCGGGCGGCCACCTCCTTGCCGGTGCCGCTCTCGCCCATGATCAGCACCGAGGCGTCCGAGTCCGCCATCCGGTCGATGAGCTCGTACACCCGGCGCAGCGCGGGACTCTCGCCCACCACGCCCCCGTCGGCGGACACCTCGCCCAGGGCCCGGCGCAACCGGCGCACCTCGTCGCGCAGCGCCCGGTGCTGCACGGCCCGCCCCAACACCAGCACCAGCGCGTCCAGGTCCACCGGCTTGGTGACGAAGTCGTACGCGCCCACCCGGATGGCCGCAACCGCCGTCTCCAGGCTGCCAAAGGCCGTCACCACCACCACGGGAATGTCCGGACGGTTGAGGACGATGCGCTCGCAGAGCGCCAGTCCATCCATGCCCGGCATCCTCAAATCCGTCAGGACGGTGTCGAAGTCCTCCGCCTCCAACAGCGCGAAGGCCTCGTCCGCGCTGCCGCGCACCGTGGGGACGAAGCCCCGTCGGGCCAGCCCCTTCTCCAACAGCGCCCGCATCTCCCGCTCGTCCTCGACGACCAGGATGCGGCCCTTCGTCGTGCTCATGTCGGGGTCCCCTCGGGTTCCTCTTCCTGGGTTCCTGGTGGGAGGAAGATGGAGAAGCAACTCCCACGTCCGGGCTCGCTGCTCACGGAGATCCATCCCCCATGGTCTCGGATGAGCCCATAGGAGACGGACAGCCCGAGGCCCGTCCCTTCGCCTACATCCTTGGTGGTGAAGAAGGGCTCGAAGACGCGGGGCAGCACGTCCGGGGCGATGCCTTCACCCTCGTCCGTCACGTCCACCCGCACCCACTCGGCCTCCGGGCCCCCCAGCTCCGTCGGGGGCAGGGCGCGCGCGCGTTCCATTCGCACCCGCAGCGTGCCCGGGCGTTTCATCGCCTGGATGCCGTTGACCACCAGGTTGGTGAGGGCTTGTTGGATCTGCCCGGCGTCCACCTTCAGGTTCATCGGGCCCGGGGCCTCACGGGTGAGGACGACATTGCGCCGGGCCGCCAGGGGCTTCAGCAGCGTCAACGTCCGGTCCACCAACTCCGTCAGGTCCTCCGGTGCGCGCCGGGGCTCGCGCCGGCGGGCGAAGTCCAGCAACTGGCGGATGATGTCCGTCATGTGATGCACCTGCTGGGCGATGATGCGGGCGCACTCCCGCGACTCGTCGCCCTCGGCGTCGCCGGAGGAAATCATCTTCGCCCGCCCGAGCACCACGTTGAGCGGAGTGCCCAGCTCGTGGGCCATTCCGGAGGCGAGCTTGCCCACCGTGGCGAGCCGGTCCGAGTGTCGCAGGTGCTCGAGCGTGGCCAGCCGCGCCGCCGTCTCCGCCGCCACCTGCGCGCGCGCGGCCGACAGCCCGCTGGCCATCTGGTTCATCGCGGAGGCCAGGGTGGCCAGCTCGTCCTTCTGAGGCAGGTGCACCCGCGTCTCCAGGTCTCCCTGGCCGATGCGGTGCGCGAACTCCACCAGTTGCTCCACCGGACGCCCCACCAGCCGGCGGCCCATGGCCATGGCCACCAGGAGGAAGGCGAGGGTGATGGCGGCCGTGGCCACCGCGGTGCCCGCCACCGTCTGGCGCACCTGCATCCGCAGCTCCGTCAGGGGCTCGATGATTTCGATGGCACCGGGTCTGTCGCCGATGTGCACCGGGGTGAAGGAGCGAAGCAGGCCCGGCTCCACGCGATCGTCCACGAAGAACGTGTCCTGGTCGGCTCGCAGTGCCTCCACCTGTTCTCGAGGTAGCTCCGCGTCAGGCGGGTCCAGCCAACGCCAGCGCAGCCGCACCTGCCCCTGGAAGCGGTTGGCATCCGCCAGGAGCATCAGCGCCTCGTTCTCTCCCTCCAGCTCCCACGCCCGGATGAACGAGCCCCCCAGCGTGTGGCCGAGCATGCGGTGATCATGCTGCATGTCGAGCGCCGAGCGGGCCAGCTCGCGCCGCACCTCGAAGGTCTCCAACCCCACGATGACCGCGAAGGCGAGCAGGACGAGCGCGAGGGTGAGCTTCCGTGCGAGCTTCATGTCGTGGGGGTCCGGGAGGTTCCGCGGGCTCGCCCGCCCCGGTCCATGCTCAAGAGGACATGGACCGGGGCAGGGGTGCAAGAGCGGTCAGGCGCACGGGGCAGAATGCCCCGAGGGGGGCACGATGCCCCGCGCCGTGCTCCAGAAGCCCCCCCTCGCGAGTCGGGCGCGCACTGGCACGGGCCATGCTGTGGAGGGGCGTGCACCATGATGTCTCTCCTCCCTTCCGAACCTCGCCCGCCGCGCATCCTCCTGGCCGAGGACGACGACGAAATGCGTTCGCTCCTCACGCTGACTCTGGCGCGAGAGGGCTATGCGGTGGTGGCGCTGGAGGACGGCTTCGAGCTGTCCAACTATGTGTCGCTGACGCAGGTATGTGGAGGTCCGCTGTTGCCGCCGGACCTCATCCTCTCGGATGTGCGGATGCCGGGGCACACGGGGCTGGATGTGCTCGCCCAGGCACAGTCGGCCGGGCTCTCCTGTCCCGTCATCCTCCTCTCGGCCTTCGCGGACGACGGGACACGTGAGGCGGCGATGCGGCTCGGTGCGAGTGCCTTTCTCGACAAGCCAGTGGACCTCGAGCTGCTGAAGGCCACCGTGCAGGAGGTCCTGCCATGAGGAAGAGGGTATTGCTCGGCGGGGCGATGCGGATGTTCTGGTTCTCACGCCACCCGGTTGTGCCAGCAACAATTGGTCCCATCCGGTGCCACTCCGCCGCGGCCGATGCACGGTTGCGGTAGCGTCACCGGCTAGAGGTCGCGTCTCCGTGGCCTCGAATCCCGCCCCCGCTCACATGCCCCGCTCCCGTTCGCTCGTCCTCGCGGTCGCCTTCCTCCTCATCGTGGCCGCCGGGGCCGCCATCTGGCGTCCCTCCGCGCCGAACGCTCCGCCCGCGGCGCCCTCCATCCCCGTTGCTTCACCTTCGACGGCTCCACCTTCGAAGGAGGTGCCGAGGCGCGAGGTCGAGCTGCTGTCACCGTCCACCGGCTATGTCGGCTCGGAGAAGTGCGCCGATTGTCACGACGACGAGCACGCCGCGTGGCGCAAGGACTGGCACTCCCGCGCGTTGTCGGAGGCCCACTCGCCCTTCGTGGTCGGCGACTTCGCCAACACCCACTACAAGGGGGACTCCAGCGAGGCGTGGATGACGCGGCGGGACGAGCACTACTCCATGCGAACGAAGGGGCCCACCGGCGTCGTCAACGCGTACCCGGTGGACTGGGTGGTGGGCGGCAAGCGGATGCAGGATCCCATCACGGTGATGCCGGATGGCCGTTGGCAGGTGCTGCCCATCTACTTCCACGTCACCGGCAAGAGCGAGTGGGTGGACTACTCCGAGTCCAAGCAGGGAGCCCTGACGCCGGACCATCCCTTCTTCTGGTCCAACTGGCAGCGCAACGCCCAGCACGCGTGCCTGGACTGCCATGTCACCGGCCTCAACACGCATTACGACCGGAAGAGCCACCAGTGGAGCACCGGCTTCGCGGACGCGGGCGTGGCCTGCGAGAGCTGTCACGGCCCCGGTGCGCGCCATGTGGAGACGCAGCTCGCGAAGGACATCGTCCAGCCGTCGAAGCTCCCGCCGCGCAAGGGGTTGGCCGTGTGCGCCCAGTGCCACGGGCCGCACCGCCCACTCTTCCCGCTGCTGGATGCGCGACACCGCTTCCAGCCGGGAGAGCGCTACGAGGACCACTACCAGCCCATGGTGGTGCTGATCGGCGGCGGCGAGCGCTCTGGTGACTACTTCGAGGATGGGCGGCCCAAGACGTCCAGCTTCGAGTACCAGGCCCTCACCCAGTCCCGCTGCTACCAGCGGGGTGGCGCCACGTGCCTCACCTGCCACACCGCGCCCCATGCCGAGCACGCGGACAATGAAGTCAAACGGCCGAAGCACCTCGCGAAGGGCGTGACGGTGGGCTCGGCGAGCTGCCAGGGCTGTCATGCGAAGGTGTTCGCCGAGGGGCAGAAGCATACGCACCACACCTCGGCGGAGGCGCGGGACTGCCTGGCCTGCCACATGCCGCCCACCATCTCCGGCGTGCTGGACCACTTCGCGGACCACGCCCTGGACGTGCCGGTGCCCCAGAACACTGTGAAGCACGGCATCCCCAACGCGTGCAACGCGTGCCACACGCACGAGCAGGCCACGCCCGAGTCGATGGCGGAGTCGCTGGAGAAGTGGTGGCCGAAGGCGAAGCAGCGGCAGGCGCGGCGCATCCGGCTGGCGGATGCCATCGCGGTGAAGACCGCCGCGGACAGCCGCCAACCGCTGGAGCAGGTGGTGGCGGACAAGAAGGAGGACCCGGCCCTTCGCGGCGTGGCGGCCCGGTTGCTGGCCCAGCGCTTCCGCGAGGAGTCCGTGCCCGCGCTGAAGGCGGCGCTCGCGACGGCCACCGACCCCGGCCTGCGCATGGACCTCGCCGATGCGCTGGCCTCGACGGGCCCGCGCGAGGTGGCGGACGTGCTCGCCCCGCTGCTGAAGGATTCATCGCTGTGGGTGCGCCAGTCCGCCGCCATCCCGCTCGCGGGGGTGGGAGATCCGCGGGGCCTGGCGGCGCTGGAGGAGCTGGCGCGACAGCATGAGACGGAGGGACTGCCGGCGCCACACGTGGTGCTCGGACAACTGGCGCTGCGTCGGGGCGACCTGGCCACAGGCATCCAGCAACTGGAGCGCTCGTTGGATCTGCAGCCGTACAACGTCGAGGTGCTGGTGGTGTTGGCCGATGCCTATGCCCGCCAGGGCGACATGCCGCGGGCGCGGGAGCGGCTGGAGGAGGCGCTCCGGTTCGACCCGCGGCACCGGGGCGCGCGGCAGCGGATGCACCTCCTGCGCAAGCGGGGAGGCTGACCTCGGGGTAGACTCGTGCTCCCCGTGAATCGCCTCTCCGCCAGAATGTTCGCCGCCGTGGGTCTGCTCTTCGTCGTCTCCGGCATGAGCGGGCTCGTCTTCGAGGTCATCTGGGTCCGCTACCTGACGCTGGTGGTGGGCCACACCACGTTCGCGGCGACCCTGGTGGTGTCCGCCTTCCTGGCGGGGCTCGTCCTGGGCAGCCTGGGGTTGGGGCGGCTCGCGGACCGGCTGAAGCACCCGTTGCTGGCCTATGGGTTGTTGGAGGCGGCCACGGGCGTGCTCGCGCTGGGCATCACCCACGTGCTGGCGACCCTGCCCGAGTGGCTCTCCGCGCTGGGTCTGCCGGGAGGCGGGCCGCTGCCCTTGCGCGGGGTGCTGGCCTTCCTGCTGGTGTTGCCTCCCACCTTCGTCATGGGGGGCACGCTGCCCGTCCTCATGCGCTTCGTGGCGCGCGAGCTGGAGGGGTTGGGGCGCTCCTTCGGCGTGCTGTACTCGCTCAACACGCTGGGCGCGGCGCTCGGCTGTGGGCTGGCGGGCTTCTACCTCATCGGCGCGGTGGGGCTCTGGCGCACGGCGGCGCTCGCGGCGGGGCTCAACCTGCTCGTGGGGCTCACCGTGTTCTTCCTGCACCTGTGGCTGCGTCCCGAGCCCCTCTCCGACACCGCGCCCGCGCCGGTCTCGGCCTCGGGGCCGGCCGAGGGGGCCTCCGTCTTCCAGGGCGCGCGCCGCACGCTGCTCGTCGCTGCCTTCGCGCTGTGTGGCTTCGCGTCCATCTCCTACGAGGTGCTCTGGTTCCGCGTCCTCTCCACCTCGCTGGACTCCAGCACGTACGCCTTCACCATCCTCCTGGTGACGTTCCTCCTGGGTCTCGTCATCGGCGGGCTCGTCTACTCGCTGCGGCTGGCCGGGCGCGGGCGGGAGCTGGAGCTCTTCGTCTCCGTGGAGGCGCTGCTGTCCTTCGCGGGCCTGGTGTCCCTGGCGCTGCTGGGCCTGGCGCACCCGGTGAGCCAGGTGCTCTCCGGCTGGGTGGGCGGCTGGGGTCCCAACGCCGTCTACGTGGGCATGCTGCTGCACTCGGCGCTCGTCATCCTCGTGCCCGCCTCGCTCATCGGCGTCATCTTCCCGCTGGTGGTGCAGCTCACCACCCGGCACGTGGCGAGCGCGGCCAGCAACGTGGGCCTGCTGTACTCGGTGAACACGCTGGGCGGCATCGTGGGCTCGCTGCTGGTGGGCTTCGTGCTGGTGCCGGCGGTGGGGACGCAGTGGACGTTCGTCCTCGTCTGTGCGCTCAACATGGCGCTCGCGCTGGGCGTGCAGGCGCTGGACACGGAGGCCCGGCCGCGCGCCCGCCGGAGCATGTGGGCGGGCGCGGTGCTGCTCGCGGCGGCGGTGGCGATGGTACCGGGAGACCTGCTGGTGCGCGCCTTCGCCGAGCACGTGGACTCGCGGGTGCGCTTCGTACGCGAGGGCGTGGACGGGGCGCTGGCGGTGCTCGAGTACGACAGCGAGTCGGTGTGTGACTCGGGGCTGTACGCGTGCGGCCCGGGGTGCCGGGAGCGGGGCTTCCGCCACCAGCAGCTCCTGTTCGGCTCGGTGTCGTACGCGAACACGGTGCTGCCGCGGAAGCGCTACATGGCCACGCTGGCGCACCTGCCCATGCTGCTGCACCCGGAGCCGAAGGAGGTGCTGCAGGTGTGCTTCGGCACCGGCAGCACCGCGGGCTCCTTCGCGAGCCACCCGGGGCTGCGCTCCCTCACCATCGTGGACACCAACCCGGACGTGCTGGCCGCGGCGCCGCACTTCGCCGAGCACAACCACGGCGTGGCGGAGGATCCCCGGACGCACGTGGTGTTCGACGACGGGCGCCATTTCCTGCTGTCCTCCCAGGGCCGCTATGACGTCCTCTCCTTCGAGCCGCCGCCGCCACGCGCCGCGGGCGTGGTGAGCCTCTACACCACCGAGTTCTACCGGGAGGCGAAGCGGCGGCTGGCGCCGGGCGGAGTGCTGGCGCAGTGGATTCCCCTTCAGCAGCAGTCGGACAACCTGACGCGGGGCATGGTGGCCTCGATGCTGGAGGCCTTCTCCGAGGTGACGCTGTGGATTCCCTCGGACTACGAGGCGGTGCTGGTGGCGGCGGACCGGCCGCTGGCGGTGGACGCGGCGGGCTGGGAGGCGCGGTGGGCGCAGGAGCCGGTGGCGCGCTCGCTCGCGGACGTGGGCTTCACCTCGCCCTATGGCCTCGCGGGCACGTACGTGGCGGGCACCGAGGCCCTGCGGCGCTGGACGCGGGGCTACGCGCCGGTGACGGATGATCTCCCGGCGGTGGAGTACTTCCTCTTCAACTCGGACAAGCCCTTCGAGCCGGAGGCGCTGCTCGCGGTGGCGCAGCCCCCCCCGCTCGAGCGGACGGAGCGGTGGGATGCGGCGCGGCTCGCGCGCGAGCTGGAGGCCAACCGCCGGGTGTTGGAGTCCACGCAGCTCAAGCGGGAGGGGGACTGGGAGGCCGCGAGGGCCCGGGTGGAGGAGGCCCGCGCGACGGTGGGGGACAACGCCTTCCTGTCCTTCCTCCTCGACCTGGAGCTGGGCTGCCTGCGCCCGGCGGCTCGCTAGACGGCGCTACCTCACCAGGGAGACGTAGTCGACGTAGCCGGGCGAGCCCGGGCCCTTGGTCAGGTTGATCTGCATCCAGGTCACGTCCGCGGGGGAGAGGAAGGTGAGGACCTTCTCCTCCCACGAGGCGCTCTTGAACTCGAGCGTATGGCTGTAGTTGTTGCCCTTCACCAGGACCTGCATGACCTCACCGGCGGTACCGACCTTCCCGCGCGCCCGCAGGGTGTAGAGCGTATTGGGTTTCGGGCTGATGACGTTCTGCCCGCGGCCGCCGCCCAGGATGACGTTACCCAGCTGCAGAACGCCGTTGCTGGCCACCGAATAGGAGTTGCTGCCCATCACGCCCCAGCTGGTCTCACCCTGATCGAAGCCGCCGTTCTGCACCTGCTGGGCCCCGCCGTTGCGCGCCCCGAGTCCGAAGTTCTTCACGCTCGAGCCCAGTGTGTAGTTGTTGGTGTCATTGGGCGTGCCGTCCTCCTTCAACAGGGCTTCCTTGTCGTCGTTGTCGTGCTTCCACAGCCACGCGAGCGAACCGATCCGCTTGGCGCGCGCGGCGCCCAGGATGTTGGCGAACGGGTGCCCGGCGCCATACTCGGAGACGATGAAGGGAATGCCCTTGTTCAGCAGGTTCTGGAAGCGGGTCTCGATGTTCGCCTGGTCCTGCCACCACTGCCCCGAATAGCAATGCACCCCGAAGAGGATGTTGCTGCGCCCGGAGAGGAGCGCGCCTCCCTTGTTGAGGAGGACCTTCTCGCCCTGTCCCATCAGCGCCCCTGGAACGAGGATGATGTTGTTGGCGCCCGTGCTCCGGATGTTGTCGACCAGGGTGCTCATCTCACTCAACCAGAGCTCCTCGGTGTAGCCCTCCGGCTTGGTCACATCCCAGTTGTAGGGCTCGTTCCAGACGTCGAACCACACATCCGACTGGCCCTTGAAGTAATTGGCGATTTCACGCCAGCGGTTCTTCACCGGTTCCCAGCGGGGATCCGCGGAAGGCACCACGCCCAGCAACTGGTTCGCGGGATAGGGAGTCTTCCCACCCGGAAGGGCGTCGTTGTCGTACCAGGTGGCCGACAGGATCACGACCTTTCCATTGGCGCGGGCGTCGACGACGATGTCCCTCATCTGGGTCAGGGACGTCAGCTTCATGTCGATGTGTTCCCGCAGGATCTCCACGCCCCACGGGGTGGTTTCCGCGGCATTGAAGCCCCAGACCGACATCTTGTTGACCCCACGCGGCTCGTAGGGAACCCCATCCTTCAGGAGCTGGTTGCCGCTGACCGAATAGGTCGCCGCATGGGCCGGCAGAGCCAGCGCCACCATGGCGACGGCCGCCGCGATCAACGCGGCAGCTCCACTTCGACGCGGCTCGGTTCGAGCGGCCGGCCCGGCCCACGTCGAGGCCCCTCGTGATTCACTCCGAGTACGCGGAAACAAGCGTCGCATTTCTTCTCCTTGCTGGGGTCTGGGCCCGGTGCGGCACGAGCACGGGTGAACCGTTTATACCGGAAATATATATTTTAATCGGATAAAAAGTAAAACACGCAATTTGAGAAATTTGTTCTGATGGAATGAGAGCGGAGTGCCTTGGGAATGAGCACTCCTGCGAGTGCGGAGGTGCCCGGGTCAGGACCTACGGGGCTCGCGCGCATGAGCCCTCTACTCTAGTGGTTGCCAGGAGAGCGGGCGATCGAGCGAAGAACAGTTGGCTGGTCATCGGAAAGCGCGGCGGGGAGGAGCCCGGAGGGGGATGCTCGGCTGGCCGCCGTCCTGACCGGCTGGTTCCATGTTAGGAGGCGAGGACCGGCACCTGTTTCCGGAGCCTGTTCCTCCAAGCGAAGGCGCGCCTTCGTCAGGGCTCGCACATGGTCCCCCCTCACTCCGAGCTCATGATGGACAGCCGTAGCACCCAATCGTTGTTCGAGACCGGTATCCAGAGCTTCGACGTGTTGCTGGGCGGTGGCATCCCCCGGCGCCAGACCCTCATCGTGGCCGGAAACCCCGGCTGCGGTAAGACCATCCTCTGCAGCCAGGTGGCCTTTCTCGCCGCCGCTCGCGGGTTGCCCGTGGTGCTCGCCACCGTCACCTCCGAGCCGCACGACAAGCTGGTGGATGCGCTCTCCGGCTTCCCCTTCTTCCGCCGCGAGCTGTTGGGCGAGAAGCTCTTCCTCGTGAGTGCCTACGCGTCGCTGAAGAAGGGCGCCAAGGAGGCGCGGGACACCCTGCTGCACACCGTGCGTGAGCGCGGCGCGAAGCTGCTCTTCATCGACGGGCTGCGCTCCATCCGTGACTTGTGGCAGGACGAGGCCCGGCTGCGCGAGTTCCTGTATGAGCTGGGCATCGGGCTGTCCGCCACGGACTGCATCGGGCTCTTCACCACCGAGTACCCCCTCGAGAAGTTGATGGCGCTGCCGGAAGCGACGACGGTGGATGGCATCATCTCGCTGTGGGTGAGTCCCCAGGGAGGGCGCCGCCATCGCCGGATGGAGGTCATCAAGCTGCGCGGCCGGCCTCATCTGCCGGGAGAGCATCTCCTGCGGATCGGTACCGAGGGGGTGGAGATCATTCCAAGGCTCGAGGCCCTCGTCCCCTCCGGCAAGGAGCTCGTCCCGCCCCGGACCCGGGCCGGCTTCGGCCTGCCCGAGTTCGACGCGCTGATGGATGGCGGGTTGCCCGTGCAGAGCACCACCCTGCTGGCGGGCAGCATGGGCATCGGCAAGACGCTGCTCGCCGCGCACTTCGCTGCGGAAGGGGCCCGCCAGGGGGAGAAGACGCTCCTCGTCTCCTTCTTCGAGCCTTCCGCCTCGCTGTTGGCCCGGGCTCAGCGCATCGGTCTGGACGTGCGGGACGCGCTGGCGAGCGGGGCGATGACGTTGATGCACCAGCCTCCCTCCGAGCTGGAGGCGGATGTCCTCGTCGACCAGATCCTCCGGGAGGTGGTCCGGCAGGGAGTCCGGCGGCTGGTGATCGACGGGCTGACGGAGCTCGAGCTCTCCATCGTGGACCCGGAGCGGCGTCGCACCTTCCTGGCGGCCTTCAGCGTGCACCTGCGGAGGGCGGGGGTGACGTCCCTGTTCACCAAGGAGGTGTCGAAGATCGCCGGCACCGAGCTGGACTTCAGTGACACGCCCATCGCCATCCTCGGCGAGAACCTGCTGCTGCTGCGCTACGTGGAGCTGCGCGGGCGCATCCACCGCGTCATGTCCATCCTCAAGATGCGTGACAGCAAGTACGACGGGGACCTGCGCGAGTTCGAGATCAACGACACGGGGATCCGCGTGCTCAACCCGATGCGCTCGGCCGCGGGCCTGCTGACGGGCCAGGCCCAGCCCATTGGTTCGCGCATCGGAGGGAGTGAGGAATGAGCCTCATCCTCATCGCGGAGGATGAGGAGGCGATGCTCGAGATCTTCGCCCAGGTGGTGGAGGACCTGGGTCATCGCGCCCTGCGGGCCCACAATGGAGAAGAGGCCCTGCTGCTGGCCCGGACGGAGCGGCCGGACCTGGTGGTGAGCGATCACATGATGCCCCGGCGCACCGGGGTGGAGTTGCTCCGGACGTTGCGGGCCGACCCGCGTCTGGGCACGGTCCCCTTCCTGCTCCTGAGCGCCGCGCACCCCAGCGGGCTGGAGGAGGCCGATGTCTTCCTCTCCAAGCCCGTGGATCTCGACACCTTCGAGGCCGCGGTGATGCGGGTGTTGCGCTCGCGTCCCACCGTGGAGCCACGCGAGGAGGCCATGACCGCGGGGGACCGCGCGGCCCGCCCCGGCGGCGCCGCGCGCGAGGAGATGCTCAACTGGGTGGCTCATGAAATCAAGACGCCCCTGAGCTCCGCGCGGCTCAACGCCCAGTTGCTGTTGCGCAAGCAGGGGGAGCGAGATTCGGCCGAGGAGAGGAAGTGCACCGAGGCCATCCTCCGCCAGCTCGACCGGATGAACTCACTCGTCACCTCCATCCTCGACGCGGCGCGTCTGGCCGAGGGCAAGGTGGCGCTGCAACGCGAGCCCGGCGAGCTCGCGGCCTTCCTCCAGGAAGTGGTCCGCGAGTGGCGTGAGCTCCAGTCCCAGGTGGACTTCTCCCTGAAGGGCGGGGCGCAGCCGGTGGAGCTCTCCTTCGATGCCGAGCGTGTGCGGTACATCCTCAACAACCTGCTCTCCAATGCGGTGAAGTACGGAGGAGAGCAGCGGCGCGTCGAGGTGACACTCTCCCTCACGCCAGGGTTGGCCATCGTCCAGGTGCGTGACTGGGGCGTGGGCATTCCCGCCTCGGAGCTGCCCAACATCTTCGACCGCTTCCACCGCGCGGACGGCACCGGGGGGCAGGGGCACGGGCTGGGCCTGTACATCGCCGCGGCGCTCGCCAGGCTCCACGGCGGCTCGCTCACCGCGCAGTCGGAGTTGGGGCGGGGATCCACCTTCAGCCTCCGACTTCCCCGCTCGCTCTAGCGTCCCGGCGGGGCTCCGGCCCGGCTTTCTGCGTGGGACCGGCTACGTGAAGTGAAGGCCAAGACTTCCCGTGTGTGCTCAGTCCACAGGGAGACGAGTATCCCTCTCCCATCATGGATTGCGGAGCATCCACGGGTCATGCTCCCATTCGGACATCTCTCAGTTCGCTCAATCACTGTCGAGCGAGCCATGGGGGGGGCGCTCATGCTGAACATCCCGGGTTACACCCTTCGCGGGGCCATCAAGCCCACGGGGGTCAACCAGCTCTTTCACGCGGTCCGTGATGCCGATGGCCTGGCCCTCATCCTCAAGACGCCCACGGCGGCGTCTCCGGGGTTGAGTGAGTACGAGCGCTATCGCCGCGAGTTCGGCATCCTCCAGCGACTCCAGGGGGTGAAGGGCGTTGCCCGGGCCCATACCTGCGAGCGGGTGCGCGAACGTCCGGTCCTCTTGTTGGAGGAGGTGGAGGGCGAGCCTCTGTCCGCGCTCACGGGTCAGCCCCTCGACGTGGTGCGCGTCCTGGACCTGGCCATCTCCCTGTGCTCCTCGCTGGCCGAGCTGCACCGCCGCGGCATCATCCACAAGGACATCAAGCCCTCGAACATCATCGTCGCCCCCTCCGGCGAGACGCGACTCATCGACTTCGGTTCCGCCACCCTCCAGCTCGTCGAGCATGTGGATGCCGCGCCCGTTTCCCTCATCGAGGGAACGCTGGCGTACATGTCCCCCGAGCAGACGGGGCGCATGAATCGCCTGGTGGACTACCGGACGGACTTCTACTCGCTGGGCGTCACCCTCTACGAGCTGCTGACCGGCAGCCGGCCCTTCCGCGGGCGTGACGCGCTCGAGTGGTTCCATGCCCACATGGCCGTCGTCCCCACGCCGCCGCTGGCGCGGGTGCCGGGTCTGCCTCCCGTGCTGTCCGCCATCGTCATGAAGCTCCTGGCCAAGGTGGCGGAGGAGCGCTACCAGAGCGCCGATGGGCTCGAGGCCGATCTCGCGCGGTGCCGGGACGACCTGCTCCGGGGTGTGCACGAGGACTTCCCCCTCGGGGTGCACGACTTTCCGACCCGCTTCCAGCTCCCCCTGCGGCTCTACGGGCGGGACGCTCAGGCCGCCACCCTGCTCCAGGGTTTCGAGCGTGTGGCCCAGGGGGAAAGGCCGGAGCTCCTCCTGGTCCATGGCTACTCGGGCATTGGCAAATCCTCCGTCGTGCACGAGCTGCACAAGCCGGTGGTGCGCCAGCGTGGCTTCTTCCTCAGCGGCAAGTTCGACCAGTACCAGCAGGCCATTCCCTACGCCACCCTGGCCCAGGCCATTCGGGGGCTGACGCAGCAGCTGCTGGCCGGCAGTGACGAGGAGCTGGCCCGCTGGCGCAAGTACCTGCTGGAGGCCTGGGAGGGCCAGGGACAGGTGCTCGTGGACGTGGTGCCTCAGCTCGAGCTCATCGCCGGCAAGCAACCCCCCTGCCCGGAGTTGCCGCCCACCGAGGCCTCGCATCGCTTCAACCGGGTGTTCCGCAAGTTCCTCGGCGTGTTCGCCACCCCCGAGCACCCGCTCGTCATCTTCCTGGATGACCTGCAGTGGGCGGACCAGGCCAGCCTCCGGCTCATCCACCACCTGCTCACCCATCCGGAGACGCCGCCGGTGCTGCTCATCGGCGCGTACCGCGACAACGAGGTCAGCAGTCCCTCCCACCCGCTGACCCTGGAGCTCCAGGAGCTGCGCAAGATGGGGGCGCGGATGACGGATCTCCCGCTCGAGCCCCTGAGCCTCCTGGAGGTACGGCAGCTCGTCACCGACGCGCTCCCCGGGGCGGGCGCGGAGGTCCTCCAGCCCCTCTCGGCGCTGGCTCACGAGAAGACCGGCGGCAATCCCTTCTTCCTGCTGCAGTTCCTGCGGACGCTCAACGAGGATGGGCTCCTGGTGCGCACGCAGGAGGGCACGTGGCGCTGGGACGCCGACGCCGTCCGGAGCAGGGGCTACTCGGACAACGTCGTCGACTTCATGGCCGGCAAGCTGCGTCACCTCCCGCTGGAGACGCAGCACCTGCTGCGGCTGGCCTCGTGCGTGGGCAACGTCTTCTCGCTCCGGATGCTGGCCCGCGTCTCCAGCCAGGCCGGGGAGGACGAGGTGGAGCGGGGACTCGAACCCGCGTTCCTGGAAGGTCTGCTGGTCCACGTCGGCCCGGAGCAGTACCGGTTCCTCCATGACCGCATCCAACAGGCGGCCCACGCCTTCATCCCCGAGGAGGAGCGCAAGTCCCTCCACCTGCGCATCGGCCGCTTGTTGTTGGAGAGCCTGTCTCCGGAAGAGGTGCAGAAGAACCTCTTCGATGTCGTGAGCCAGTTCAACGCCGGAGCCGAGCTGATCGACTCTCCCGAGGAGCGCCTGCGCGTGGCTCGCCTGAACGCCGAGGCGGGTTGGAAGGCCAAGGCCGCGACCGCGTTCCGCTCGGCCGTCGCCTATCTCTCGACGGCCTTCCTGTTGCTCCCCGGCGACCCCTGGGAGACGGCGCCGGACCTGGCCTTCAAGCTGCGATTGGAGCACGCGAGCTGCGAGTTCATGAGTGGCAGCGCGACCGAGGCGTTGCGCCTGGTGGAGGAGCTCCTGGCCCGGACCCGCACCCGCAAGGAGACGGCGGCCGCCTACTGCCTGAAGACCGACGTCCTCATCGGAATGGGGGACATCCAGACCGCCGTCACCTGCCTGCTGGAGTGTCTGACCCTGATGGGCATGCCGATGTCTCCCCACCCCTCCTGGGAGGAGGTGGTGGCGGCCAACCAGGAGGTGTGGTCCCTGCTGGGCAACCGCTCCATCGAGAGTCTCCTCGAGTTGCCCCTCTCGACCGATCCGGACCTGGAAGCGGTGATGAGCGTGCTCGGCGCCTTGTTCGCACCGGCGTACGTCACGGACTCCAACCTGCTCATCCTCCACCTGTGCCGGATGGTCTCCCTCAGCCTCCGCCACGGCAACACGAGCGCCTCCGTGCACGGGTACTCCTGGTACGGCATCGTGCTGGGGTCCGCCTTCAAACGGTACCGGGAGGGCGATGCCTTCGGTCAGCTCGCGTGTGAGCTCGTCGAGCGCCATGGCCTGACGGCCCTTCGGGCGAAGGCGCTCTACGGCATGGAGATCATCAGCTACTGGACCCGGCCCCTCTCCGACTCCCTGGAGCTCGTCCGCAGGGCCTTCCAGTCCGCGCTCCAGTCCAGTGACATCCAGGTCGCCGGCTACTGCTGCAACCACATCGTCACGGACCGCTTCGCCCTGGGGCACGACCTGGAGGAGGTCTACCAGGAGTCCGTCGCGCGCCTGGACTTCGCCCGCAAGGCGGGCTTCCTGGACTCGCGCGACATCATCCACTTCACCCAGCGCTACGTGCAGCAGCTGCGCGGCCTCACGCCCGCGTTCAACTCCATGAGCGGGGATGACTTCGACGAGGAGGCCTTCGAGGCGACCCTGACGCCGGAGCGCATGAGCACCGCGCGGTGCTGGTATTGGATCATCAAGATGAAGTCGCGCTACCTGTGCGGCGACTACCGGGAGGCGCTCGCGGCGGCGGCCAGGGCGGCCGAGCTGATCTGGTCCTCGCTCGGCCACATCCAGCTCCGGGACTTCCACCTGTTCCGTGCCCTGTCCCTGGCCGCGGGCCTGGAGGAGATGTCGCTCGAGGAGCGCCTCCGCTCCCTCGCGCTGCTGCGCAAGGACCATCAACAACTGGATGAGTGGGCCAGCGTGTCTCCCAATACCTTCCGCATGGCCGAGCGGCTCGTCTCCGGAGAGCTGGCACGTGTCCAGGGCCACGAGAAGGAAGCCTTCCGCGCCTATGAGGAGGCACTCCAGGTCGCTCGAGCGCACGGCTTCATCCAGTACGCCGCCCTCGCGGGTGAGCTGGCGGCCCGCTTCTGGCGCGAGCAGTGGATGCCCTCCATCGCGGAGAACTACGCGCGCGGCTCCCGGGAGGACTGGCTGCGTTGGGGCGCGAAGGGCAAGGCCGCGCACCTGGAAGCCTCGTGGCCGCAGCTGACCGCCGGTGGCGCTCCCGATGCGAACGCCACGAACACGGACTCCACGCAGATCGACGCGCTCACCGTGGTGAAGGCCCAGCAGGCCATCTCCGGGGAGATCGTCCTCGAGCGGCTGTCGGACACGCTGCTGCGCGTCGCCATCGAGAACGCCGGGGCCCAGCGCGGCGCCCTGTTGCTGCCTCGCGAGGACAAGCTCTCGGTCGTCGCCGTCTCGGGCTCCCTGCCCGAGGGCTCCGATGCCGGCGCGGACGCGTCATCCCTGCTCCCGTGGTCCCTCATCTCCTACGTGAAGCGCACGCGGGAGCACGTGCTGATCGGCGACGCGTCCCTGCCGCACCCGTTCTCCGCCGATGCATGGCTCGAGCGCAGTCGTGCCCGCTCCGTGCTCTGCCTGCCGTTGCTGCGCCAGGAGGAGTTCCGCGGCGTGCTGTACCTGGAGAACAGCCTCGCCACCAACGCCTTCACCCCGTCGCGCCTCGCGCTGCTCGGACACCTGGCCTCCCAGGCGGCCATCTCCATCGAGAACGCCCGGCTGTACGCCGAGGTCCAACGCGCCGAGACGGCCCTGCGCCAGGTCAATGACGAGCTGGAGAAGCGGGTGGAGGAGCGCACCCGCGAGCTGAAGCAGGCCCAATCCCGGTTGGTGGACACGGCGCGCTCGGCCGGCATGGCGGAGATCGCCGCCAACGTGCTCCACAACGTCGGCAACGTCCTCACCAGCGCCGTCATCAACCTCCAGATGATGCGCGAGATGGTGAACGCCTCCCGCATGGGAAGGCTGAAGCAGGTCTCCACCCTGCTCGAGGAGCACCAGAACGACCTGGAGGACTTCCTCACCCAGAATCCCCTGGGCTCGCGGCTGACGGACTATGTCTCCGCCCTCGCCGACGCGCTGCTCACCGAGCAGACGATGCTCAAGGAGGGCATGAGCGCGATGGGCCTGCACATCGAGCACATCCGCGCCATCGTCCAGGTCCAGCAGACGTATGCCCGCAGTACGCTCGTCACCGAGGAGTGTGACCTCTCCCTCCTCGTCGAGGATGCGCTGAGCATTCAGCGGCCCGCGCTCCAGCGCCACGGTCTCACCGTCTCCCGGGAACTCACCACCCTGCCCAGGGTCCGCCTGGACAAACACAAGGTGCTGCAGATCCTCATCAATCTGATCAGCAACGCCAAGAACGCCACCCAGGCCCTGCCCGAGGGACAACGTCACATGCACGTGCGGCTCGACGCGGTGGGCAACACGGCGCGCATCCAGGTGAAGGACAACGGGGTGGGCATCGCGCGGGAGAATCGGGCTCGGCTCTTCTCCCAGGGCTTCACCACGCGGGAGGGGGGGCACGGACTGGGCCTGCACTCCAGTGCCCTGGCGGCGAAGATGCTGGGAGGCCGGCTCCTCCTGGAGAGTGACGGGCCGGGCCAGGGCGCCACGGCCACGCTGGAGCTCCCGCTCGCCTGAGCCCCCGGGGCGAAGAGACCGGCTTCGACACGCACGGTGCCACTGGGCTCACCGAACCGCAGGATGGGCAATTGAAGACCCACCCCTCTCCCTCTGGGAGAGGGACGGGGTGAGGGTATGGAGAGGACGCGGGTTCCCAAACCGCAAGGAGCCGCTGAAGGAGAAGACGTCGCGAGTGCGGTGGGCCGAGTTGCTCAGGAGTACGGTGCTGCGCCTGGCGCACCCACCACCCACAACTCCCTCCCGCTCACCTCGAGCAAGGCTGGCCAGATAGGGTGTTGTTGTTGCGGACGCAGAACTTCGAGCTGCCGGCCACCGCGATGGAGTAGGTGAAGGGGTTCCGGGTGGTACATGTTGGTGATGAAGGTGCCGGCCGGCAGCCTGTCACGGGAGCTAATTCTCCAGCATGAACTCGCGAATGTACTGCGTGACGAGCGCCGGCTTCTCCAAGGTGACCGAGTGGTCCGCATCGGGGATGCGCCGGAAGGAGAGGTCCTGCACGTACTCCTCCAACCCCACCTGGCCAGACGGCAAGAGATAGGGGTCCATCTCACCGTGGATGAAGAGCACGGGCAGGTACACCTTGAGCTGTTGCGGCTGCAGCCCGTCCAAGAGGTTGCTGCCACCCTGGCTGCCCAGGCCATCGGGAGGACCGATCTCCGCCGCCCGGTAGTAGTTGAGCCCACCGGTGATGGCGCCCGGCTGCTTCCAGGCGGCGATCAGATCGGCCTCGTCCTCGGCGGAGATCTGGGCGCCCAGCTCTCGGGCGGCCTCGATCATCCCCTGCCGCCCGAAGGCGTAGTCATCGGCCATGATGAATGCCTCGGCCTCGGGCGAGCGGAAGAGCAGCATGTATTGGCTGGCCTGCTGCTGAGCTGCGTTCTCGCGCAGGTCCCGGTTGAAGAGGGCAGGGTGCGTGATGTTGATGGTGACGAACCGGCGCACGTACTCGGGGTGGCGCAGCACGAAGCTCCAGCCCACCAGCGCGCCCCAGTCCTGTGAGACCAGGGTGAACTTCTTGATCTTCAGGTGGTCCGCCAGTGCGCGGATGTCAGCCACCAGGTGCTCGATATGGTACGGCTCGACGCCGGCCGGCTTCGAGCTCAGGTTGTAGCCACGCATGTCCGGGGCGATGACCCAATGGTCCTTGCCCAGCTCCTCGAGCTGCTTCTTCCAGATGCCCCAGTACTCGGGGAAGCCATGGAGGAAGATGATGGGTTCACCGGCACCGCGCGTCACGTAATGCATGCGGATGCCGTTGATGTCCGCATACTGGTGTTGCACACCGGTCCCAGCGTCCGTGCTGAGGGTGCTCCTCACCTTCTTCTCCCGCGGCGCCTCCGCGAACGCGGGCGTGGCACATACGAGCCATACGGCAACCAGAGCAAACCATCTCAAACCCATGAACATCTCCTCGGATGGAATCACTGCGGAGAAATCCAGCCCGACGGTGACTGGCGCGGCCACCGCGTTCGAGCCAGATGGCGCGCAGTATACATGTAGAATTGGCGGATAAGTGAAAATGGGTGAGGCGTGTATTCCGCTGAAGGCTCACTGGCGCATGGAGGCGGCTGATTACCAATAGATGAAACATAAAGTTTTCATCTTCTTGGAAGTCGAACACAAACCCCGGACCCAGGCGCCAACCTTGTCACCAGGCCACGAGGCCCTCCGGCGTCGAGAATTGCTCGAGCAGGAGCCGGGCGTTCTGGAAGTCCACTGCATGCGCGTCGGGAGCGCATGGTGCGAGGGAGAGATGACGGGGACTCGTGGGAGTCGTCACCTACGAAGTTTAGGACACCCGTCGGACTCACACTCGGAGGGCACCCCACCGTCGACTGGGCTCCCATGCTTCCTATACGTTTGCTAGGGTCCGCTCGATGCGACAGACCTCCCAGGATGCTGCGAAGGTGCTGCGCAGCTCACTCATGCGCAACGGGCTCGCGCCTGCGACCTTCAGGGCGGCGCTGACCGGGGTTTGCGCGGAGGACCGCGATGCCTGGCTGGACCTCCTGTGGGACATCGACGAGCTGCCCGAGGACGATCCCCTCCTCCCGCGCGGGTGCGTGCCGTACTTGCCTTGTCCCGTGGCAACGGTGCTCGAAGCCGTGCAGCAAGCCGCGGTGACGAGCGACGACGTTTTCGTGGACGTCGGAGCTGGACTGGGAAGGGCCGTCGTGCTGACGCACCTGCTCACGGGAGCCGGGTGCATCGGCCTCGAGCTCCAGCCTGGACTGGTGCAGGCCGCACGCGGACGCGCGGCGTGGCTGAACCTGAGTCGCGTGCGCTTTGTCGAGGGCGACGCCGTGGACCTGATCCGCTTCATCACCATCGGCACTGTTTTCTTCCTGTACTGTCCTTTCGGCCAAGACCGGCTCCATCGCGTCCTCGACGACCTGGAACACACCGCGCGTACTCGGCCGATCCGGGTCTGTTGCGTCGGCCTCCCGCCCCTGGACCGCCCTTGGCTCGCTCCGGTCCCGTCCACATCCGTGGACCTGGCCGTGTACCGGAGCACCCTGCACCAAGCCCGACCCTCACCACCCCCCATCAAACCCCCATGACCAGGCATCGACTCGCCCCATCGGCCGTCGAACTCGATCACCCGCGAATAGGGCCGAAACTGGTTCGGGTAGGTGGGCTCCCCGTTCGCGCCGGCACCGAAGCCGGCCCTGCCGCCATTGTCGAACACCATGATGTTCCGGCGCCGTTCAACAGGAGCGGGCGCATGTGCGCGTGAGGCGGGCCGAGCGCGCACGTTCCCATGTATGCCACCTGTTGGCGCGCGGTGCATCCGGCCATGCGGAGCGCATGCGAACCCGGGAAGCCCAGGCACACGGATTCAACAGTGTGCCTGGACCTCCGTGGAGCATTCAAACGCTCATGGACGGCTCAGGGCTCGGAAGTCGGCAGTGGCACGAGGACTGGAGTGGAATGGATGCTCGACACTCCGTCTCCAATCTGGTCATACACATTACTGCCCCAGGCGCGAGCCGTACCGTCGGAGAGCACGGCCAGGACGTGAGCAGGGCCCGCGGAGATAGTCACGACTCCCGCGAGCCCCGGACGCTGGACGGGGGTAGGATAGGTGAGCTGCTTTGAATCGTCGATTTGACTCGAGCTGTTGTCGCCAAAACCCCACACCGTGCCATTTTGGAGCAGTGCCAGGGAGAGGGCTCCACCCGCCGAGATCTCCGTCACGTGGGAGAGGCCCTGCACGGGGGCTGGCTTGTGCCGGGTCATCCTCGTGCCATCCCCGAGTTGCCCGTACGAGTTGTAACCCCAGGACCAGACGGTGCCATCCTCTCGCAGGGCCAAGGAGCGCATGTTGTTGGCCGAAACCGCCACCGCATTCGCCAGGCCCAGCACCTGCACCGGCGAGAATCGAATCTCCGAGCCGGTAGCGAGTTGTCCATTTTGATTGTCACCCCAGCCCCAAACAGAGCCATCCTTGCGCATCACCAGGGCATGCGTCTCAGCTGCATTCAGGGAGATGACGTCCGTCAACCCTCCTATCTGCCGCGGCCGACTCCCCGAGCCATCCCCGAGCTGACCGTCTCCGTTGCCACCCCAGGCCCAGACGGTGCCATCCTCTCGCAACGCCATGGAGAAGGTGAAGTCGGCCGCGACAGTGATGATGCCCGAGAGGCCCGAAACCTGCGTCGGCGTGGGATTGGCGGAGTAGTTCGCGGGCCTCCCGAGCTCGCCAATGAAGTTGCTACCCCAAGCCCAGACGGTGCCATCCCCGCGTACGGCCAGGGCGTGGCTGTGGCCGGTCGCGATGGCCACGATGTCCGTCAGACCAGGAACCTGCGACGGAGTGGAGGAGGCGCCCGGGGGCGCGGACGGGCCAAGCTGACCGCGGGAGTTGGAACCCCAGGCCCAGACGGTTCCGTCCTCTCGTAACGCCAAGGAAAAATCGTCGCCGGCCGCGAGGGATTTCACCCCATCGAGGCCCTGTACCTTCACCGGCTGGAGGGGTCTTCCCCAGGTCCCGTCCCCCAGTTGAGCGCTCCAATTTCCCCCCCAGGCCCAGACCGTGCCATCCGCACCCAGCGACAGGGAATGTCCACGCCCGGCCGCGAGCCGGTTCCGGCGGGACGCGCCCCTCGCTCGTCGCTCGAGAGCCGTGCGCTCCGAGGTATCCACTCCAGGCTTTCCATGAGAATCGGATTCACTGTCCAGCAGGGCCCGGCCCTTCGCCATGCCCTGCCGCCTCGTGGCCGTGCTCGAAGGCTCAGGTGATACATGGCCCTGGGGCGGCGTTCCCCGCCCGTCATCGCAACCGGTCATCAGCGCGACCGAGAGCAATGCCATCCAAAGCCTTCTCACTCAATGATGCCTTTCTCAAGACATGGAAGTGCCGCACGAACGCACGTTCGTGAGCACGGGTCCCTGGCTCATTTGTGTGAGGGGTGCCAGGAACAACGGGCCATGGAGCACCAGGCGTGCCAATGTCTGGATCGTACACCCCTTGAAATCACCGTCGGCCTGCCTGCCTGCTGGTGATGGGGTGACGAATTTTGTCTGGGCTTGTGACCAGATTTGTCGTAGAGCCCGGGCCGGAAGGACGTGCGCCGTCCGCCCACGTGGTTCCGGCCGAGCCCGGGTCGCCGTTAGGGACGGACCCCACCACCTGCCGAACCCTGCTTCCTCCAGCACGGGGTACTTGGGTGCCATTGAGTCAGACCAGATGCATGTAGAAACGCATGGCGAATATGCAAGTCCGCCGGTAGTCGAGCGAGCCACGCATGGTGGATGACGTGCGGCGCATCAGGTGGCGCGGACCCACTCCGCCCGAGCCCGCGCCGGCCTCCGGACTCACTCAATGTCCTGGTGACCAGGTCTATCGACAGGTGTGGAGTACGGCGCAGCTGGAGTCAGTCCTGCCATTGTAAATGCGGTCTCCAGGAAGGCGGCCGCATTACGAAGCGCCTGATCCGCTTCAGGCATCAGGTTGCCGAATAGGTGCCAGACGTGAAACATGCCGGGCCAGACCTCGAGCGAAACCCGAACCCGGTTCTCGCCGAGATGCGCCGCGAGTCGGATCGCATCGCTCAACATCACCTCGTTCTCGCCGATCTGTACGAGGATCGGTGAAAGCCCACGTACGTCCGCAAAGACGGGCGACGCATCTGGGGCCGTGGGCAGCGTATCTCCGAGAAAGTTCCGGGCGAGGAGGGTAAGGAAATGAAGGCTGCATAGCGGATCGAGGCCATCACGCTCCTTGGCCGATGCGCCGCTGTGGGTGAGGTTCGCCCAGGGTGAAATGGCGACACCTGCCACCGGAAGCGGCACACCCGCATCGCGCGCCCTCCTCATGATGGTGACAACCATTGCGCCGCCGGCAGAGTCGCCAGAAATGGCGATCGATCGTGGAGAGTGCCCTTGCTCGAGCAACGATCGATAAGCAACGAACGTGTCGTCGATTGGCACCGGAAACCGATGCTCGGGAGCCAGGCGGTAATCAGGAATGTAGACTCTGGCACGCAGGAGCTGGGCATAGCGACCGGCAAGCCCGTGATATCCCTTTGGACCGCCGCTCGCGTAACCGCCCCCGTGTATATAGAAGAGTACCCTGCCATCTTCGACTTTCTCGGGCGTTACCAGCGTTCCTGGCACCCCGCCCATGTCGACCTCGGCGAACGAGACGCCCTCAGGCGCCGGAAAAAGCTGTGCGAGTGTACCAAGATAGGTTGAGCGCGCTTCGTCCCAGGTAGCGCTTCCCTGCCCCTGTAACACTTCTCCGATGGCCTCGGCTCCGCGGCCCCACGCTTTCAGCACTTCCCGGACATCCGAACTCAAAGGCATGAATCCTCCAGTTGTTCTGGCAACCCTCTTTCGCTGACGAATGATCTAGGCTATTCATTGGGGAAATGGCTTCCCCACAGCGTTTCCGCTCCATCTCGCCAACGTGCTCGTCAACGCAGCCCAGGCCATTCCCCACGGGGATGTGAAGACGAACGAGAGCCGCGCTTCCTGCCGGTGTCCTGACCGTCGGGCTCCGCTTCGGATCAGGGAGACCCGGCCGGGTCCACCAGTTCCTGTCCGCGTGCGGGGCGATCCGTCGCGTCCTCGTACCCGCGAACCACCAACGCACTCAGGTCGAAAGGCACTCCCCGCTCGCGCTCCAGCCGCTCGGCACGTGCCTCCAGTGCCTCCCGTGATGGCTTCACCGAATGTGGCAGCCCCACCAGGATGCGGTTGTCACTCGACGGCACCTGGAATGTGTACAGTTGGACGAAGCCCTCCTGGTAGGTGCGGACCATCGAGTCGAACAGCGGGTTGGATCGCTGCTCCCAGACGTTGCTCACCACCGCGCCTGCCCCGGTCAGGCGCGCCCGCACCGCCGCGAGGAACTCGCGTGTCACCAGGTGCTTGGGGATGCTGCGCGCACCGTACGCATCCAGGAGGATGAGGTCATATGCGGGACCGGGTGATTCGATGAACCGTCGACCATCGGCCACGTGCGCGCGGAGGGCCGGGTCTTCCTGGAAACCGAAGTAGCGCCGTGCCACCTCCACCACATCCGGGTCGATGTCCACCACGTCGATATGGGCCTCGGGCAGCAGGGCGCGCAGGAACATGGGCATGGCGCCGCCCCCCAGGCCCACTACCAGGATGCGTCGTGGCGCCGGCACGAAGGCCAGTCCCACCATCGCTACCCGGGTGTAGGGCAGCTCCAGCTCCAGCGGATGACCTGGCCTCACCACACTCTGCAGTGCGCCGCCCTTCTCGAACTGTAGATAGCGCCGGCCCCCGCGATCCTCGCTGACGACGATGTGGTTGTACGCGGACTCCCTTTCGTACAGCACCGTGCGGGTGCCGGAGACCGACCAGCTCAAGAGCACCAGCACCGCCACCAGGGCCAGCCGTCGAGCGTCGCGTCGCATGATGCCTCCCGGAATGACGCTAGTGCCGAGGGAGCGTGGGGGCCGGTGGCCTGGAGTGCATCTGTCGGCACTCCGACGGACACCTGTAACCCATCAGGCTGAGGCATCCCCTCATGAAAGACCAAAGACTTCACGGAAAACGAGCTGCTCGCAGATGAGTTGGGCGAAGCGTTCAATGAGAGGCCGCAACCGGGCTTCGGGTCTCGCCAGCAGTTCCCAGCAGCGAGGCCACCAACGTGGTGTGGTCGTCCTCGTCGAAGTCCGTCCAGCCCACGGCCACCACGGCCTGGAACCAACGGTAAGTCTACCGGAAGACGTATTAGATCTCGTCCCTTGGTTGCCGCCTCATACCAAGGTACGGGCAATGTGTTGTGGGGCCGACCCTGGTCCCTGTGTGAGGAGTCATGCCGGAGCGAGACCAGCGGTTGTTCACTTCGAGTTCCCCCCTCCCTCGGGAGCCCCACGGCGACTCGCGACCGACTTCAGAGGAGGCTCGCTTCCAGGAACTGATCGAAGGGCTCGACTCCATCGTCGCCGAGTATGACGCCAAGCAATGTGTCTTCACCTATGTGAGCCGTCGTGCGGAGCAGCTTCTCGGCTACCCCTCCGAGAACTGGCTCCTGAGCGGCTTCTGGGAATCCATTCTCCACCCGGAGGATCGGGCCAAGACCATCCAGTTGTGCCAGCTCTTCACGTCCAAAGCCGTGGATCACGAGCTGGAGTACAGGGTTGTCTCCATGGATGGCCGGGTGGTGTGGCTACGGGAGACGGCCCGTGTCCTCCGTGACTCCCACGGGAAGGCCGACCGGTTGTTCATCCTCCTGATGGATGAGACCGCGCGCAAACGCGCGGAAGCCGTGCTGGAGGCGCAACGACAAATCCTCGAGCAGGTGGTCCGAGGAGAGCCCTTGGATGCAATCTTCCGCTCCCTCATGGGCGTGGCGAAACACCTGCTGCCGGGCTCCTCCTGCCTCATCAGACTCGGGGAGCACGAGAACGAGATGCGGGTGGTGGCGTCATCGAACCTGGACGAGGTCGATGCCCGGCTGCTCACGGGGGCACTCCTGGAGGAGTCCTCCGTTCCAGGCAGGGCGGCCCCCGGCCTCGAGCGAGTTGTCATCGAGGACGTCACCCGCCATCCCGGGTGGCGCGGACCCAGGGAACTGGTGACGAAATATGGGCTGCGGGCGTACTGGTCCATGCCCATCCTGACTGCGGAGGGACACCCGCGAGGGCGGTTGGACGTGCACGCCCGGGACAGCCGGGCGCCCCATTCGGAGGAACTCCAACTCCTCGAGGTGATGACCCACCTGGCGGCGATTTCCCTCGAGCGCATGGAGGCGCAGGCGGCGCTCCAGCAGCGGGCGGATGCGTTGGCCGAGAAGGATCGTCGCAAGGACGAGTTCATGGCCATGCTCGGCCACGAGTTGCGGAACCCCCTGGCGCCGATGCTCACGGCCGTCACGCTCCTCCCCACGGCGGAGGCTCCCCAGCGGACGAAGATCTGCGAGATGCTCGCGCGGCAGGTCAAGCACATGACACGCCTGCTCGATGATCTTCTGGATGTCTCCCGCATTACCCGGGGCAAGGTCCAGGTCTTCCCGGAGCCCCTGCTCTTGGAGGATGTACTCCATCGAGCCCTGGACGGGGTGCGGCTCATGACCCAGCAACACCGGCTGTCGGTGGAGCTCGGGAGCGCGTCGCATTTCCTGCAAGGAGATCCGGCGCGTCTCGAGCAGGTCTTCGTGAATTTGTTGAACAACGCGGCCAAGTTCACGCCACCGGGCGGAGACATCGCCGTGTCGGTCTTCGAGGAGGCGGACCGCGTCGTCGTGAGCATCCGGGACACGGGTATGGGCATTCCGGCGGAGCTCCTGCCCCACGTCTTCGAGCCGTTCCGACAGGGAGAGCAGCCGCTGTCGCGTCACCTCGGGGGTCTTGGCATCGGCTTGACCCTGGTCCGGGATCTGGTCTCGTTGCACGGAGGAAGCGTCGAGGCGCGGAGCGAAGGTCCGGATCGTGGCAGCGAGTTCAGGGTGTCTCTGCCCGTAACCTCCAAGCAGGAGCGCCCCCAGGACGCGAAGCCGGTGGATGCCGCTCCTCGCTCCCAGACCGTCCGCACGCGCCGCGTCCTGGTGGTGGACGACAACATCGACGCGGCCGAGACCCTGATGGAGTACCTCCAGTTCCGAGGACACACGGTCCATCTGGCCCATGAGGGGCCTGGGGCCATCGGACAGGCGCTTCTCCAGAAACCCGAGCTCATCGTCCTGGATCTCGGCCTGCCTGGGATGGATGGCTTCCAGGTCGCTCAACGGCTCCGGGGCGAGCCGAACATGGCCGGGGTCACCCTGGTGGCGCTGACGGGCTATGGCCAGGAGCGAGACCGGGTGCGAGCCCGGGAGGCGGGTATCCAGCACTTCCTCCTCAAGCCGGTTGATCTCGACGAGTTGATGCGAATCATCGAAAGCGAGCGATAGGTCCCTTCTCCGAGCTCATTCCAAATGAACCCCACTCCCTTGACCCCACTCCTGGATGAGTCCTCCCTGCGGTATGTCTCCCTTGGCGAAGAGCTTGCTCGCACGGTCCTCGCCCCGAAAGCGGCCTCCGTCGATGCGGAGGCAACGTTTCCGCGCGACAGCGTGGCGGCATTGGCCGAGCAGGGACTCCTGGGTCTGTGCCTCCCACGGGAGTAGGGGGGCAAGGTCAGGGGCCCCGGACGTTCGCCGCGGTCGTGGAGGTCTTGGCGAAGGCCTGCTCTTCCACCGCCATGGTGTTCGTGATGCACACCACCGCCGCACAGGTGCTCGCGTCTGCGGTCCCGTCCCAGCAGACGGCGAAGCTCCTCCGGGAGATTGCCGCGGGTCGGCACCTCACCACCCTGGCGCTCTCGGAAGTAGGAGGGCGCTCGCAGTTCTGGGCCCCCCTGTCAGAGCTCCGCACGCATGAGAAGGGGTTCACCTATCAGGCGGAGAAGTCCTGGGTCACGGCCGCGGGGAATGCCGACTCGTACATCTCGTGCGCGCGGGTCCCGGGTGCCGCCTCCGCACTCGAGTCGGTGCTGCTCCTGGTGGAACGGCGTACCGAAGGAGTCCGGGTCACCGGGCGATTCGAGGGACTCGGTCTGCGCGGCAATGGCTCGGCGCCGGTGTCCTTGGATGCTGTCCAGCTCTCCGCGGACGCGCTCCTCACGCCCATGGGTGAGGGGGCTTCGGCGCTCGTGGGGCAGGTGCTGCCGTGGTTTTGTGTCGGTACGGCCGCGATGTCCAATGGCCTGTGCCAGGCGGCCGTCGAGGCGACGGCACGGCATCTCCAGCAGGCAGGCTTCGCACAAACCGGCACTCACCTGAGGGAGCTGCCAAACCTCCGCGCACGCCTGGCGCAGATGAGCGTCCGCTCCGAGCAGGCCCGAGCGCTCCTCGGCGCCGCGCTGTCCGGATTCAACCCCCCGGCTCCAGCGCCGCTCCTCCCTCTGCTCCAATCGCGCCTGTCATCCATCGAGGCAGCGCTCGAGGTGTGTGACCTGGCGATGAAGGCCTGTGGTGGCGCCGCCTTCTCCCGCCATCTTCCCGTGGAGCGCATCTTCCGCGACGCGCGCGCCGGGTGGGTGATGGCCCCCACGGTGGATCATCTGCAGGACTTCATCGGGCGCCTCCTCACCGGGCTCCCCCTCCTGTAATCGCCTTCACCCGCTGGACACGTTCGCGCCTGGCGGAGTACCTGCGGCAGCGTACGGGCGTTGACGTCAGCCCTGAATGGGTGGGCCAGTTGCCGGACTCTTCTCCGTCCTTCGCGCCGGACCCATGAAAGAACTTGGTTCCTATGGTTTGGGGACCGGAACCTCGAAGGCATTCAGGAGCGCGCACGTTCCCATGTAGGCCACCTGTTGGCGCGCGGTGCATCCGCAGGGCCCGCGGAGATAGTCACGACTCCCGCGAGCCCCGGACGCTGGACGGGGGTAGGATAGGTGAGCTGCTTTGAATCGTCGATTTGACCCGAGCTAAGGAGGCTCGGAAAAATAAATGTTCCACACGGCGTGTTGAGTGTCTGAATTCAGCAGACGGGTGACAGATGAACGTAACGCCATCGATAGAGGCTGTTCAACGCAAATTCGAGGCGCTGCGTGCGGGAATGAACGAGGCGGTTCGTCGGCGCTGGGCGGCTGCGGAGGCCAGGTCCTTGGGAAGGGGAGGCATCAGTTTGGTGGCAAAGGCCACAGGACTGTCCCGGTCGGCAATACGGCGGGGGTTGAAAGAGCTTGAACAGGGGGTGACTCTCGACATCCACCGCGCACGCCGCCATGGTGGAGGCCGGAAGAAAGCGACAGAGAAAGACACAACGTTGCTGTCGGACCTCGAGGTGTTGGTGGAGCCAGCCACGCGCGGCGATCCGATGTCGCCCTTGCGCTGGACTTGCAAGAGCACCGTGAAACTGGCCGCTGAGTTGAGTCATCGAGGCCATGCCATCGATCCCAGCACCGTGGGGAGACTTCTGCGCCAGACGGGCTACAGCCTCCAGAGTAACCGCAAAACGCGTGAGGGCGGCAAGCATCCCGACCGAAACGCACAATTCGAGCACATCAACGCGCTGGTGCGGGCCTTCCACCGGCGCGGAGAGCCTGTCATCTCGGTGGATGCCAAGAAAAAGGAGTTGGTGGGGGACTTCAAGAACGCAGGAAGGGAGTGGCACCCGAAAGCCAAGCCGTCCGAGGTTCGGGTATACGACTTCGTAGATAAGGAGTTGGGTAAAGTCCTGCCGTACGGCGTCTATGACGTGGGCGCCAATGAGGGATGGGTGAGCGTAGGGGTGACACACGACACGCCCGCCTTCGCCACGTCCACCATCCGAACCTGGTGGTTGGAGATGGGCCGAGAGCGCTACGCGCGAGCGAAGGAGTTGCTCATCATCGCAGACAGCGGTGGCAGCAACAGCGCTCGTGCTCGGTTGTGGAAAGTGGAGTTGCAGCACCTGGCGGACGAGATGGGGCTGCGAATCAGCGTCAGCCACCTACCGCCCGGAACGAGCAAGTGGAACAAGATAGAGCATCGGATGTTCTGCCACATCACCCACAACTGGAGAGGGCGTCCCCTGGAGAGTCGAGAGATCGTCGTCAACCTCATCGGGAGCACGACTACCGAAAAGGGCCTACACATTCAGGCAGCACTCGATACGGACGACTACCCTCTTGGCATAAAGGTAACCAACCATGAGATGGAGTCGCTCCGAATAAAAAGGAACAAGTTCCATGGGGAATGGAACTACGTATTCATACCCAACGTGGTTTGAATTTCACGCACAATGGAACATTTATTTTTCCGAGCCTCCTCAGGCGCCGGAAAAAGCTGTGCGAGTGTACCAAGATAGGTTGAGCGCGCTTCGTCCCAGGTAGCGCTTCCCTGCCCCTGTAACACTTCTCCGATGGCCCCGGCTCCGCGGCCCCACGCTTTCAGCACTTCCCGGACATCCGAACTCAAAGGCATGAATCCTCCAGTTGTTCTGGCAACCCTCTTTCGCTGACGAATGATCTAGGCTATTCATTGGGGAAATGGCTTCCCCACAGCGTTTCCGCTCCATCTCGCCAACGTGCTCGTCAACGCAGCCTAGGCCATTCCCCACGGGGATGTGAAGACGAACGAGAGCCGCGCTTCCTGCCGGTGTCCTGTCCGTCGGGCTCCGCTTCGGATCAGGGAGACCCGGCCGGGTCCACCAGTTCCTGTCCGCGTGCGGGGCGATCCGTCGCGTCCTCGTACCCGCGAACCACCAACGCACTCAGGTCGAAAGGCACTCCCCGCTCGCGCTCCAGCCGCTCGGCACGTGCCTCCAGTGCCTCCCGTGATGGCTTCACCGAATGTGGCAGCCCCACCAGGATGCGGTTGTCACTCGACGGCACCTGGAATGTGTACAGTTGGACGAAGCCCTCCTGGTAGGTGCGGACCATCGAGTCGAACAGCGGGTTGGATCGCTGCTCCCAGACGTTGCTCACCACCGCGCCTGCCCCGGTCAGGCGCGCCCGCACCGCCGCGAGGAACTCGCGTGTCACCAGGTGCTTGGGGATGCTGCGCGCACCGTACGCATCCAGGAGGATGAGGTCATATGCGGGACCGGGTGATTCGATGAACCGTCGACCATCGGCCACGTGCGCGCGGAGGGCCGGGTCTTCCTGGAAACCGAAGTAGCGCCGTGCCACCTCCACCACGTCCGGGTCGATGTCCACCACGTCGATATGGGCCTCGGGCAGCAGGGCGCGCAGGAACATGGGCATGGCGCCGCCCCCCAGGCCCACGACCAGGATGCGTCGTGGCGCCGGCACGAAGGCCAGTCCCACCATCGCTACCCGGGTGTAGGGCAGCTCCAGCTCCAGCGGATGACCTGGCCTCACCACACTCTGCAGTGCGCCGCCCTTCTCGAATTGTAGATAGCGCCGGCCCTCGCGATCCTCGCTGACGACGATGTGGTTGTACGCGGACTCCTTGTCGTACAGCACCGTGCGGGTGCCGGAGACCGACCA